>JAJRZN010000039.1 GCA_024275235.1 Deltaproteobacteria bacterium
AACCCAGGACGACGATATAACCTGTTACCGCTGCGCCCGGCGGCGGCGCGGCCGGCTCTTTGAACTGGCCCGCGAGCATAATTGCCAGAGCCTGGCTCTGGGCCATCATATGGACGACATCATCGAGACCCTGTTCATCAATATGCTTTACAGCGGCAATATAAGCACCATGCGTCCCGCTCAGAAGCTGTTCAAGGGCCTCCTCACCCTTATCCGCCCTCTGGCCTATCTGAGTAAGGATGAAGTCTGGACACTGGCCCGGCTGGCCGACATAACACCGGTGAAAAATCCCTGCCCGCGAGCCGATCATAACAAGCGGGACGAGGTTCGCAATATCCTCAAAACCCTCTACCGGCGTGATCCATTATATAAAGCTAATATCTTCGCCTCCCTCCACAACGTCAAAACGGATTATCTGCTATGAAACCCATGCGGACAGAATTGGACTGCCTGGTCTGTCTCTACCGCCAGGCCTTGAATACCGCCCGGCTGGCGACAGATTCTGAAGAATTACAACGCCGGATTCTAAGCGAAGCAGCCGCCCTCCTGCCTCGCTTAGACCCCAGCCTTTCACCGCCGGAAAATTCCATCCGACTATACCGCCTCATTGCCAGGCTCTCTGAAAACCCAGATCCTTACGCCAAACTGAAAAAAACGGGTAATGAACACGCCCTGCGTCTGAGGGACAGGGCGCAAAAATCAATCAGTGCCGCCCATGATCCACTCTACACCGCCATTCTCTTCGCCATTGCCGGTAATATTATTGACCATGGCGCCCTCCATGACTTTGACCTGGATGAGACTATTAATGAATGCCTGCGCCGGACACCGGCAATAGATGATTACACCCAGCTGAAAGAAGATTTAAAAGGAGCGGAGAATATTCTTTATCTCGGAGATAATTGCGGGGAAATTGTCTTTGACGGCCTGCTGATTGAGCTGTTGCCCGGCACGGTTACCCTGGCCCTGAAAGAAAAACCGATTATCAACGATGCCCTGCCCGCCGATGCCCGATTATGCGGCTTAGACAAAATATGCCGGATCATTTCAAACGGCACGGACTGCCCCGGCACTCCGCTTAATCTCTGCAGCGGGGAGTTTAAAGCGGCCATGGCGAAGGCCGATCTGATTATCAGCAAGGGACAGGGAAATTTTGAAACACTGAGCCATCTCAAAAGCGGGCCGCCGCTTTATTTTCTCCTGACCACTAAATGCCCCATCGTCGCCCAACGGGCCAGAGAAATGGCAGGTGCCGCCGCCGAAATAGTCAGCGGCGACACCCTGCTTATGAGAGCCGGATTTTAAATCTTGGTAACTGTTTAGCTGCACTCCATATTTGTCTAATTATTAATTAACCGCGCCATCTCCTTGGCCGCATAGGTCAGGATGATATCCGCCCCGGCCCGGTGAATAGAGAGCAGGGTCTCCATCATCACCTTATCCCCGTCTATCCAGCCATTGGCGGCGGCCGCCTTAATCATGGCGTATTCACCACTGACCTGATAGGCGGCAATGGGATGATCAAACTCATCATGCATCTTGGAAATAATATCGAGGTACGAGAGAGCCGGTTTAACCATAATAATATCGGCGCCCTCTTCCACATCAAGAGATGCCTCCCGGAAGGCCTCCCGGACATTGGCAGGATCCATCTGATAACCCCGCCGGTCTCCGAATTGCGGAGCGCCGTCCGCCGCCTCCCGAAAGGGGCCGTAAAAGGAAGAGGCGTATTTAACCGCGTATGACATGATGGGTATATTGGTGTAATTATTTTCATCAAGAGTAGCCCTGATCTCCGCCACCCGGCCGTCCATCATATCCGAGGGTGCCACCATGTCCGCCCCGGCCCTGGCGTGGGAAAGAGCCGTCTTGGCCAGAATCTCCAGGGTCGCATCGTTATCCACCTCTCCATTAATAATTACGCCGCAATGACCATGATCGGTATATTCACAGAGACAGACATCGGTGACCACCATGAGTTCAGGGGCGGCGTTTTTCAGCTCCCGTACCGCCTGCTGGACGATACCGCCCTTAATATGGGCTCCAGTGCCGGTGGCATCCTTGCTGGCCGGCAGTCCAAAGAGAATAACACTACGCACTCCGACAGCAAGGCAGTCCCTGGCCTCGGCGGCCAGTTTATCCACCGACAGCCGAAAAACACCGGGCATGGAACTGATCTCTTCCTTAATATTCTTGCCGGTCTGCACAAAGATGGGAAGAATAAATTGCGAAGGGGAAAGCCTGGTCTCCCGCACCATGGCTCGAAAATTTTCATTTTGTCTTAACCGGCGGGGCCGGTAATCAGGGAATATCATTATATGCCTCCTGTTTATTATTTTAGTGATTCATCAGACTTTACCCAAGCGAGTAGCTTATAATCCCATCTGCTTTTCAACAAGTTCATTTATAAACTTCTCCGGATCCCGCAAGGCGGCACTGGTAATGGCGATTTCATGCCTACGCCCCTCATGCTCCAGCAGACTCAGGCCGTATTCCATAGCCTTGAGTAATTTAGCGCAGATAATGTCCAGGCCTTCAGGGCTTTTAGGTTCCTGCTCTAAACAATAATCAACCGCCTCGGTGGTGAACCTGACCCTGCTGCCGCATTGTTTAAATATCTTTTCCTGCCAGCTGGTCAGATGCCCCGCCAGCCTGACAAAATCTTCACACGCCTCATTGGGGCTGATATTCTCGGCAAAGGCGTAAGAGGAGAGCAGCGAAATTCGAGTTTTGGTCGGCCGCATCCCGTTATCCCGCAGCCAGCCGCTCTTTTTGACCCGGAAAAATTTAGTCAACCGAGTAATCTGCTTCTTTCTGGCCTGTTCAAAATGACGACGGTGAAATTCACGCCGCTTACTGCTTTTAAGCAGAAGCTGGAGTTCTTTCTCCGGGTCAGCCACCATACGGGCCGTCACCGTGAGAAATTTAATATTGGTGGAAGGTAGCTTCTTCTCAAAGGGCAGCAGGGTGTTTTCCACCACACTGACCAAGGCCCGAGCCCCGGTTTTCTGCCGGGCCGCCAAACGGGCCAGGGCGGACAACGCTTCGTCCTCAAAGGCCAGTTTAATGCCGTAGACCATAAAATCCTGCCGCTTGGCAAGCAGCAGCGAGCTGTTAACATTCTTCAAAATCGCGCTGAGATCCTCCACCGTCAGAGGCTCCAGCACCGCGGTAATGGGCAGACGGCCGATGAACTCATTTTCAAAACCGAACTCCACCAAATCCTCAGCCCGGGTATGAGCCAGAGATTCAGAGCCGGCCTTAACACTGGTCAACTGCCCGGCAAAGCCCATGGTCTTTTTATGCTGCCGCCGATGGACAATCTCCTCGAGACCATCAAAGGCACCGCTCATAATAAAGAGAATATTTCTGGTGTTAACCAGCCTTTTCTTGCGCTTCCCCGTAACCCGGAAATGTTCCATGGCCTCCAGCTGAGAAACCATATCGTGAGGCACCTTCAAATCAACCTCAGTTTCTTCCATGGGTTTCAGCAAGGCCCGCTGAACCCCGCTGCGGGAGACATCCAGGCCGCCGCGCCCCGAATGATGGGCTATTTTGTCAATCTCATCCACGTAAATAATCCCGTACTGAGCCCGACTGATATCATCATCCGCGGCCCGCACCAGGTCACGCACCATATCCTCTACGTCACCGCCCACATAACCCGTTTCGCTGAATTTGGTGGCATCAGCCTTGACAAATGGTACGCCAAGGAGATCAGCTATCAACTTGACCATAAAGGTCTTACCGGCTCCGGTGGGGCCGATGAGAAGAATATTATTTTTCACCCGGCCGCTGACTTGACCGGGGAAACGGTTTTTTTCCTCCATAAACCTTATCCGGTTGAAATGAGTACATATTTTGGTGGCAAGTACGGCCTTGGCCCAATCCTGCTTAATGACATATTCATCAAGATAGGCCACCAGTTCCTCAGGTTTTAAATCAAAGTTAAAACCTGCCGCACCGTTTTCCGCCTGCTGCCCCTCAGCCTCTCCATCAATTTGGGGAAACATCCCGGCCGAAACAATTTTAATCCGATCACCATATTTACGGGACAGATAATCACCGATTTCTTTTTCCAAGGCCTTCTGATCCGGCAGATTAGTCTGGTTTTTATCGCTCATATTTTATTCTTCCTTCCGGCCGCGGGATTTTAAATTCCACGCCCGCCGGCTTGCTTTAATTTTTTATGCAGATTACTTCGTTCCATTCCCAGCTGCTCAGCAGTTCGGGAGATATTACCAGCGTTGGCCGTTAGGCGAGTCCGCAAAAAATCCTGCTCAAAACGCCTTTTAGCCTCTTTAAAACTCAATCCACTATAAGCATCAACATCCTGGCCGCAAGCCGCGGCCGTATTTTTTCTGCCGCTCCCGCTGAGCCCGAGAAGCTGCGCCGCCATATCCTCCGTCACCTCCTCCTCGACCGTCATAATCAATACCCGTTCGACAAAATTGCGCAGTTCACGGACATTGCCCGGCCATAAATGCCGGGCCATCATGGTCAGGGCCGCCGGTGTAAAATGTTTGGCCCCCACCCCCTTACCGGAAAACTCCCGGACAAAGGCCGCCACCAGCTCCGGCAAATCCCCAAGACGCTCACGCAGAGGCGGCACCACCAGGGGTACCACATTCAAACGCCAGTAAAGATCTTCCCGAAAATTACCAGCTGCGATCTCGGCCGTCAAATCCTTATTCGTGGCAGCCAGAACCCGGACATCAACAGCAATGGTCTTGGAACCACCCACCCGCTCGAATTTCTGCTCCTGAAGAATCCGTAAGATTTTGGCCTGGGTCTTGAGGCTCATGTCGGCAATCTCATCTAAAAAGAGGGTACTGCCGTCAGCGAGATCAAATTTACCGCGCTTGCTGGTATTGGCTCCGGTAAAAGAGCCTTTTTCATGACCGAAAAGTTCACTTTCAATGAGTTCTTCAGGAATAGCGGCACAATTAATCTCAGTCATGGGACGACCGCCGCGGGCCGAAAGACGGTGAATTGACTGCGCCACCAGTTCCTTGCCCGTGCCATGCTCCCCGGTAATCAACACCCAGGCATCCGTGGGAGCCACCCTCGCTATACTGTCCTTTAACTGGCGGATTGGTTCGGAGCTGCCGGTCAATTCCGATTTTTTATCCGCCTTCTGCCTTAATATAAGATTGTCCTTTTCCACCTGTGACAGATGCAGAGCGTTCTTCATGGAAAGGACTATTTTATCATAGCTCGGTGGTTTTTCGATGAAGTCATAGGCCCCGGCCCTGGTAGCCTGAACCGCGGTATCAATATTGCCGTGCCCGGAGATCATAATTACCGGCAGGTGGGGGTAGCTTTCCTTGACCCTGGCCAGGGTCTCAAGACCGTCAAGCCCCGGCATCCAGACATCCATCAACACCAGATCAACATGCTCGGCGCTGATAATCTCCAGAGCCCGCTCCCCGCAGTCGGCCGCCAGAGGGGTATATCCCTCATCAAGCATAATGCCGGAGAGAGACTCAACTATGCTGGCCTCATCATCAACAATTAAAATTTTCATCTCTATTGTCCATAATTTTTTTGGCGGGCTCCGCCAGGGGCAGCCCACAGTGTCTGCCCTCTATTTTACGGCCCGTGAACAAGGTACCCCTTAGTGTTGTACCCCAAAACTTACTCATCCACCACCAGTGCTGTGCCAGCCGCTGCCCACGATGGGTAATTCAATGATAAAACGCGCTCCGTGCGGCTGATTATCTTTAACCCGCAGATAACCGTCATGATCGGCAATAACCGTGCTGGCAATAGCCAGCCCCAGACCAGTTCCCGTCTTCTTGGTGGAGAA
>JAJRZN010000040.1 GCA_024275235.1 Deltaproteobacteria bacterium
ATTATCCACCCCTAACTGCCAGGTGGAGAGACCGCTGACCTGATATATATTATCATCACCCTCACGGCGGAGATGAACTGACTTGGAACTCGGAGCCGTACCAAGGAAGAAGGTAAACTTCTGCCCCGCTGCCGTGGACAGGGTAATCTTACGGTTAAATAATTCATCCCCCACCTTTAAACGAACCCGGCTCCCCTTGCTGCGGGCCACCAGCCTGTTCTGCCTGAGGGCCGCGATCTTTTTTATTATCCGCTCTATCTTCCCGCCATTACCGGGGAATTTATCAGCCCCCACCAACCATCCACCGCCCTCATGACGCAGGACAATGGTTTTGGCGTTATCATCGGTAATACTTATGCCGTTAACCTTCTGCGGCTGAAGATCCGCGAAAATCGCGGCTGCCGGCCTGGCTGAGGCGGCGGGCTGATACAGGTACACGATGAGTCCCGCCTGAATGAGCAGCAGGATCAACAGGCCAATATTTTTTGTCTTATTCATCATATACTCCTTTATGCCTGACGAGGACTGAACATGGGTTTTTCTTTCCGCCGCCGCAAGCCGCCATAGATACTGATAATAAGCAGGGCCAGAAGGGCGATGGTATAATTCAGCCATTCCCAGAATATCTGCTGTGAGTGGGTGAGCGGGATGAGCAGACGGGCCTGATCGCCCCGGGAGCGGATATTTAAGAGATCCTCATCCTCAACGGCCCAGTCGACGCTGTTCTGGAGAAAACTTAAGTTGTTCAAAAAACGATCCTGACTGACGGAACGGGAGATCTGCAGCACCGTGTCATTGATAAAGTCAGCACTGCCAACCACTACCAGACGGGCGGAGGCGCTGGATTCCTTTAAGACCGGCCCGGTGGACAGGTTGATAGCAGCTTTATCGTTTTTGGCCGTCTTCCCCTTTTTAGCGGCCTCGGCAGCCTTGGCCCTCTTCGCCGCTGCCAGCTTGCGGGGATCAGGGCGGTTGGCAAAATAACTCTTAAAGCTGCCCTGCTCTGAGACGGCCAGCAGCTCACTCTTCATATCAGTACCCGGCGCGAAACCGAGCTTGGGATAACGGCGTAAATCAGGCTGCACATCGGTGCCGCTCTTAGTCCAGGAATGAGGACTGGAGGAGAGAAGACGCACCACCTTTCGCCCCTTGCTCTTCGCCTTGTCAAGCACCAGAGGAGACACCCAGTTCATGGTGACCGCCGTCAGGCTGGCGGTTATGGGGCTGCTCTTGTCCATTCCAGAGGCTCGGACATCAACAAAGAATGGATAGCTGAGTTTCTCTATCTCCTGCACCTCGAATCCGCCAAGATTACGGGTTATCGGAATGGGGAAAGGCTCGTTCTGCTCATCCATGACCATACTGTCTTTGACCTTAATCCCGTAATAGGCCAGCATTTTATCGAGGCCGCCCCGCACCTTTTTTACCTGCAGGGCCTTGGAATAGGGATTTATATTTAAGAGATAATTACCGGCCAGGGCCACCACCGCCCCGCCCCGCATGAGATATTGATCAATGGCGAAGCGCTGCATATCATTTAAGTTCTGAGGGGCTACCAGCAGCAGGACATCAATATCGTCACTCACCCGGCCCTTGTTCAAATCCACCTTTTCGACATTATAATTCTGCGGCAGCATCTGCTGAATCATCCGGTATTGCGCCGGGGGCTGCTGCCGCAGCATGGCCATCTGAGACGGTACGCCGGCGGGTGGAATCCACAGGCCAATGGTCTTCAGGAAACCAGCTGAATTACGCTTTAAGACCGCCCCTATCTCCTTTTTAATTTCCGCCTGGCTCATGTCAGAGGTCAAAAAGATGCGCTTGTTTTTAGCGCCGTTAGTCAGGAAGAGATAGAGATAAAAGGTATCGTTGGAGAAAAATGACGTCTTCATGGGCGTAATCTTAAACCTCTTCTCCAACTCCGGCAGACGGCCGGCCTCGGTATCTGGATCAATGGTAACAAATTTCAGCTTGCCGGCAGATTCCTTCATCAGTTCGGCGGCCGCCTTTTTGATATTGGCGGTCATACCGTGCAGAGCGGCAGGCAAAGACTTGCCGCTGATAATGGCGGTGAGGGTCACGGGTTTTTTCAGCCTGGCAAAGACATCACCAAGACTCTGAAAACCATAAACCACCTTTTTGATGGATTTGGTCAAATCATACTCCAGATTACGGAGACGGACATCCACCCGGCCATCACCACGGCGCTGGATCTCAATGAGATCGTTAAAGCCCAGAACCACATGCTGATCGCCATACTTAATCAGGATATTAAAATAGGAATTGACGACAGTAGGCCCGTAACGCCCCTCCACCTGAAAGGGTACCGGCTTAATACCGTACTCCTGATCGGCTTCAGCCGCCAGCTTCTCATCGTATTTGGGATCAACAAAAGAAACCTGAACATGCCCCCTGGAGGCAATGGCATACTCCCGCAGCATATCCTTTATTCTCGGCACCAGAGGGGAAAGCAGGGGATGAGTTTTTTCGCTGAAATAGCCCCGCATTATGAGAGGATTAGGCAGATTACTGATCAAATCCCTGGTGGTGTCAGAGAGGGAATATTCATGGTTTTCGGTGAGATCGAGACGGGCGTTATTGACCTTATTAAACCAGATATTGGCAGCCAGCAGATTAAGCGTGATAAGGATAACCGCAATCCGCCTCCCCCGGCGATAACTTCTGGTATTGGCTCCCCGGCTCCAGCGTTTACTATCAAGAGACAGTATATTAAAACTTAAAAAAGCGATGGTAATGGAGACGTAATAAAAAATATCCCGCAAATCGAGAACACCGCGCTCAATGCTGGCAAAACGGCTGCCGGTACCCAGGGCCCGGAAGAACTCCGCCGTCTCATTGTTCATGAAATTGGTGATCCCCGTTGACCCCAGGATATAGAAAAAGCCGATGACCAGAACGCTTAGAATCAGGGCGACAATCTGGTTGTCGGTACGGGAAGAGATAAAAAGACCGATGGAGATATAGGCCGAGGCCATGAGCAAGGCCCCGACATAACCGCCAATCACCGGCCCCCAGTCAAGATTACCGAGCATGGAGACGGTAATG
>JAJRZN010000041.1 GCA_024275235.1 Deltaproteobacteria bacterium
GCATACCATATGTATGGCCGAAGCCCTGTCGAACCACCACGCCTCGCAGTCTACGCTTAGCTGTATATCGAACTTTTCGCAGTCTTCGCTTAGCTGACTTAGCCATCTTTAGTTAGTGATGGACTTTTTACGAGTCCATCAGGTGTGACTGTAAATTGCCCTAAACCCTGAGCTGTTACGGGAATTCAACAACTATTGACTGAGAGCTTTTCGTCAGGGAACCAGTAAATTGTTATCCTTGGAATAGAGATCAGCCCTGCCGGTTGCAGGACTGAAGTTATACTGAGACTATAATAACAGGGGGGGAAAGATGATGATACGATTACCCGCGGTTGCCGGTCAATTTTATCCCGCCGATGGCGGGGAGTTGCGGAGTCTTATTGCCGAACTATCCTCTTTGACGGACAGCGTCCAACCTCGTCAGGCTCTGGCCGCTGTTGTGCCCCATTCCGGATATGTCTACTCCGGGGCCGTGGCCGCTCAGACCTTTAAGCGGCTTGATATTCCACCCGCGGTGGTAGTTATAGGCCCCAATCACCACGGTGTCGGGGCTGATCTGGCCCTGATGCGGGAAGGGTGCTGGCGGATGCCCATGGGGGAGGTGAATATTAACAGCGCTCTGGCCGATAATCTCCTGGCCGGAGAGGTCTTCAGTGCTGATTACACGGCTCATTTAAAAGAACATTCCCTTGAGGTGCAGATTCCTTTTCTGCAATATTTTGCCGGAGAGCTGGAAATAGTGCCGGTCTGCGCCTCATATATATCCTATGATCAATGCCGTCGGGCTGGTGAGGAACTGGCCCGGGTCATCAAGGCCTGGCCGCAGCCGGTTCTCATGGTGGCCAGTACGGATATGACCCATTATGAAAGCCGGAATACCGCCGGCCGCAAAGACCGGCTGGCTCTGGACTGTATAGAGAATCTTGACCCGGAGGCCTTGTATGCCACCGTAATCAGGGAGAGAATCAGCATGTGCGGGTTTATTCCGGTCACCATTGTGTTGACGGCCGCCGTTCTGCTCGGAGCCTCACGGGCAGAACTGGTGCGTTATTCTGATTCCGGGGAGGTCAGCGGTGATCTCGAGCAGGTGGTGGGTTACGCCGGGCTTGTTGTCTCCTGAGTGTCCCCGTCATTAACGTGAATGCTTTCCAGAAGTTCGGAAGAAAAACGGCGCTGGATCTTTTTCAGGGTGGAATTAATAGTGGCTGCCGGATAATTTTCAAAGGTTTCGGCGGCGTTGTCGAGATAAGCGATGGTGCTGAATTTTCTGTTTTTGATCTTAAAACGGTGTGACCAGTTAATGGAGATGGTTTCTGCCTGTTCGCTGATCTCCACCTCAACAGCCTTACCGTTTCGGGCCACTAAAGCAGCGTCCTGTTCGGTTAATTCCAGAATCCAGGCATCACCGGCAGCTGTTGAGAAAAAGATAAAGACACCGATAATCTTTAAGGTCTCCTGGTGATTAATGGCGGCCTGCCGGATAATTTCCGCTTCGCCGCTGACCGTAATTTTTTTATTGGGAGTGGGGATTGCCCCGGCCTTCTGTTTGCCGAGACAACATCGTTTATATTTCAGGCCGCTGCCGCAGGGGCAAGGGTCATTTCTACCTATTTTAGCCATTTTCTTGCTCCAGAAAGAGGAAAGAGGAAAGAGGAAAGTTGCGAATAATTTTCAGTATTTCAGTATTTCTGTATAATTCCACAATTTATCTTGAATGGCAATATAATGCCGCATCATTAAATAACTTTTTTCATTCCTATGCCGGTAATTCCTTCATATTTTAAGAAAGTATATAGCGGTCAGCGACGGGTGTCTGGTAAGCATCGGCCTCTGCCCGGTGCCTTTTCTTCCCTGTCGGGGGGTAGTCCGGCGGTTCAGTCTGTTTCCAGCGCTGACGTCGAACGGGATTTTTCCGGATTTCAGCATGAGGCCCTGCAACTGCAGCTTGAATTACTTCGGCAGGCCCTGGGCCTTACAACGGCCGCCTTCTTATGGGCCAGCTCCAAGGGGCCTGTTCAGCTTTTAACTATATCTTCAGAACGTGATGATATCCTTGCCGGCCCCTTTGAGCGGGGGGCCGGGCTGCTGGGCGGTCTGCTCCATGGCCGCGCCGAGGTCAGCCTGACCACGGTCAGTAAAACCTATTCCGGTTTAATATATTACCGGAATCCAGGGCAGACCGGCAGCGCCATTGCCCTGCGCTGCCAGCCGGCTGCTGGTAATAAAGATGATAAGGGATTTTTTATTTTGGCCGCTGATCGTCAGACGACTGGGATCTGGCGGGACGAGGACCGGGCGCTTCTGCGGCGGTGTGCCGATAAGATGATTAAGGAACGGGAGTTTGGTGAGTTGTTAACCGGTGTCGAGCATGAACGAAGCCTGTTAAGAAAGATATGCGGCGGTCTGCGGGAGTTGAACCGGGGCCTGGGTCTGGAATCTGTTTTCGAGGCCACGGTTAGGGCGGTGAATAACCTGCTGGCTGTTGATTTCATCGCCATAAGTCTGCTTGACGATGAAATTCACTATACCGCCTTTGTCAGCGGCAGGTATGAAGAACTCATGGGGCTGGAATACGGCTGCCATGAAGGATTGGTGGGGCAGGTGCTGAAACTGAATCTCCCCCTGCCTGCCAATGCCTCCTATCGGGGGCCGGCACCAATATTTTCCAATAAACATTGCCTTGACGGTTTTAAGTCGTTATTGATCGTTCCTCTCTGCCCGGAAAAGGGCTGTCCCCTTGGCGCCCTGACTGTGGCCGCGGTTCGTGATGATATGTTCGGTCTTCAGGACCGCGATTTGCTGGGACTTATTGCCGACCAGGCGGCTATTAAGATTGATTTGGCTCAAGCACATGAATTAATTAGTAAAATGGCCACCACCGATGGTCTTACCTCTCTCGCCAATCACCGCAGTTTTCAGCATGGCTTTGATGTCATGCTGCACCGGGCCAAGAGACGAAAGAGCCCTCTTGCCATGATTATCTGTGATATAGATTATTTTAAAAAATTTAATGATAATTACGGCCATCAGTTTGGCGATCAGGTTTTAAAGGCCGTGGCCGATGTCATGGCCCGGGACGTCAGGCGCGAGGATCTTGCCGCCCGTTACGGCGGTGAGGAATTCGCCTTGATCCTGGAAAATTCCGATAAACAGGGGGCTCGTCTAATGGCGGAACGTATCAGGTGTGATATAGCGGCCCTGAAATTTAAAATTGACGGCCGGGAGGTTGGGGTGACTATTTCAGCGGGTATTGCCGCTTACCCCGAGGATGCCGGGCTGAAGGCGGATATTATAGAACTGGCCGATCAGGCCCTTTATCGGGCCAAAGAAGAGGGCCGCAATCAGACAGTTCTGGCTGGGGGGTGATGCAAAAACGTGATAAGCGAACAAGGGCGTATTGCAATACGCCCCTACAGGTTACCTGAGAAAAAAACATAAAAAACATAAAAAATATGAAAAACATGGAAAATAAAGAATTTAAGGCCCTGTGGGTTACAGAGGAAGAGGATAAAAGCTATAAACGACAGGTCGTGAAGCGCCGGGTAAGTCAATTACCGCCTGGCGATTTACTGGTACGGGTGTTGTACTCATCATTAAATTATAAGGATGCCCTTTCTGCCTCTGGTAATAAAGGGGTTACCCGCCGTTACCCCCATACGCCGGGGATTGACTGCGCCGGGGTGGTGGAACAATCCGCTCTGGCTGATTTTGCGCCTGGAGATGAGGTGATTGTCTCCTGCTTTGATCTTGGCATGAACACCCCGGGGGGGTTCGGCCAGTATATCAGGGTTCCGGCTCAGTGGGCCGTTAAACTGCCCAGGGGGATAGATTTACGCCAAAGCATGATCTACGGCACGGCAGGTTTTACCGCCGCCCAAGGCGTGGAACGGATTATCAGCCACGGGGTACGCCCTGAGGACGGCAGGGTGCTGGTTACCGGGGCCACCGGCGGGGTAGGGTGTATGGCAGTGGCCATGCTGGCTGCTTCCGGTTATACCGTCAGCGCTGCCAGCGGTAAAGATGAGGATGAATTCCTCACCGCTATCGGGGCCGCTGAGGTCATTAAGCGCCAAAAAATAGCGGTGGGCGCTAACCGTGCTTTGCTCAGGGAACGCTGGGCGGCGGCAGTGGATACGGTGGGCGGCCCCTATCTTGAGGCAATTTTAAAGACCTGCTGCTATGGTGGAATTGTTACCTGCTGCGGGAATGTGGCCGCTCCAGAACTTAATCTTACCGTCTATCCCTTTATTCTGCGGGGCATAACCCTGGCCGGGATTGATTCCGCCCTTACGCCGGTGGTTAAACGGCAGCGTGTATGGCAGCGCCTGGCCGAGGAATGGTGTTTTGACTTTCTGGAGGATATGGCCGTTGAGATTGCTTTGCCCGATCTAAGTGATGCCATTGACGAGATGCTGGTCGGTCATCTTAAGGGCAGAGTAATTGTGAGACTGAGCTGACTGTTAATCCGCGATTACTATCTTGTTCTTACCGCCGTTTTTGGCCTTATACATGGCGTCATCGGTTTTTTTCAAAAAGAGATGCATGTCTTCATACCAGTCAAGCTCTGAGTGACGTTTAAATTCTCCGAGGCCGAAACTTAAAGACGTTGAACCGAATTTTTTATCCCGGTAACTGCTGTTAATCCGTTCACAGATCATTAAGGCCTGCTCCTCTGATGTTTCGGTGATCAGCATGGCAAATTCATCTCCGCCGTAGCGAAAGGCCCAGTCACCACCGCGCCGGGCGCAGTTAAGCATGATTGAGCCCAGGGCCTGTAAAACTTTGTCACCAGCCTGATGGCCGTATTCATCGTTAAAACCCTTGAAATTGTCAATATCAATAAAGGCCAGAAAAATTCGGTAGTTATGACGGGTTGAGCGGTGGATTTCCTCCAACAGCTTCAGATCGAAATAACGGCGGTTATATAAGGCGGTAAGGCCATCGGAGATGGACATCTTTTCCAGCTGCTCCACCATGGTCTGCTCCCTTATTACCCGGTGGAGTTTGGCCAGGAGTTCATCGGTGTCAAATGGCTTAGTCATATAGTCAATGGCCCCGGCCTTAATAACATCCATATATGAATATTCCCGGCTGAAACCAGTAGTGACAATAACCGCGGTCTGGGGGAAAAACTCCAGAATATGCTTTAATAATTCCATACCGTTCATCCGCGGCATGTTTATATCGGTAATGACAATGCTGAAGGTGTCCTGCGCCATTTTTTTTATGGCCTCAAGACCGTCATTGGCACTGTCAAACTGGTAACCGTTTTTCCGCAAAATACTGGTCATTAGAGTCAGAATTACAGGATCATCATCAACGAGGAGTATCTTAATATTTTTTACGGCGGGCAATTTTTGATGTAAGAGTGTCATAGTTGGAGCCTCCTGACGGCTGGTTTTGAACAGCACGCAAACATTATTGGATGCCTGCGTGAGTCCCTGTACCGGATGCTCAAGAACGGAGAACACTGTAAACTTATGACTGATAGCTTAAGGTGTAAAGCTGTATTCTTATATAAATTATATAGGTTCACCAGGATTCCTGTCAAATTCTTGCCGGGGTAATCTGTCATGCTCTTATAATCCTTGCTGACGCAGGGCTTCATAGAGCACAATACCGGCGCTCATTGCTAAGTTGAGGCTGCGAATATGGGGGTTTGTCATCGGAATAGTGTAACATTGCCGGGCGTATCTCTCGAGAATATCCGTCGGCAGTCCTTTGGTCTCTTTACCAAATACCAGGAAATCACCGCCCCTGAAGCGGGCTTCGGTATAGGGCTTATCGGTCTTTTTACTCAAAAAGAACAGACGTTCTATGGGGTTTGCGGCCATGAAGGCGGCAAGGTTATCCCAATAGATAATATTTACATAGGGCCAATAGTCCAGTCCTGCCCGTTTCAGATAACGGTCATCGGTACTGAAGCCTAAAGGCCTCACAAGATGGAGGGTGGTGTCTGTGGCCCCGCAGAGACGGGCGACGGAGCCGGTATTGGGGGGTATTTCCGGTTCCACCAGGACTATATTAAAGGGGGGCATGGGATGAATAAGGCAATTTTAAATTGGTAACTGCAAAGTAGATATGGTAATTATTCGTAGTTTAATTATGTGGTTCGCAGGGGTTTTTAGTACATACGTAGGCAACTGTCAACTATTGTTTCTACTTGACGTTAAAAAGAGGTTCACAACTTCCGCTGCCGGTAGTAATATAGAGGTTTGTTCCGCGGTCTGCCGGGCAGGCTGTAATTCATTCAATATAAATAAGGAGATCATGGCTGTATGGCCTTAATTGTGCAGAAGTTTGGTGGTACTTCGGTGGCTGATCCCGCTAAGATCAAGGCGGTGGC
>JAJRZN010000042.1 GCA_024275235.1 Deltaproteobacteria bacterium
CTGCCAGCGCAAGGCGTTAGTTAACATTGACGGCAGCCAGTCGGCCTCAATTATGGCCTCTCCAGCCAAATTCATCAACCGATCCATGCCCTGAGCCGAGACCCTTAAACTCTGGCTCTTGGTTGTCGTTTCACTCTCTTTAACGCTCTGTATTTGCAGTACCGGCACCGGCCCGGCAGAGGTTCCGGCGCTCTCATCATTTAGACGCTTAATACAGGCCGCCACGATCTTCCTGTTCTCCGCAAGCCATTGATTAACCTCACCGGCCTGGCTGTTAATCAGCGCCTGTAACAGATCACAGGCCCCGAGAAGAGCATCAATGGTAGAATGAGGCAGGGAGTTGGAATTATCCTGTATTCTAACCAGCACATCCTCCATGGCGTGGGTAAGCCCGACAATATCGTGCAGTTCGATGATACGGGCCGCCCCCTTAATTGAATGAACCGCCCGCATACCCTCGGTCAGCAACAGACTGTCATGGGGATTACGCTCTAATTTAAGGATATTCTCACAGAGCAGGGTTAGATGCTGACCGGCATCCTGCCGAAAAATATCAAAGAGATCCGCGGGTAGAGGCAACAGCGGCTCCAGTTTTGATTCCACCGCCTGGCTTTCAATATTACTGCCAGAAGAGTTCACCTGCGACCCCTCCGCTTTCATCTCCTCTCCAAGATTATCAATCAACTGACTGATAATCTCGCGCCGCTCTTTAATCTTGAGACGCAGGCCGTCTCCCGACAGACGGCTTAAAATATTTAATTCATCAACCGCGGCCTCAATAATATTCCAGGGAATTACGGATCCCCATTGTCGTCGGAAAACATTTTCCAGGGCTTGAGTCAATTCAATAATCAAACTTAGATCAATTATCCGGGCAGCACCCTTGATTGAGTGCAACGCCCTTTGCATTGAGCTGAAATCAGCCTGGGGATTAATATTATTTTTCAGCAGAGCCAGCTGCTCATTTAATATCTCACATTGATGGCGGCATTCCATCAGAAAGAGATCAAGGAGCGAGATATCGTTTAAGTTCTCAGCGCTGCTCATGCCAGATTCCTGATCAAAATACGAAAAAGCAGAACATCGTCCAAAATGCCTATTTCCTTGTCATCACAATGAAGAATACCCTTGGTATAAACGGCCTTGGAACCCGATATGGTAATGGGCAGGGGCAAAATATCGTCCTGCTCATACTGTACCGGCCCCAGAACCTCACTCACCGGGAAGACCACACTCCGCCCCCCTTTGACCACCACAACGAGGCGCTCCGGTGAAGCCGCTCTGGGGGGCTGAGAAGCTGGCTCCAGACGCAGCACTCCCCCTACAGATACACATATTTCAAGACGACCCCGGACATTAACAATCCCCCTGAATATGCGGCTGCTTTTGTGAGGTATGGAGTGTATGGGGCCCATATTCACCACTTCGTTAATCAGAGAGGCCCGCAGCCCCAGCCATTCATATCCCGCCCTGAAGACAAAGGCGGTTTTACCGTGTTTTGACGGCTTGGGAAGCGGCTGCTCATATTCCTCAGTGAGTTGAACCTGATATTCATCCGGCAGAGGCCGGTCAAGAAGGAGACGGGCCGCGGCAACAAAATGCGGGCAGTTGCGGCAGAGAGATAACTCCGTTAAGCGTTGACAGCGAATTTTTTTATCCGCCCGCTCGCCAATGCGGTTCCAGCAGTCATCTATCTCAAATTCAGGCATATCTCACTCACTACCCTTCCCGGCGGGCTGATTCCGGGCCGCGACCCGCCCGGCCCGCTGTTTAAAAACCCGGTAATTATTATCATCTCCAAGTCCCTTGTAAAGAAGAGCCAACATCTCAATGGCCTTAACAAGATTGGGATCAAGATATACGACCTTCTTCAGCATACGAATGGCTAACCGCGGCTCATCCATATCCGTTAGAATCATCCCCATGAGAAAATAGGCCTCCTTATCCGGGCCGTGCCGACGGATATATTGCTCGCAACATTCCATGGCCTCCTCATGCTGACCAGTATCGGCAAGTTCTCGAGCGGTATCTAATTCCGTGAACCATAAAGGCTGAACCGGCAGAGAAGGCGGCAAGATCTGCCGGTTATAACTGACTCGATCAGGTTTACAGACAACGGCACTCCTCCTGGTGAGAGCGAAGGCCTTTGGATAAGGAGCCGGGATAAAAACGCTGTCGGCAAAGGCCCCTGGTTCGGCATGACCAGTAAAGATAAGACCCTCATCAACCAGTAATTTATCAAGGATTGACACCACAACCTTTTGATTATCCTTATCAAGATAAATTAATAAATTACGACAGAATATAATATCATATCGACTGTTTAAAATGGGGAGATTGGCAGCTAAAATATTAGCCCGAATAAAATTAACCGAGTGCTTTATATGTTTGGCAATCACATAACCGGCTTTGGTTTTTTGAAAATATTTCCGCTGAAAAAAATTATTGCGGCCCCGAAAGGAATTACGGCCGTAAATACCCCGGCGGGCCAGACGCAGCGCCCGATAACTGATGTCTATGGCGTCAATTTTGAACAACGGGCCGTTAACCCCGGCCTCCAGCAGGGCAATTGCGATGGAATATGGTTCCTCGCCGCTGGCGCAGGGCACACTTAATATCCTTAAGCATGAACCGCGGCCCCTCTTTAACCAGTTACGGGAGTAACGCTGCAGCACCGTAAACGGCGTATCATCCCGAAAGAACCAGGTCTCGTTAACCGCCACCTCATCAATTAATTCATCTAACTCCGCCGCGCGGCGCTCGGTCAATTCATAATATTGCCGGGTTTCCTTTATACCGAGAACCCGCATACGCCGGGCAACCGCGTTACGCAGAGAATTATGCCCCACGGTCTGCAGATCAATCCCCATGGCCCGCCGTAACCTGTCCTTCAGAATATCATGACCACTTTTTGTCATGGCAGCATATCCAGCCGTTCACCAAGAATGGAGAATATCTCCTTCTGGGGATCAAACCACTGCACCAGCTCCCGGCCCATGAGATTTGCGTCTAAATAATGTTTGGCCTTTAATTCTCCGTCAGCACTCTGCAGGCCGGCCTCCAGCAACTCATCCGCCACCACAACGGTTTCGGTGACATTCTCCGCCAGCAGCCCCATGCGCCTTTCCAGGCCGGGGCGGGCCCGCTCATCCTGATAATCAATAACAATAATTCTGCTGCTCAGCCTTTGGCGGCAGGGTGAATCGGCAAGAAGCAGACACAGGTCTAAACCGGCACCGGCCGGCCCCGATAATTTATCAATCCGCTTATCTCTTCGCAGCGGGGGGAGGCCTCCTGCAGACGCAGAAAAGGTAAAATTTCCACCACGGCATGGCAGGAAAGGGCAAAGCGTTCTACCCCTATATTAAATAAGACCAGCAGCATTTTCAGGAGTCGGATAAATCCGGCGGTGGAGAACCGCCCTTGAGATTGAATTGCGACACACTGTTCCGCAGGGTATCGGTAGCCATACTTAACTGGTCGATAGCGGAACTGCTCTGTCCCACCGTCTCGGCTATCTGCTGAGCCGCCTCATTTAACTGGCTCACGGCCTCGCTGATCTGTTTGGCCCCCATGAACTGGGCCTCAATTCCCTCATTCACCGTCTCGATGGGAGGACGCAGGGCCTCAACCTGACTGATGACTTCAGATATCTGATTGGAGCTTATCTGAATATCCGAAAAACCGCGGTGGACATTATCGGCAAATTTCTCGATACTCATCACCCCGCTGTTAACCGCCGCCTGTACCTCGTTTACCGTCTGCTCTATATCAAAGGTGGCCACCGCCGTCTGATCGGCCAGCCGCCTTATCTCCGAGGAAACCACCGAAAAACCGGCGCCGTACTCACCGGCCTTTTCCGCCTCAATGGCGGCGTTTAAAGACAGAAGATTGGTCTGGTCGGCAATCTTGTTGATGGTCTTGGTAACCAGGGCAATATTATCGGCCTTGTCATTCAAGATGGAGAGTTTGCCGACAATGGAGTTTACGGCATTCTCCATCTTCTTCATTATCTGATTAATATTCTGCACCCGTTTATGACTCTGGGAGGAGGCCATGGTGGTATTATGCACCATATCCGTGACCTTGGACATGGTATCCATGAGATTTTCCGAGGTGGCGGCAATCTCCGTGGTAGAGGCGGCAATCTCGTTTGAAGTAGCGGCATGCTCATTAACCGTCGCCTCCTGTTGTTTGGCCGAGGCGGCAATCTCGGTAATAGAGCTTGTTACCTGAATCCCTGACTTTTCAACGGTGGCAATCAGGCCGCCCAGGTCATCCATCATCTTGTTAAACCCTCTGATCAGAATACCAAACTCATCATCACCGTCATACGACAGGCGGTGGCTGAAATCACCGTTCATCAGCTTCTTCATAGCCCTGGCTATCTCAACCAGTGGTTTATTAATGCTGCTGATAAGCATAAAAATCATAATCCCGGCCACAACAGCACCGGCAATCAGCGACAGAATAAAGACATTACGAGCCAATTTATAATGGTTCTGGGCCTCTTGATACTGCCCGTCCATGGCCGCCAGCCTGTTTTGAGTGAGAGTTTCCGTGACCTCAGAATACCTGTCGGCCAGGGGAACCAGAAACTTATCAGAGAAGA
>JAJRZN010000043.1 GCA_024275235.1 Deltaproteobacteria bacterium
GCGGGGTGCGTGCAAGATCTCATTAACGGACTAATTGCAAGATTTAAGGTGGCTGAATCTACAGCCGCAAGAGATGTAACTGAAATATTAAGGTATTTTAAGGAAGAGGGGCTGCTGAGTGAAAGGATTTCCGGGGCAGGGGAGTTCGATGAAGATGAACCTCTTGATTTGACTCTGAAGGGGCCAAAAGTTAAAAAATCAGGATCCTGGCCCCTGCAATGTTATTTCAGCACTCCCAACCTGGCCTTAGAGTTTTGTGCTGAGGATCTTGTCTCTGGTAGAGAATATTGCTCCGTCATGAATTATTTACGCCTTGAGAATCATGATGCTCGGTTGGACGCGAAAATATGGGTGCCGCGCAGCTTAGAGCGGGGGAAGTGGGATATTGCCCTGAACGGACATCTCTTTTTTACAGGCTTAACGGGAAATGAGGTGCTGCCCCATATCTTTATGCTGACTTTTGCTCTGGCCGCCAGGGCCCTGGATGATAAACTGCTTTTTCATGCCGCTGTACTTGGCCGGGCCGGGAAAGCCGTAATCCTGCCCGGCGAAACGGGTACGGGCAAGACGACACTTACCGCGGTATTGATCAGGCAGGGCTGGAAATTCTTTTCTGATGAACTCGCGGTTATTGACCCGGAGAGATTGGTCATTACCCCCTTTCCCCTGCCCATGACCATTAAATCCGGTTCTGTCCCGTTAATTGAGCCGTTTTACCCTGATCTTGGCCGTATAAAGGAGTATCAGCGGCCGGATGGCAAGATAGTCCGTTATCTGGCTCCGCCAGTAGAGTCTCTTGCCGACGGCAGTGAAGAAGCAGAGATCGCGGCAATTATTTTCCCTGTTCTCCAGAATAGTGGTTCTCCGAGGTTAGCGAAAATAGAAAAAATTACTGCCCTGCGGCGTCTGGCGCGCACAGGCTCGACCCAAAGGGAATTGCAGTCAACCGATGTCCGGGCGTTGATTACTATTATGGAGGATACTCCCTGTTACGATATGCTTTACACGGATGTTCAACAGGTTGCGCCGCTGCTTGAGAAACAGCCTGGCATTTAAACACGGTTCATGGTGAAAAATATCATATCATCTTCTTCAACTGCCTTTGGAAAATATGAGGGCAACCCTTGTACCATGGTAATATTTCGTGTATCAATTTGTCGTGATATCTTGTAGTATATTGCGAGTTGCGCTTACCGGAAATAAAAGTGTAAAAGAGAGATGTAAGATTAGAAATGAATTATAAAAAGTCCATAATGCTCCTGTCTTGCGTGGTACTCGCGGGCAGTGCGCCGTTTTGTGCCTGGGCTTCCGGAGCGGCTGAAGGCACCATTGGCAGCGGCGTGCTTGGCAGTAAAGGCGGTTATATCCATCCGTTTATGTCGGTTGCCGAGGCCCATACGGATAATATCTATAACACCAATGAGCATACGATCGGCGATTTCAAAACTATCATTTCTCCTGGCATCTGGTTGGCCTTACCCCGTCAGAAGAAGCAGCTGCTGACCATCGACACCTCCAGTTTCACGCCGGGCGGTCTGAATATTGATATCAAGAGGCCGAAAACATTCAGGCGCTATCAGACATATCTGTTTTATCGTGCTGATTTAACGAGATACGCCGTTCATTCAGAAGAAAGCACCACCGACTATACCGCTGAGGGACTGGGGCAATATAATTTCAAGGGCGGGCTTTCCGCCTCCTTTATTGATCAATACCTGCGTTCTCACGATAAGCGGGGCACCGGAGTATCCACTGAGCTGGACAAATATAAAAATAATCTGGCCGATTTCATGCTGTCCTATGATTTGAACCCCAGATTTAAACTGTCTGCCCGCTACAGCAATTACAAGGTCAATTACGACGCGGGCCGCAATGACTACCGTGACCGCACGGATAACGCCTTTTCGGCTTATGTTTTTTATAAGCTTAACTCCAGGGCCTCAGTGTTCACCGAATACCGGCACATTAATATTACCTATGACACAGACAGCTGGCGCGACAGCACCGAGCATCATGCCTACGCCGGGTTTCAGTGGGATATCACCGGTAAATCACAGGGACGTTTAAAGGCGGGTTATATCAGTAAGGACTTTAAAAGCAGTCTGTCCGGCAGCAAAAAAGATTTTGTTCTTTCATTGACCGGCTTGCATCATTTTACCCCGAAGACCTCACTCCAGGTTACAGCGGCAAGAAGAATTATTGAACCGGATATCCCGACCTCTGATTCCAGCCGGGTTCACAGTATTTTATGCCGTTATCGGCAGAAACTGACGGGCAGGATTGTCGGTGAATTCGCTTTCGCCTATAGTGATGAACAATATGACGGGATTCTGAATTACGGCGGTGAGAGCAAAGAGAGAACCGATAATATTTATACCTTCAGTCCGGCCATAAAATATCGCTTTAAACGCTGGCTCGGGGCCGCGGTTTCATATTCCCGCAGTCGGCGGGATTCCAATTTTTCTGACTTTGATTATACCAATAATACCTTTCTGGTACGGCTTACAACTTCTTTGTAAAAGGAAAATTGAATTACAGAGGCGGGAACTCTGCAACGGGTTTATTTGACCCGTATCCAACAGCTGTGCCCGATCACCAGGGTACAACGAAACATGAAAGTTATGGCAAGGCCGACATCGTTGGTCAGTGACTTTTATATAAAATTTATGCCTTTCTGCCGCCACCGGTGTTAACTGCCGGTTGTGGAATTATATGGCTAAGCGCTAAGCCGCTGAAAATAAATAAAATTAACCCCGGCAATAAATTTTGATGATGAATGTTATAACACGATTGACTTTTTTTCTGCTTTTATTCTCTACTACCTTCCTTGCTCTGCCCTGTTTCGGGCAGGATTATATTGTCGGCCCTGGAGATGTACTCAAAATTACCGTCTATGATAACCCTGATTTGACTACAACGGTGAGGGTTGACGGCGGAGGGCAGATCGTCATGCCTTTACTGGGCCAGGTTGATGTGGCCGGTAAGACTATGGCTGGTATCGCCAGATATCTGACTGAAAAACTGGCCGACGGTTATCTGAAAAATCCTCACGTCAACGTGTTTATCAATGAATTCAAAAGCAAAAAGGCTATTATTCTGGGCCAGGTGAATAAGCCGGGGCTCTATGAACTGCGCGGCACAACCACTCTGCTTGATTTGATATCCACGGCCGGCGGTTTGACCAAGGATGCCGGGGGGATAACCACCATTAAACGCAAAAAAATATCCTCCGGCAAGAGCGAAAAGATTATCGTTATTGATATGAAGCGCCTTATCGAAGAGGGTGATACTTCGCTTAATGTGCAGATTTATGATGGTGACAGTGTCTATATTGCCAAGGCTGGTATGTTCTATGTCAC
>JAJRZN010000044.1 GCA_024275235.1 Deltaproteobacteria bacterium
AGACGCTGATAAATTCAGCCCCTTTTCATCTGAGGATATATTATCATTTATGGAACATGGTCAATTACAGGAATATGACCAGAAAGAGGAAATAAGTAACGAAAATAAACGAGAGTTTTTTGTCTATTTTTTGATGTCCGGTGCAGTACGAATCAGCCGGGGCGGTGAAGAAATCAAGACCCTGCGCCGTACCGGTGAGATATTCGGTGATATGAGTCAGGTTGACAACTCATCACTGCCGGTCACCGTCACCGCCTTAGGCAAAACTCTGGTGTTACGTCTCGACAGTTCCCCATCCGGCAAAAAATCTTCACCCAAAGAACTGGCCCTTGGTTATACTATTTACCGCCTGTTCTGCGAGGTTCTGGCCGAACGTCTGCGTTCCGCCACCGAGGAAAACGAAGCCCTCAAGAAACAACTGGCCGCCCTGAAGGACGCTTAAAAAGAATGGCGGCACTCACCTGTGTGGTTCTGGTCGGGCCGCAGGGATCACTGAATATTGGTTCCGTGGCCCGGGCTATGCTGAATTTTGGCCTGAAGGAATTACGGCTGGTCAACCCGGCCGTATCTCACCTCAATGATGAGGCCCGGCGGATGGCGGTAAAGGCCGTTCACATTCTTGAACAAGCCCGGATTGACCCTGACTTAAAGACGGCCCTGGCAGATTGCAATTTAGCCCTGGGCGCCACCCGGCGTTTTGGTAAATATCGACGTGATTTTCTTCATCCCTGGCAGGCCGCCGGACAGATTATAGATTTGGCTGACCACAATCGAGCGGCCCTGGTCTTTGGGCGGGAAGACCACGGCCTCTCCACCGATGAGATAGATCTCTGCCAAAGGTTGATCACCATTCCAGTAGATGACAAATTACCCTCGTTGAACCTGGCTCAGGCGGCCACGGTCTGCCTGTATGAATTACACAAGGCCCGCAACACTGGCAGAGATAAAAGCCGCCCCCATGAGAAAACCATGGCTCCCGGTGCCGCCCTTGAGGCCATGTGCCGGCACATGCGTCAGACTCTGCTTGATATTGACTTTCTTGACCATCAAAACCCTGACCATATCACCCGCGCCTTTCGGCAGATTTTTGGCCGGGCCGGCCTGAATAACCGTGAAGTACAAATCATGCAGGGCCTGTGGAGCCGCATTGACTGGCTGCGGCAAAATACCGCCCAGCACAACAAAAGGCCTTCCGGCCACCATAATTAATCTCAAACAGGATGAATATATGAAGATAATAAAACAAACAACTGTAATAATTTTTATCGCCCTGTTCTTAATGTCCGCACAGACCCTTACCAGCAAGGCTGCCGGTAATTGTGATTACATTTTAAATACCAAATGTACCACCTGCCATAATCTGGGCCGGATCTGCCGTAAACTCGGGAAAAAGAAGAAGTCGAAATGGACCACGACCATCAAACGTATGGTACGTCATGGCGCACCATTGAGCAAAGACGAGGTGCAGGAACTTGCCGCCTGTCTTACTGAGCAAAACGCCAGCGTCAAGGATGCCTGCAAGTGAGATTAAAAGGGAAATTAGTCTTAAGCTTTACCAGCGTTGTCTTCGCCTCACTCATCATTCTCGGGGTAATCATTTACTACACCTTTGCCCAGGGTATCAGAAAAGACACTAAGCAGCTTCTTCTTCTTCAGAGCCGGCAGACAATCATGGCCGCCCACAGCGCCCTGCATCACCAGATGAACACCATCATCACCGCTATAACCCCTGATATCAACCGCCTCCTCCTGCATCAGGGCTTAGAGACCAGGGCGCTGGAGGACCTGCGGGAAATAACAGACAAGATGCCTTTCATAAATTCCCTCTATCTCTACCAGGGCCACCCCGCCGAAATCATCCCCTTGACGACCAGGGACAATGCCCCCTATCTGATAGACAAACTGACAAACTCAGCCTCTGGGAAAGACGGTTTCTGGTTGCAGTCCCATAATCATCTATACTTAGTTTTCGCGCTGCCCGCATTAAACAACAAAAATAACAAAAACGATAAAATCGCCCTCGTAACGGAAATAAACGAACAGGCCCTGAGTAAATTTATAAACTCCCTCACGACCATCAGGGGATCAGTGATCTATTTAAGCCAGGGTAGCAAACTCCTCATGCCGCCAGTCTCGACTACAGACAAGGGCAGTAAATTTAAACCACCTGAGTTCTCCGAGGTTCAGGCCGCCTTAACCAAAGACGGCATATTAGAGAACCGGGGCCGGATCTACCAGCCGCCACAGCAGTTATTCAACAGCGAGGTCAGCTTTTTAATACCGCGTTCTTTCTACCAATCCCGGCTGAATACTTTAAGGAACAGGATAATTACCGCCCTGCTCATTGTGGCCTGGTGTTCTATCTGGATTATTCTCATCATCGCCCAGCTCATTGTCCGTCCGGTGCAGCGTTTAAATAAATTAACCAAGGACAGTATCAATTTTAATTACACCAGCGCACTGGAAGTTAAGCCAAGTAGTGACGAAATAGGTGACTTAGCCTTAAACTTTGAGAATATGCGCTTGAAGATTAAGGATCTGGTGACCAAGGATCAACTCACCCATGTCTTTAACCGCTGCTTTCTCATGCATATCTTTGAACTGGCGCTTTTAAAGGCTCTGCGCCTTGAGGAGACTTTAAGCTGCATAATGATTGATATTGATTATTTTAAAAAGGTAAACAGCACCTTTGGTCACCAGGCCGGTGACGCAGTTCTGGCTATGGTGGGGGAAATATTATTGCAGCATACCAGAGACTACGACACCACGGCCCGCTACGGTGGTGAAAAATTCATCTTTATCCTGCCGGATACCACAATCGATACGGCCGGCAAAATCGCCGAGCGCATCCGCAAAGCCATGGAGCAGCAGACTGTCCACAT
>JAJRZN010000045.1 GCA_024275235.1 Deltaproteobacteria bacterium
AGTAATTATTGATAAATAATCTCGCTAAATAAATTTAGGAGGAAAGGATATGGCGTTACCTAATAAGCCGATTGGTGAAATTCCTGCGGTTGTAGATCCGGAAATTGTAGAGCATGACGTTGACGTATTGATCGTTGGCGGTGGTATGTCTGCCTGTGGAACGGCCTTTGAGATCAAAAAATGGGCCCCGGCCGACATGAAGATTACCCTGGTTGATAAGGCCGCAATGGAACGTTCCGGCGCCGTTGCTCAGGGTCTGTCTGCTATCAATACTTATATTGGCGAAAACCCCATTGAGAATTACGTCAAGATGGTTCGTAACGATCTCATGGGTATTGTTCGTGAGGATCTGATCTATGATCTGGGCCGTCACGTTGATGATTCCGTTCATCTCTTTGAGGAATGGGGTCTGCCTGTTTGGAAGAAGGATGATGCTGGTCACACCTTGAATGGTGCTGTTGGCAAGGCCAAGGCCAAGACTCTGGCCGAAGGCGGTCAGCCAGTACGTACCGGAAAATGGCAGATCATGATCAATGGTGAGTCTTACAAGTGTATCGTCGCTGAGCCGGCCAAGAAGGCCCTGGGCGAGGAGAACTGTTTGGAGAGAATTTTCATCGTTAAACTGCTCTTAGACAAAAATAAAGAGAATACCATCGCTGGTGCGGTTGGTTTCTCTACCCGTGAAAACAAGGTTCATGTTTTCAAATGTAAGGTTATGTCTGTAGCCTGCGGCGGCGCGGTAAATATTTTCCGCCCCCGTTCCACTGGTGAAGGTAAAGGCCGGGCCTGGTATCCGGTATGGAATGCTGGTTCCACCTATACCATGTGTGCTCAGGTAGGTGCTACCCTGACCATGATGGAAAATCGTTTCACCCCGGCCCGTTTCAAGGATGGTTATGGCCCGGTTGGCGCCTGGTTCCTGCTCTTCAAGGGTAAGGTACAGAACGGTAATGGTGAGTTCTATGCCGGTAGTGATGCCTCCAAGGAAGAGCTGAAGAAGTTCATGCCTTATGGCGCTTCTGCCGTTACTCCCACCTGCCTGCGTAATCACCTGATGCTCAACGAGCTGAAGGAAGGCCGCGGCCCCATCTTTATGGCCACTGACGTTGCTTTGAACTCCTTCCTGGATGCCAAGAAGGCTGAGGGGATGGATGATAAGGCCCTGAAGAAGTATTGGAAAGAACTGGAATCTGAGGCTTGGGAAGACTTCCTGGATATGTCCGTTGGTCAGGCTGGTCTGTGGGCCGGTATGGACATTGAGCCGGAGAAAGTCGGTTCCGAGATTATGCCTACCGAACCATACATGCTGGGTTCTCATTCCGGCTGTTGCGGTATCTGGTGCTCCGGCCCGGATGAGGATTGGGTTCCCACCGTTGACGGCCCCCGTTCCCACCAGTATAAATGGGGTTACAACAGAATGACCACCGTTAATGGCCTGTTTACCGCTGGCGATGGTGTTGGCGCTTCCGGTCATAAGTTCTCTTCCGGTTCTCATGCTGAGGGGCGGATCATTGCCAAGCAGATGGTTAAGTATGTAAAGGACAATGAGGGCTTTACGCCTGAACTGTCTCAGACCGCTCAGGAACTGGCTGATGAGGTTTATGCTCCGGTTAAACTGTTCCATGAGTTCGTAGGTGCCAGTACCTCTGTTGATGTCAATCCTAACTACGTTAAACCGGCTGGCCTGATGATGCGTCTGATGAAGGCCACTGATGAGTATGGCGGTGGTGTAGCTACATACTACATGACTTCTGGTAAGCTCCTGAACATCTGTCTGGATCTGCTTCGTATGCTTCGTGAAGATGCTGCTAAGATGGCTGCTGGCGATCTCCATGAGTTGCTGCGTTGCTGGGAGAACTATCATCGTATCTGGTGTGTAGAGACTCATATCCGTCACATTGAGTTCCGTAAGGAATCTCGTTTCCCGGGTTTCTACTATCGTTCTGACTTCCCCACCGTTGATGACGAGAACTGGAAGTGTTTTGTTAACTCTTCATTTGATCCCAAAACCGAAGAGTGGAAGTGCGAGAAGGTTCCCTGTATCAACATCATTGAGACCGAACCCTGGATCTAATCCATAGTTCGATACGGTTTGCATAATTGAAACCGCTATGCTTCAAGGAATCTCCAGGCGCTGTAATGGCGTCTGGAGATTTTTTTAGAGGGAGAGATTTATTAGTTTTGGCTTAATTGATTGATTGGTTTAATGGTGGTGAGTGGGTTGAGCCAAGAAGAATGAATTTTATTAACACTTTTAATTAATGGAGGAGTGGCATGACAGACGCAGGTGGAGCATCCCCTATGGGTGCGGTACTGGTCGTGGGTGGCGGTATCAGCGGAATAACCGTAGCCTTGGAAGCCGCAGAAGTTGGTAAGGACGTCTTTCTCATCGAAAAAAATCCTTA
>JAJRZN010000046.1 GCA_024275235.1 Deltaproteobacteria bacterium
TTGCCGCCCATAGCATAGCTATTCCCTGGAGCGATACCTTGACCATGACGATCTACGCCGCGGGCTATAGTGTCGCCGCCTTGAGTCTGGCCATCATGAGCTTTAAACGCCGGGATCTGTCATGAACCGTCTCTGGCCGCCACTGTTTTTAATCATCGGCTTAAGTCTCACTATCATGCTGAGCGGGCATGTGCACCGCATTAAGCTCAGGCATAACACTGAGAGCATGGGTACCATCGGCCATCTACCGGCCGCCGTCCTCCGGGCCGCGGCTCTGGAATTCCAGGGCGTGGCCTCTGATTTTATGTTTTTAAAGACTATCACCTATGTCGGTCTGCGGCTGCAGGAGCATTCCTCCCCGACGGAAAAGGAATGGCACCGGGCTGCCACCATGCTCCGGGGGGTAACCGATCTTGACCCCAGATTCTGGGATCCATATCTCTTTGCCGAGGTAATTTTCCCCTGGCAGGCCCATATGAGGCCGGAGGCGGATAAATTATTATTAAAGGCCGCGAAATACAGGCCTGATGACTACCAGCCCTTCTATTTTTTAGGCTTTAACGCCTTTTATTTTGAGCATAACGCCGTAAAAGCCGCCCCTTATTTACGCCGGGCCGCCGCTCTGCCAGGCGCGCCGGGCTTCCTGAAAGGACTGGCCGCCAGATTCAGCCTCTACGGCAATCAAACAAAGTTAGGCATTGTCTTTCTCGCCAATCTGCTTAGAAGCACCCATAATCCCAAGACATACGCCTATCTCAAAAAACGCCTCCTGACCTTACAGAAGATAAATCTGCTGGAAAACAAGGTTAAAAAATTCAGAGAGATAACCGGCCGCCTGCCGCGGAGCTTTAACGAACTGCTTAAAAAAGGTTTTTTAAACACCATCCCCAAAGATCCATACGGAGGTAAATTCACCATCCTGGCCACTGGCAGGGTGTACACCACCAGCAATATGATAGAGCAGAAAAACAAGGGTAAAAGATAGGGATATGGTTTTTCAATGAGCGTCGGAGCCAGGTTCAATATACAGCACACCCTTAATAAACCGGTTTATGGCATTCTGATACTGCTGTTCGTAACCCTGTTCGTATATTATCCGGTTCTTAACGCTCACCTTCTTCACTTTGATGACCTCGGTATGGTACAGGAACTGAGTAACCCATACCAACCGCCGTCAATAAAAGATTTTTTTCTCTCCGGCACCCACTCCAGGTATTACCGTCCTCTGCTGCTCAGCAGCTTTGTTCTGGATCACTATATATGGCAGCAGCAGGCCGCGGGATATCATCTCACAAACTACCTGCTGCATGCCGCCAACGCCCTGCTGCTCTTTTTTATCCTCTCCAGGCTAACCGTAAAATTTAATTTCGACAATAAGCTTCTTCCTCTTGGCGGCAGTCTGCTTTTTGCTCTGCACCCGCTGACCTGTGAATCAGTAGCCTGGGTTTCCGGCCGTACCGACGTGCTGGCGGCATTCTTCTGCCTGAGCGCCTTTCTATTTTACCAGCATAATTCAAGAACAGGGGCGGCGATATGCCTTTTACTTGGACTTTTATCCAAAGAAAGCGCCTTATCCATTATCCCGGTTATAGCGCTTGCCGATTTCTGGATTAGACGGTGGGAGGGCAAAAAGATCAAACAGGCAATATTCTCCTCCTTATCCTGGATAATAACCTTGTCTGCCCCTCTGTTAATCTATTTATATCTGCGGACAGGGGGAGTTTTCTCCGTGGATACCGGGGTAAAAGAGGCCCTGAGCAATAAAATTATCATAGACAAACCAGTCGGCAATATTGGTTACTACCTGAACGCCGCCATTAGCTATTGCGCCAGGCTTTTATCTGCCGGCAGTTTTTATATAAAAAAACTATTCATCCCCTTCCCCCTGAACTTCGCTATCTATAAGATAGATAATCGGCTTTATTTATTACTGTCAGCACTGATCATGCTGCCAGCGGTTTATATGGCGCTGAAAAAAAATTCAACCATACTGGGATGGACTGCCCTGTTAGTGGCAGGTTTCTTCCCGGGACTTTTCGTGGCAACCAGCGAAATGGCCTGGATGCCCTTTGCTGAGCGTTATCTTTACCTTGCCTGTGCCGTCTGGGCTGCCTTCATGGTCTTCAGCGGCCAATGGTTAATTACGCGTTTCCCCTTAAACGGTAAAAAAATAACGGTATATATATTTACGGCACTCATCTTGCTGTGGGGAACCACAACCTCACTCCGGATCTCAACCTGGCATGATGATTCCCGACTCTGGACTGCCGCCTACAGATCATCACCGGCCTCAGGGAAAATAATGTATAAATACGGCATGACCTTAATTGGTACGGGCAGGAGAAAAGCCGGCTTGAAAATTATTAAAGACTCACTGAAGATCATCAGGGACGGTAAATGGCGCGCCTACGCCTTAATTACTCTTGGAAATGAAGCCATGAGCGTTCATGACTTCACCGCGGCCGGACAAAGATATCAGAAGGCATTAAAGGCCGATGACGGGTATTTCACACAATCCGCTCTCGCGGCCTTCTACGCGGGACTACCGGCTTTGACACCGGCAGATTTGAAGAAAAATACAGATAGAGCCGTCAGCCATTACATAGCGGCATATAAATTAAAAAATGACCCTAATTTTTTATTCCAGGCCGCCAAATTACTAATTAAGAATAATCAAAACGCGGCCAAAAAGCTTTACAGAGAAATCATAGACAAACACCCGACCTCACAGGAAGCGGCATTCGCCAGCCAGACTCTATACTACTGGGGACAACAACATGGAACATAATTTATGCCGCCCTCAATAAAGCTGCTGCGTCCTCAACAATGGCTGAAAAACATCATTTTGCTTTTTCCATCCTTTTTTAACGGCACCCTGACGACTGATCTTTTTCATATATCACTCCTGCTGGCAGTTGTTTCCTTCTGCTTAGTATCAAGCGTGATGTACATATTCAACGACATTGCCGATATAAAAGAAGACCAGCGGCATCCTCAGAAAAGACACAGACCTCTGGCGGCCGGCGTTATCAGTCCAGGTTCGGCCCGGCGCACAGCCGCCATCCTGATTTTACTGACATGCCTGACAGCCGGCAGCCTTTCAGGTGCTTTTTTAATCCTGTTGACGGCCTATATAATTATCTCTTTATTGTATACCTATTTTTTTAAACATATCGCCATACTGGATATTATCTGCGTCTCAGCCGGTTTTCTTATCAGATTACAGGCCGGGGGAAAAGCCGCCCAAATTCATATTTCCGAATGGCTGTTTATCAGCGTCTTTCTGCTTGCCGTCTTTTTGAGTACCGGCAAGCGCGTCTATGAGAAAGACAGCCTTGGGGCCGGGGCAGTCCATCACCGCGCTACCCTGGATTTGTATCCAGCAGGATTTCTCGACGGCATGATGTTTATAACCGGCACCGCCGTCATGATTACATACAGCCTTTATGTTATAACTAAACCAGGCCTGGTTTATACGCTGCCGGTCTGTTTCTTCGCCCTGCTGAGATACACCTTCCTGACCAGAAACAAAGTTGTCGGCGACCCCACAGAGGCAATACTAAA
>JAJRZN010000047.1 GCA_024275235.1 Deltaproteobacteria bacterium
CAGAATTATGTATAAATGCTGGCAGAATAAAGCCCAATATAACGAGGCAAAATATCTACAAGCATTAATAAAATCAAAGTCTCCTTTGTTGGAGTTTTTGTAAAAAAACCTTGACGGAACAACTCAGAAGTCTATTCAGCGTGATGCCTGAAAGTGACAAAAAACCCGGAGCGTAACTGTTCAGCAGTGCTCCAGGTTTGTTTATTCAGGACTTCGAAGCATACTTTGGTATTCGAGAAGTTCTAAATGGACAAGGTAAACGTAGACTCCGAGATGGGGTGCTGCTGAACAGTTACAGAGATTTTAAGATTTATCGACCGCCGCGGTCATTTTGGAGAAATCACCCACCCGCAAAAAAAGTTCGGCAATGGCCGCCAGCAGGTGGAGACGGTTATTACGGACGGCGGCATTTTCAGTCATAACCATGACTTTATCAAAAAATATGTCCACCGGTTCCTTCATCTTGAGAATAATATTCATGGCCTCGGTGTATTTTTGATCCTGTAAAAGAGGCAGGGCCAGGACGCTTACCTCTTGCAGGCTATGATATAAATCTTTCTCCGCCGCCGTCTCAAAAAGCTCAGGATTTACCTCTGCCGCTTTGTGGCCCTTAATAATATTCATGACCCGCTTAAAGGAACCAGCGAGGAGCGCAAAACTGTCCTCACGGCTAATGGCAATAAGCGCCTCCAGGCGGCATTGGCAGTCAACAATATCCGTAAACGATACCGAGACTACGGCCTCAACGGCCTCCGCCGCCCGGCCCCGGCGGATCTGATCATTCACAAAACGGCCCTTGATAAAATCGAGAGCCTGGGCCTGGGCCTCGGCCGGTTCAATCGTTAATTTATCGCCGTAAAGCCGCAGGGCTTCGTGCAGACAGTCAATGAGCGGCAGGGACAGATTGCGCTGCAGGATAATATGAATAAGCCCCAGGGCCTGACGGCGAAGACCAAAGGGATCGGTCGTACCTGAAGGGCGCTGGCCAATTCCAAAACAGCCGGCCAGGGTGTCGAGACGGTCAGCCATACTCACCACAGCCCCGGCCAGACTGCCGGGCAGAGGGCTGCCGGCCCGTACCGGCATATAATGCTCGGCAATGGCCTGAGCCGTCTCGGCTGATTCACCATCCAGAAGGGCGTAATCACGACCCATGAGCCCTTGCAGACTGGGGAACTCATTAACCATTTCGGTGATAAGGTCGGCCTTGGCCAGCCAGGCGGCCCGTGAGACCGTCTGGGTAAGTTCAGGGGATATAACAGCAGCTATCTTCTCGGCCAGGGCCTGGACGCGGATAGTCTTCTCCCGCATGCTGCCCAGTTGGGCCTGAAATACGATGCCCTCGAGATCAGCAACCCGCTCCTCAAGTTTACGGCGCTGATCCTCCCGAAAGAAGAAAAGGCCGTCCTCAAGACGGGCTCTGAGTACCCGTTGATGACCCTCGGCCCCCACAACGGCGTCTTTTACCATGGTGTTATTGACGGCGACAAAATCAGCCAGCAGTCGGCCGCTGTCATCAACAATGGCAAAATATTTCTGGTGTTCACGCATTGAGGTAATAAGGGCATCCTTGGGAAGTTCAAGAAATTTCTCATCAAAGGTGCCGCGAATGGCATAGGGAGATTCCACGAGATTAGTCACTGTTGCCACTAATTCGGCATCCGGCAATATCGTGCCGCCGGATCCCTGAGCGGCCTTAGTTATTTCGGCAAGGACAGCGGCCTTTCGTTCCTCGGGGTCGGCGAGGACATGATGCTCCCTGAGGGCCGCTATATATTGGTCATAATCAGTAACCTCAATGGCCTGGGGCGCCATAAAACGATGCCCGTAACTCAGAGCCCCGGTTTCACCGGCACCATCCACCGTACAGGGCACCACCTCACCATCATAGAGGGCCATAAGCCATTGAATGGGCCGGGCGAAGGTAGTGCGGCCTGCCCCCCAGCGCATTGACTTGGGAAAGGAAATCGATTTTATAAGTTCGGGCAGCAGACTGCTGAGTAATTTCCTCGTGGCCAGGCCCCGGCGTTCCTGGCGAATCATCAGATACTCGCCCCTGGCGGTATTAATAATCTGAATATCAGCAAGAGAGGCCCCGCGTGATTTAACAAAACCCAGCGCCGCCCTGGTCGGCTTTCCCTCGGCATCAAAAGCGGCCTTTTTAGGCGGCCCGATAATTTCTTCTGTTTTGTCCGCCTGCCGATCGGCCAGATCATCAACACTTATGGTCAGACGACGGGGAGTAACCGCTCCCTTAATCTCACCATACGAGAGTTCCAGCTCCGACAGGGCGGCGGCAAAATTTTCCTGTAGACTGCGTAAGGCCGGCAGGAGATATCCGGCTGGAATCTCTTCACTGCCAATTTCAAAGATAAATTGATTTTTCATAATTAGTTATATGGTTGAATGGTAACTATTCAGATGTAACTGCATAGATGTACGACAATTTAAAGTAGGTACGCGGCCCTAAGCGCCGGTCTGCAAGATCGGCCGCGTAAAATCAGCTTCCAGTTCCGCGAAGGTATTGCCGCCGGGGGCGTAATTCTTGATATTCACCTTAAAGCCACGGATATCAGGATGATCCCGTAATTTCCTTCCCAGGTCTCGGGTCAACCCCTCAACGCTCAGCTCTTCCTGCCCCCCGGTCTGTTCCGGCCAGCTGAGATTATGACAGGTAACCGACTCAATCAGACGAATCAAGTCCTCAATCCAGACAAAACGCCGAAAACGGAACTGGACAGCAGCGACTCCCCAGTTACCAAGAGATTTCGGCAATCCGGCCGCCGCCGGAATCGGACTGGGAGCGGCAATGGGTACCCGCAGTTCCATGACAAGATCATCACTGTCGTGCAGAGAGCCATGCATCCGGCAGATATACTCCACTGTCGCGGTCTGGCCGTCTTGATTTTTTTTCAGAAAATAGGGGAATTCAATCTCGATATGAGCGGCCTGAGCCTGCAGCTTTTCCTTCATACCGCTCAAAATGGTATGAAAATTCTTTAAATTGATGGCACCGTGGACCCGGTTTAAAATCTCCACAAACCGGCTCATATGGGTACCCTTGAAATGATGCGGCAAATTTACATACATATTGACCGTGGCCACGGTCTTCTGGGTGGTATTTTCCTTATCCAGAACAGTAATGGGGTAAGAGATATGTTTCACCCCGACCTTCTTGATATTAATCTTACGAAAATCGGGCAGGTTCTGGATATCTTTCATCTCAGCCAAGATGCCTTTTCACCGCGGCCTTCAAGTTGTCAAGATTGGCTGATTTAACCAGATATTCATCTGAGGCCCAGGAGGATATATCCTGTTTGAACTCCTCATAGGCGGAGCAGAGAATCACCGGCAGGGCGGGATTTAGTTCCTTAATCTGGCGCAGGGTCTCCAGGCCGTTCATGCCGGGCATATTGATATCAAGAATCACCAGATCAGCGTTTAATTCCCGCAGCTTTTCCAGAGCCTCTTCCCCTGAATAGGCCGAATAAACCTTATAGCCCTCCTCTTCAAGTTCATCACTGTAAAGAAGATGGATAGACTCCTCATCATCAACAAGCAGAATATTCTTCATAACTCGGCCTCCCTTAGATATTTAGCAGCATCTTCCGGCGGAGTGGGATTGATATAAAAGCCTGATCCCCATTCAAAACCGGCAATCTGGGTAAGTTTGGGGACAATCTCAAAATGCCAGTGAAAATGATCAAGCGGCTGAGACCTTAAGGGCGAGGTGTGCAAAACAAAATTATAAGGGGCGTTGGCAATACATTTATCTAACCGCCGCAGGCATTCGGAGAATATAGCCGTAAGGAGCGTGAATTGATTATCGTTCATGGATATGTAGGCGGAAGAATGCCGTTTCGGCAGTACCCACATCTCAAAGGGCGAACGGGGAGCAAAGGGGGTGATAACCAGAAATTCCTCATTTTCACAGACTATTCTGCTTTTCTCCTTCAACTCCTGGTAAATTATATCGCAGAATATACAACGTTCCTTGTATTTGTAATAAATTTTACTGCCTTGAAGCTCCGAGACAATCATGCGCGGCAAAATAGGCAGAGCGATAAGCTGCGAGTGCGAGTGTTCGAGAGAGGCCCCGGCCGCCTTACCATGATTTTTAAAGACCATGACATAACGGAAACGCGGGTCATGGGCCAAATCAATGAGCCGGTCACGATAGGCATGCAGGACATTCAACATACGGTTCTGGGGCAGGTAGGCAAAAACCTCATCGTGACGGGGGGTCTCAATTATAACCTCATGAGCCCCAATCCCGTTCATCTTGTCATAGAGCCCCTCACCCATCTTATCAAGATTACCCTCAATGACCAGGGCGGGATATTTATTCGGCACCACCCGCAAGTCCCAGCCGGGGGAGTTTGGCGAACGTTCCTGACTGCTGTAACTCAAGACCTCTGCGGGGGTGGTTTTTTCATTGCCGGAGCATAAGGGGCAGAAACCACCTTTGACATCACCCCGGTCAACAATAAAATCAGTGGGACGTTTACCTCTCTCTTTGGCAATAATTATCCAGCGGCCAAGGATTGGGTCTTTTCGAAGTTCCGGCATTTATTTATCCTTAGATAACCCGTTGCAAAATGGCAAAAAGAGTCCTTAGCCCTTTAACCAGCGTGAACCTTCTCAAAATTTTCCTGTTCCGTCTTGCAGTCAATACACAGGGTAGTTACCGGACGGGCCTCAAGACGTTCCTGGGATATATCGTCACCACATTTATCACATATCCCATACGAGTCATTATCAATCCGCTCAATGGCAGATTTAATCTTAGTCAGTAATTTTCGTTCCCGATCTCTGATCCGAAGTTCAAAACTGCGGTCAGACTCGGCTGAAGCCCTGTCGGTTGGATCGGGATATTTGTCATTCTGGCCCGTCATCTCAGCCAGGGTCTTATCGGCCTCCGACAAGAGATCCTCGTGCATCATCTCCAGTTTCTCACGAAAATATTTCAGTTGCTTTTTATCCATGTTAAATCCTCAAGTTAAACAATGACGTCAAGCGCCATTTCTCCATTTACAGATATCTATTCTCTTTTCCCAACATAAATAAAACAGGGGTAGACAGGCCGGCAAGTTACTTGCTTCGCATATAGGTACCGCTTTTACCACCGGTTTTTTTAAGCAGTTTAATATCCTGGATAACCATTCCCTTGTCCACGGCCTTACTCATGTCATAGATCGTAAGAGCAGCCACCGACACAGCCGTCAAGGCCTCCATCTCCACCCCGGTTTTACCAACTATGCTGACTTTGGCCCGAACAATAACGGCCAGCTCGGCATCGTCAAAGTCAAAATCTATTTCGGCCCTGGTGATATTAAGGGGATGAGCCAGGGGGATCAACTGATCCACCTTCTTGGCCGCCATGATTCCGGCCAGCCGCGCTACCCCGAGAACATCTCCCTTGGCCATATTCCCGGCCCGTACCAGATCATAACCCTCACGGGTCATGATGACCGCCCCCTGGGCCACGGCCTCCCGGACGGTTTCACGCTTGGCGGAGACATCGACCATCCAGGCGTTACCGGCGGCATCAAAATGATTAAGAAAATCAGCCATATCATCTATTGAAAATTATTCAGCAGCCTTTTAAAGAAACCCTCTTCCTCAGGATGGCGGTTCTTCTCACCACCGAGTTCAGCAAACTTCTCTAACAATTTTTTCTGTTCCGCGGAGAGATTAACCGGGGTCATAACCTGCAGGGTAACATACATATCACCCCGACCGCTGCCACGCAGACTGGGAACTCCCTCGGCAGGCAGGGTTATAGTCTGCCCATTCTGAGCCCCCTTCTCAATGGGAACAGTCCTGGTACCATGAATGGTTGGTACGTCAATTTTGGCCCCCAGAGCGGCCTGCACCATTGATACCGGCAGTGAGCAGTAAATATTACTCCCCTCACGTTGAAAAAATTCATGCTCCTGCACATGAATAATCACGTAGAGATTACCGGGCTGACCTCCACGACGCCCGCCCTGGCCCTTGCCCTGGAGACGCATTCTCGCCCCGGTATCCACCCCGGCCGGGATTTTTAAAGAGACCTTCTCCTTTTTGTTGACCAGACCGTTACCGCCACAGTCCTGACAGGGATCTGTAATTATCTGACCGCTGCCCTGGCATTGCGGGCAGGTGGAATTAATCCGGAAAAAACCCTGAGAACGCATAACCTGGCCCCGCCCCTTGCAGACCGAACAGGTCTGGCTCTGATAACCAGGCCGCAACCCGGTACCCTCGCAGGTCCAGCAGGTATCCGGGCGGGTTATCTCTATCTCCTTATTGACCCCATGCACGGCCTCCATAAAAGAAATGCGCAGATCATAACGCAGGTCGGCACCAGGCTCCGGGCCATTACGCTGCTGCCGGCTGTCCCTGCTGCCGCCAAAGCCGAAGAGATCCTCAAAGATATCACCAAAATTAGAAAAGATATCCTCGGCGTTACCAGGCCCGCCATAGCCGGTATCTCTCAGCCCCTCCTCGCCGTACTGATCATAAATCTGGCGCTTTGTCAGATCGCTTAACACCTCGTAAGCCGCCGCGGCACTCTTAAATTTTTCCTCGGCCTCTTTATTGCCCTTATTGCGGTCAGGATGATACTTCATGGCCTTTTTGCGATAGGCCTTTTTAATTTCAATAGCAGAAGCAGTCGATGACACACCCAAAATTTCGTAATAATCCATATCTACTTACGCGTCACTTCCTGGTGGAGATACTACATTCTCTGCCGCGGACTCAGTCACCGCAGAGACAGCCACTGCCGGTTCATCCGCCTTGTCCTTATCGGCCGCCGTCCGGAGCGCCTCCTCATCGGCCCGAACCGCCTCTTCAAGGCTCTTAAGATTCTCCGGCGTTACCTTACCGGCAGCAATCTCACGCAAGGTCATCACCACCTCTTTATTTTTGCCTTCCACCAAAAACGGCATACCCTGCCGATGCTGCTTTAATCTGGCTATTGCCAGATGTATAAGGGCAAAACGGTTTTCACTGCCTATTAATTTCAGGCAGTCCTCAACTGTAATTCTTGCCATAGACCCAAAGCTCCTTTCTCTTATTCCATGATCATATTCAGTAGCAAAACTTAATTAATATAATCTTTTTACCGCCTTTGGCAACAAATTTTTATTAGCAGCGCTTAACAGCGGTTTTTAACGACTTATCACCTGGTAATTGGCACCGAACATGCATAAAACAATACCGTTACGATTCATCATAATAACGGCAGGGTTAATTTTACCTGTTTATCCCTGGCCAACGGAAAAGAAACGGAAAAGAAACGGAAAAATATTCCCCCTGCCGCTCAGGCAAGGACCTTTATGACACGGCTCTCCGCAATTATCCGCGGTGCGGGACGGTAACATTTGCCAGGGCTGCTCAGCATGTCAATTTAATGACAAAAAGCCAACTACTGGAGGTATTTCCTTGCGGAAGATATTATTTTATGCCCTGCTGCCATTCATTATCACGGCCTGTGCCGCCGGCGGTGCGTCCGTATCAGGGGGCGGTACCGGACTGCGCGCTTTCTGGCCCCAGGGCGGAATTAACCGTTACCAGGCCGTGGTTTACCCCGCCTCCAATCCACCGCCTCACACCCTGATCGTCCAGCCCATCAAGCCACAAAGGGGTAAACAATAATGACAACTTTATTTAAGAATACAGCCGCCGTCATTCTGTGCTTCATGCTCAGTGTTTCAGCTCAGGCCTCTGTTAATCAGGACGCCTCCAGCAATGCTTACGCCCTTGATTATCCCCAGCCCCTGCCCTCTGATTATATATACCGCACGGAACGTCGTTCCCCGCCGCCGCCCGCCAAAAACATATGGGATTACCTGTCTTTTTTCACCTGGCGGCCGACGGTCAAACAAAAACCCAGGCCCAGGGCGGCTGAATCCAGGGCTCTACAAAAACGTATCGCCGACCTGGCCCGCCAGCTTAACGCCAACGCTGAAGAAAGTATCGCTGATGAATATGTCATCACTGTCAACACCTTTGTCAACCTGAACAGCCTTTATAAAACATCTGATCTGGGCCGCTATATCTGCGAGGAGTTGATCGGCGACCTGCAAAAGGCCGGCATAGAGGTCATTGATGTCCGGAAAAGCGCCGGACTGATGATAAAACAGCGATACGGCGTCTACGCCCTGTCCCGGAATATGAATGAATTAAGCTATATCCACAATGCCCAGGCCATGATCGTCGGCACCTACACTTACGCCCATAACCAGATTATGTTAAACGCCCGCCTGCTCCGCAACCGGGACGGCATGGTACTGTCCCATGCCAGTCTAACCTTTGAGCTTGATCCGGTGACGAGACAAATGCTGGCCGATGAATCCAGCCCCCCCAAAGCGCCGGTGGCGGTACGCATCAAAAAATTCGACCCCTGACAATTTCAGAGGCCAATAGAATGATAATAATTCACCAGCAAGGGGTGCCAAAAATAATGATACTCTTTTGCAACCGGACTTACTGATTTTGATTATTTACCAGAGGACATAATGAAGATACTTAGAACTCCGGCTCCGGCAATGACCACCGTCCTGCTTGTTTCCCTGCTGCTTGCCGCCTGCGGCCAGGCCCGCGCTCCTCAGACCCTCTCGGCCGCCAGCCCTGATTTCTTCGGTATCGGTGACAATCTGGCCCGACAATTAATCAACAACCGCCGCTCCCTTAATACCAACGAAACCCTTATTTTCACCACCATCGTCAATCTTAACAATCTCGACCAGACCTCAAAATTCGGCCGGGCCCTGAGCGAATCCCTCGCCACCCGCCTGTTCAAATATGGTTTTCATGTCATAGAACTCCGCAAGGCCGGAGCGATCATGGTCAAGGACAAAACTGGTGAGTTGATACTAAGCCGGGAGAGCAAGGAACTGGGTAAAGAGCAGAAGGCGGATGCCATTGTGGCCGGGACCTACTCCCTGACCCCGAAGTCCATCATCATCAATATAAAACTATTAGCGGCCGGCACTCAGGAGGTATTATCCGTGGCAGGAATGGAATTAAACCGCAGCTTGAATATCAATTATTTATTAGCCGACGGCAGTTCGGTAACGGACAATCTTTCTGGTGACGAACATTTTTAAAAACAGTGGTAACTGTTCAGCAGTGCTCAAGCATATTAAAAAGGAGCCGCATGCGAAGATTTTATTTATTTATTTTAGTTATTTCATTAGCCGGATTGACGGTCTCCTGCTCCACTATAAGTCAGCGTCGGTCTTCAGAACAGGTTGCGGTTCAAAAAGGGGTACCGGTGGTCTACATCCATCCCCTTGACCCCCAGGCCTATGCCATGTCATCAGTGGGTATCCTGCCCTTCGATCTGGCAAAGGGCATTAACCCGCGTCTCGGGGCGGCCGCCGCCGGCATATTTCAGGACATTCTGCTGGGCCGGGAGACCTTCCACCGAGTCAAATTACTACCGGAACATTATGGAAACAACGATGAGGCCCTGCGGGCCGGAAAGCGGGAAAAAGTGGATTTAGTAATGGCGGGCCGGATAAACTACGCCCTGGAGGGAACCGAACTGGGCGGCTCACGCTTAGACATCTCCGTACGTCTGCTAAACACCCACACCGGTAAAACCATATGGCACATAGAACAGGCCATGGAACAGCCCATGGACTACCCCAAGACCGATATTCTACACTCCATATTCAACACCCTGCAGCCCCCCGTTATCCGCCGCTCCAAGGGAGCGCCGGTAGTGGTCAACATGCTGGCCCAGAGCGCCGACGATATAGGGGATGTCATGGCCGGAGCCCGCTACGTAAGAAGATGATAAAGGCAGTTCAGCCTCTCTTTGAGCGCCTCTTACTTCTCAAAGGGGTTTTTCAGCATAATGGTCTGCTCACGGCCGGGGCCGACGGAGATAATATTGGCCGGGGTTTCGGTAATTTCCTCAATCCGTTTTATATAATCACGGGCCTTGGCCGGTAAATCGTCCACACTTGCCACCTGGTCGATCTCTTCCGCCCAACCCGAAACTTCCTCATACACCGGCTGTAAACGAGAGGTCTGGCGGATATTTCCCGGCATAGCGAACAACTCCTCATCACCGTCACGGTAAGAGGTGGCAATTTTCAACGTCTCCTGACCCCTCAAGACATCCAGTTTGGTAAGGGCCAGGCCGGTAATCCCATTCAGTCGTACCGCATCCCGCGCCACCACCCCGTCCAACCAGCCACAGCGCCGCTTGCGGCCCGTGGTGGCCCCGAACTCACCGCCCTTTTTCTGAATTTCCTCACCGGTATTATCAAAGAGTTCAGTGGGAAAAGGCCCTTCCCCTACCCTGGTGGTATAGGCCTTGAGAATACCAACCACCGCGTCAATATAAACCGGGCCGATGCCCGAGCCGATACAGGCGCCGCCGGAGACCGTATTGGAGGAGGTTACAAAGGGATAAGTGCCATGATCAATATCAAGTTGAGTGCCCTGCGCCCCTTCAAAGAGGATATTTTTACCGGCCCGGCGGCCCTTATCAAGCTCCACCGAGACATTCTTAATAAAGGGAATCAGCTTTTCAGCATAACCCATGAACTGGCCGTATATCTCATCAAAGGACAGGGGACCGGAACCACCGTTGCCAAGAATCAGATTCTTTTCGCGAATATTGTCCCGCAATTTATCCTTAAACAACTCCTCGTCGCGTAATTCACCGACCTTGATCCCCTTGCGTAAAATTTTATCGCCATAACAGGGGCCGATGCCCCGGCCGGTGGTGCCTATTTTTTTGCCCTCTTCCATCTGGGCTTCACTGCTCAAATCAAGCTGCTTATGATAGGGCATGATCAAATGGGTATTCTCGCTTACAGACAGGCGCTCCGGAGTAACGGTGAGGTCTTTAGCGGCCAGCCCCGCCATCTCGTCCAGAAGAACAACGGGGTCAAGAACCACGCCGTTACCAATGAAACATTTTTTATCTTTATTAAGGATACCGGAGGGGATCAGATGAAAAACAAACTTTTCACCATCCACAACCAGGGTATGCCCCGCGTTATTGCCGCCCTGAAAGCGCACCACGTAATCGGCATAACCGGTTAACAGGTCAACGATTTTACCTTTGCCCTCATCACCCCACTGGGTGCCCACAACCACGACATTTGCCATTATAACAGCCTCTGAAATAGATAATAATAAACCGCCGATAATGAGCGGTTGGCAGCCTGCCCCAGATCCCGGCAGGGGCGGAGAGCCCCGATACGGACAATTACTGCCCGAATAAACAAGCTGATTGCGGCGCCTATAATAGCCAAGGCCCGATTAAATGTCAAATCGTTAAGCAGCTTGACAGAAATGGCCAAATGACGTAATTTCCAGATTACTCTCTTCAATTTTGCTCTGGAATATTATGTTTGGCATTGGTTTACCTGAATTAATTTTAATTATGGTGGTCGCCCTTATCGTTGTGGGGCCGGACAAGCTTCCAGATCTGGCCAAGACCCTGGCCAAACAGATAGTGGAATTAAAGAGGGCCGCCAACTCCCTGAAAGACAGCCTGAACGAGGATGATGATCTCAAGCCCTGGGAGAAGAATCCCCTTGAACTTGGCCAGATCGAACACACTCCGCCCGATCGAGGGCAGGCCGGGCCGAATAGTTGGGTTCAGGACGAGACCGCTGACGAGGAAGAGAACAGTGGCAAAGATGAATCGGAACCCGAGAAAAACGTTGAGCCGGCAGCCACAGAAAATTCCGAGCCGTCAACTGCTGAAAGCACAGCGGATATAAACACGCCCCCCCATGTCGACGACAATTCAGACATTAAGGAAACTGAAGAAGCACCTGCAACAGCCGAAGTGTTAGAGCCAGCGGCAGAAAAAAAGCCCCATGGTGATGAAGAAGATAAAATAAAGGCCGTTAAAACAGCTAAGATTGATGAATGAGGTCAATGATTACTTCCTCAAACACCTGAAGGAATTGCGCTCACGGCTGATTATCTCCTTTCTCACTGCCGCCCTGTTCAGTACCGCCGCCTATTTTTTTATCCAGCCCCTGTCCCGCCAGCTGGTAGCCCCCCTTTTCCGGGCCGACCCCAAACTGGCAACCTTAGTTTACACCAACCTCACCGAAGCCCTGTTCAGCTACATCAAGCTCTCAATCCTGGTGGGGATAGCCGCCGCCTCGCCTGTCATAGTATATGAGGCCTGGATGTTTGTCTCTCCCGGACTCCGCCGCCGCGAGAAAAGGCAGATTTTTCTCGTTGTCTTCCTGGCCAGCACCCTCTTTACCTGCGGCGTCCTTTTTTCCTACTTTATTGTCCTGCCCGAGATGTTATCCTTTTTCATGGGCTTTGCCCGCCAGAACCTGCGGCCTCTGCCCCGTTTCGGCCTCTACCTGACCTTTGTGGCCCGCAACGCCCTGGCCTTTGGCCTGGCCTTTGAGGTTCCCTTTCTCATGGCCGCCGCCGCTAAAATCGGCCTGGTAGACAGCAGATATTTCCGCAAACACCGTCTCTACGCCTATATCGTCATGATGGGCCTGGCCATAATGTTGACTGCCGGCGACATATTTTCCGCCCTTCTCCTCACCGTTCCTCTCGGTCTGCTCTACGAAACAGGTATCTGGATCGGCGCCCTGCTGGGCAAAAAAAAGTCACCGGGTAAAGAACTTCAGAAAATAGACTAAGAGCCGGGGTTTATTTATCAGTCATCCGCAGCAAGGCCCAGGATAAATCATCATCCCGCCCCTGATAATTTTTATCCCGCCGGCGGGCAGCGAGATGATCAATAATCTCATTAGCCAGAACCTTGCCCAGCTGCACCCCCTCCTGGTCAAAGGAATTAATATTCCAGATAAAACCCTGCATGACGATTTTAGTCTCATAAACCGCCATCAACGCCCCCATGGTATAAGGGGTCAGGCGGTCCGCGAGAAGAATACAGTTGGGGCGGTTACCGGCAAAGCGGCGGTTGGGATTGCTATTACCGCGGCCGGCGGCCATGGCGAGTGACTGAGCCAGGAGGTTGGCCAGCAGCTTCTCCTGGGAGGTGGTACCCTGAATCTCCAGATCCTCCCCATATTGACTCTGCCGGAAACCGATAAACTCCACCGGCACAATGGTCGTCCCCTGATGGAGAAGCTGATAAAAGGCATGCTGGCCGTTGGTACCCGGCTCACCCCAGACTACGGGGCCGCTCTGCCAGGCAAGGGGCTGGCCGGAGCGGTCAATGGATTTACCGTTACTCTCCATATCACACTGCTGCAGATGGGCGGTAAAACGAATCAAGGCCTGGCTGTAAGGCAGAACCGCCAGGGTATCAAAGCCCAGAAAATTATGATTCCAGATCCCGAGCAAGGCCATGAGCAGGGGGATATTGCGCCGAATATCCGGCTCCTCAGCCGCCTGATCAACAGCATGGGCCCCGGCCAGAATTTCCGAGAGCTGCTCAAATCCCAGGGCAAAACCCAGCATCACCGCCCCCACCATGGAGGTAACGCTGTAACGACCGCCGATATAGTCAAACATATAAAAGGAGCGCAGATAACGGGCCGGATTATCCATGGGGCTGCCCTTGCCGGTGACGGCAATAAAGTGACGGCCGGGATCAAGACCTGCCGCCTTGAAAGAGGCCCGCACCAGCTCCTCATTGGTGAGAGTCTCCAGGGTGGAACCGCTCTTGGAGACCACATTGACCAAAGTACGGCTGAGATCCAGCCCCCGCAGAACCGCGGCAGCATCATCGGGATCAACATTGGAGATAAAATGAACCCGCCGATTCTGAATCCGGAAGGCGGCAAGGGCGAGATAAAGGGCCCGGGGACCAAGATCAGAGCCGCCAATCCCCACCATTACCATATCGGTAAAGGATTCCCCTGCCTCATTGACAATCTCGGCCGCCGTTAAAGCATCAAGAAAGTCCTGTAATTTCTGAAGCTCCGCCCTGGCCTGAGCGCTGGCCTCGGGATGCAGGGGTGCATCGCCCAAATCACGAACCGCGGTATGAAGGGCCATGCGCTCCTCACTTTCGTATCCCTTGATCCGATTAACCACCTCCCCCCGCTTCATCCCCTTAAACTGTTCAATAACCCGGCTTTCATCGGCCAGATCCTGAAGAGCGGACAGGGTATCATCGTTAACCCTCTCGGTGGCGTAAAGCAGCTCAAAATCATTCATCCGGCAGCAATACGAGGCAAAACGCCTGCTGTTTAAGGCATTGGGCTCGGTCAAGGAAAAAGGATTAAGGGCTAACTCCCGTAAACTGGCAGTCGCATTATTACTGGAAAAACCATGATATTCAGCCATTTCTTCACCTCTATTTAATTAAAATAAATAATTTAACCACCTGTTTTTACTAAATTAAAATGGCAGCCCCAACCTTTAAGACATGGGCGTATACCGCATAATCTTAAATGAAAAAAGCCATAACCACAAAAAAACTATTTAACATTCACAAGTTATAATATATTATTGTATAAATAGTTGCTTTTAAAAATATTTCAATGCAACCGACATCTTTTATCAGTTTATAATGTTTTACTGGTTACAGCCAAGAACTTTTATCCGGCCAGCAGGCACTACTCCAACGGCGACATTTTTTAAAACAGGTGGCAAAGATGATTACTATCGCTGAACAGGATTTATTTAAGGCCTGCCGGGTATTATTTGGCGGTGAGATTCAGATAAACCGGGATTTTCTGGAATATTTACAGCCCAACGGCATTAAAACCGCTTACCGGCGCCGGGCCCGGGAGACCCATCCTGATATGTTGACCGATCTTGGCGAGGCCGCTTCACGCCGTGGTACCGAGCTCTTTCATGGAGTTCAGCAGGCCTATGAAAGCCTGAGGAGCTATCTTGATGCCAGGGAACGGGGCCTGGCGCAATTCCAGGCCGCGCCAATGAACAAAGCTGGGGGATCGGCAGCTGCCACCAGGCGTTGGCCGCAAAACCAGTCATGGAATCAACGCCCCCAAGCCGCCGACAAAAAACAGGCCTCCCCCCGTCGGCAGCCCAAACAGTCATCATCGCAGCGCCCCGGCTGGGCCGCGAATTACCGGCAAACCTCACCAGGCCGCCAGATTCCACCCCGCAAGCTGCTCTTTGGACACTATCTGTTTTATTCCGGTGTGACCAACTGGCAGACCATTATCAACGCCCTGATCTGGCAGCGCACCAAACGACCGCGCCTCGGTGAAATTGGTAAATCATTCGGCTGGCTTACCTCCGGAGATATTGTCCACATCCTGAAATCCAGACAGCTGTCCGACTCCTTTGGCTGTTCAGCGGTGAAACTGGGGCTATTAACCGAAAATCAGGTGCGGCTCATGGTCTTTAAACAGCAGCGCCAGCAAAAAAAATTCGGCGAATATTTTGTCCACCACAAACTTCTTACCCATAGTCAGCTTGAACGGCTGATTAAGAATTTCCGCTATCATAATATCTCCGTAAGCATCAACCGCCGAGCCTCTTGATAACCAAAAGCGATTAGGCACCTGCCCTCCCTTGATTTATACTAATTTAATATATTTTCTCATCGTCATCCTGGTACTCTCAACCAACAGTGTCCCGGAACGGCCACAGCTCCCTTTTTTCACCGCCCTCGGCATTTTTATAATTAAGACCATCATCTATCAGGGGCTGTTAAAACGAATTTTCAGCTCCCGGCTCCTTAGCGGCGCGGCTTACAGCAACGCTGAAAGACGGGCTTCCATTCTGGCCATTGTCTTTTTCAGCATAGATATATATCTCCTGGATTTCCAATACTATTGCGGCCTGCTGCCCATGGCACGGGCCATGCCTTCCATAATTGATTTAGGCGGTCTGCTGCTCTTCATGGCCTATCTAATCATGATGTGGGCCGCGGCCGCCGCTCCCTATAACCACCTTTTCGGACAAGGTCATTCCACCAGAAATTTTATCAGAACCAATGTGGAAAGCAATCTGCCCATCATTCTTCCGTGGCTGATTTTATCCATACTGGCCGATTCTCTGCGCCAGGCCCCCGTTCCGCTGCTCAAGACAGTTCTCAACTCTTCATGGGGAGAACCGGTTATTTCGCTTTTATTTTTCATCTGCCTGGCCCTGACCTTTCCGGCCCTGATTGTCCGGGTCTGGAGATGCACCTCCATGCCGGACGGCCCTGAACGCCGACGCCTCGAAAATTTCTGCCGGAAATACAAGGTTGGTTACACCGACATTATGATCTGGCCCATGTTTGAGGGCCAGGCCCTCACTGCCGGAGTTATGGGCCTTATCCCCGGCTGCCGCTACCTGCTCATAACCCCGGCCCTGCTTCAGGCCCTGACCCCGGAGGAAATAGAGGCGGTAATGGCCCACGAACTTGGCCATGTCAAGCTTCGTCACCTGCAGATCTACATCCTCCTCTTTTTGGGCTTCGGGCTCCTGTCCCAGCTCTCCACCTATCCCATCCTCTACATCCTGGCCAATTCCAGCCTCTTCTACAAGATGGTGCATCTGGTCAATAAGCAGCCGAGCCACGCCCTGGCCACAGCCCAGACCGGAGCTATGTTCATCCTCATGATTGTCTATTTCAGATATATTCTGGGCTTTTTCATGCGTAATTTTGAACGGCAGGCCGATGCCTTTGCCCTTAAAGCCATGGGCAGCGCCGAGCCGCTAATCCGGGTCTTTGACAAGATCGCCTGGCTCAGCGGTACCAGTCACGACCAACCGAGCTGGCACCATTTCAGTATTGGCCAGCGTATTGATTTTTTACAGCGCTGTGAAGCCGATGCAAAACAGTTACATAACCATAACCGCAAAATCTACGGCAGTCTGGCCGCCTATCTCCTGGTTCTTGTACTCTCCGCCCTCACCCTGTGGCAGATGCCGGATAATCTCATGGCCGGGGCACCACAGGAAAAATACGCCCAGGCCGTCATTCAGCAGAAAATGGCCGATGATCCCCAAAATTTCGACTGGCCCCAGCTTCTCGGTGACCTGAATTACAGCCGTAGTCACTATCAAGATGCCATAGCGGCCTATGAAAAATCCCTCCTCCTGAACCCGGACAACGCTGAGGTTTTAAACAACCTGGCCTGGCTGCTGCTCACCACAGACATGCACAGTATCCACAACCGTACCGCCGCCCTGCGTCTTGCCAAGCGGGCCGTAATTCAGCTGCCCGCCCCCCACATCCTTGATACCCTGGCCCTGGCTTATTTTGCCAACGGCCATATTAAGCAGGCCATTCAGGTAGAGGAAAGGGCCTTTGCCCTTGATCCCGCCAACCGGGCCTACTATATCAGCCAACTTAAAAAGTTTGCCCGCCAGCTTAAGAAAACCTCGGAAATCCTCCACCAATAATTCAGCGCCACAAGGTTTTATGTAATCCGTCACAGGCTTATAATTTTTGATGGACTCGTAAAAAGTCCATCACTAACTAAAGACGGCGAAGCGAAGACTGCGAAAAGTTCGATATACAGGTAAGCGAACGCAGTGAAGCTAGGCGTATAATGGGGACGTCTATGATTTCATGCGTTTTGATCAGCTGCTAACAAATTATCCCGGCAACAAAGCATAATATCATGGCCCCCCATCTACCTCCCAAAAATAACTTTCTCTTGCGCATAGTCTTGAAAACAAAAAACAAAAAATTAACAGTTTCCTCATTAATGCCAAATATTAATGCGATTTATTATAGAGAAAAGCAAAAGGAGCAACTAATGAAAACCATTCTGGTTATTATTGATGGATGCCGTTCAGATGGGTTGGAGCAGGCGAAAACACCAAATATCGATCATATGATCGAAAACGGCGCATATACCTTGAATGCTCAAACAGTGACGCCCCCCATTACCCTGCCGGCCCATTTCAGCATCTTTACGTCTATGTTGCCTCAGGGGCATAACGTGTTTACAAATACCGGTTCACCTAACCCTTCGTCCACAGCAAAAAGCATCATAGATGTGGCAAAAGATCACGGCAAAAGAACCGCAGCTTTTTACTCCTGGGAGCAGTTTAGAAACCTTTCAGCACCCGGTTCTCTCGATCACTCATACTTCATTAACAGCAACTCGGTGGAAAACAGCGATATTGAGGTTGCTCAGGCGGCAGCCTGCAATCTGAATTCACGCAGCCCAGACTTTTGTTTTATTTATTTCGAGGGAACCGATATTGCCGGGCACCGGTCAGGATTTATGTCAGCGGACTACCTTGACGCCATCGAAACGGCAGATACAGCCCTTGGTATCATCTTGAATGAGCTGGAGAGAACGAACCAGTCTGGCAGTTACAGTATCATCCTGCACAGTGATCACGGCGGCATCAATCATCATCATCTGGAAAATAGGCCGGAGGTAATGACTATCCCATGGATAGTAGTTGGCCCTGGAGTGAAACAAAAACACTTAATTACAGGCAAGGTGAATATTATTGACACGGCACCGACTCTTGCCGGTTTAATGAATATCCCTGTGCACCATACCTGGCAGGGACAAGCTATAAATGAAATATTCAAACCGAGCCTTTCTGAAACGATTCAACCCATTTTTTTACACTCTGAATCGAGGACAGGCCTTGGCTTATCTCAACTATTCCCGTTAGGCGTATAATGGGGACATCTATAATTTCAGGCGTTTTGATCAGCTACTGATAAATTATCCTGGCAACAAAGCATAATATCATAGACATCCCCCTTTACCTCCCAATCGTGAACGGATTTCATTGGACTTGAAGGAGTTGCTATTACATTTTTCTCTTTATTGAAATTTGTTGTTGACTATTTCTGCCTAAAGGTAGCGCCTTGTTCGGCGCTTTATGCCGCATTGTAGGGGTATATTGTGTGATGAGCAATGGCACAATTGCTCAGCCTTATATAACTGCTTTAAATTCAATTTCTTCATTTCCGAATGTCGCTTCAATTACTTTGTGCATTCCATGTCCTGGATTGGGTTCTCGCAATATTTTTACCAGCTGGTATTTTGATAGTATTTTCAGGTCATTATTCAGACTTACTGGAGTACGATTCATTGCTGCCATAAGCTCTGAA
>JAJRZN010000048.1 GCA_024275235.1 Deltaproteobacteria bacterium
CCGGTAAAATATCTCCCGACATAAGTATGGAGTTCAAGCAAAGCGGTGCTGACTGGACTGAGGTCTTCAATGAATTGATGGCGTCGTAAAAAGTTCGATCTACGGCGTTGTGGCGTTTCGGCAGACCTTCAGCATACCATATGTATGGCCGAAGCCCTGCCGAACCACCACGCCTCGCAGTCTTCGCTTAGCTGACTTAGTCATCTTTAGTTAGTGATGGACTTTTTACGAGCCCATCAGGAGTTACTTGGGCACAGCGACGTGAGGACAACCATGATTTATACTCATACGGTAAAGAGTGTTACCATTAAAGAGATGAAAAGCCCTCTGGACTTTTGAGCCGTAATTATGTAGCCGGAACGGCTCGATATCACGGGTCGTTGTGCCACGCTTGCACTGTCCTCTGAATATCCGGCAAAATCATCCCTCCGGCATGATTTTCATCTGCAGGTGATTATATGGTAAGTGATCATCCTTTATACCGTCAAATCCCGGATGACGAGAAGCCTGATGTCGGTCATGTCTTCAATGGCGTAGCGGATTCCCTCCCGCCCCAGGCCTGAGTCTTTGGTGCCGCCGTAGGGCATTTGATCAGCCCGCCAGGACGGCACATCGCCGATGATAACTCCACCCACCTCCAGGGTATCCCAGGCCAGGTTCATTTTATATATATCTCTGGTAAAGACCCCGGTCTGGAGGCCGAAGGCCGAGTCGTTTACCTCTTTAATGGCGGTTTGGAAGTCGGTGAAGGAGGAGAGAACTGCCACCGGTCCAAAGGCCTCTTCACGGCAGAGATTTTCTTCTTTCGGGACATCTTCAAGGAGGGTTGCTTCCAGAATGGCCCCCTGGCGGCGGCCGCCGCAGAGCAGTTTGGCCCCGTGTTCGAGGGCTGAATCAATCCAGTCCGCCACCCGTTTGGCCTCTTTCTCGCTGATCATGGGGCCTATAAAGGTGTCTTCCTCGGCGGGGTTGCCGGATTTTAAGTTCCGGGCCGCCGTGACTAAGGCCTTCTTGAATGATTCGTAGATGTCGGCATGTATCAGGATACGCTGCACCCCGACACAGCTCTGGCCTGATTGGTAGAAGGCCCCAAAGACAACACGGCGCACGGCGTCAGTAATATCGGTGTCGTGATCAATAATACAGGCGGCATTACCGCCCAGCTCCAGAACCACCTTCTTTTTTCCGGCCCTGGCCTTTAAGGCCCAGCCCACAATTGGGGAGCCGGTGAAACTCAGCAGCTTGAGACGTTCATCCTCGGTGAACAGCCTGGCTCCCTCACGGCGGCAGGGCAGGATGGAGAAGGCCCCGGCCGGCAGATCCGTTTCGGCCAGAACTTCGCCGATAATTAAGGCTCCGACCGGGGTGAGACTGGCGGGTTTCATGACAAAGGGGCAGCCGGCCGCTATGGCGGGCGCTACCTTATGGGCGGCCAGATTCAAAGGGAAATTAAAGGGAGTAATAAAAGAACAGGGGCCCACCGGGACGCGTTTAGTGATTCCGGTGTAGCCGTTGGTGCGCGGACTACGATCCAAGGGAATTAACTCACCATTCAGGCGCACCGCCTCTTCGGCGGCAATCTTAAAGGTCTCAATGAGCCGGGTGACCTCGCCCCGGCTGTCTTTAATGGGCTTGCCGGCCTCAATACAGAGGGCCTGAGCCAGTTCCTCGGCACGGGCCGTAAAACGATGTACGCAGTGGCTTAAAACCTCCTGGCGTTTATAGGCCGGAAAGCGGTACATGGCCTCAGCGGCTTCGACGGCGAGACCAATGGCCTGGGAAATTGTCTCCTCGTCGGCCAGGGCGGCGTGGCTGACAACCTGGCCGGAGTATTTATCAACAATGGGTAAATCGAGGTTGGCCTGTACCGCTTTGTTGGCCAGATAATATGGATATTGTTTATTAATCATAACGAACCTCATGGGTTGAATTATATTTGCCTTGATTTTATAATATCTCGAAATGTAGCGGTACGACTACGATTGTATGCGAGCGTTTCAGGGGCTCATGGAGCGCTTACTTGAATTAAATGGGGCATTGAATCTTCCCCAGCCGTTCGCTCAACAGGACGTTTTCCCGGTAGTCAATGGGAATAGTGACTAATACCGGCCTGTCCTGTTTAAAGGCCCATTCCAGGGCCGGAAGCAGATCAACCGCGTTTTCCACCCGTCGGCCCAGGCAGTCGAATGATTCCGCCAGTTTAATAAAATCCGGGTTATTAAAATGAAGATCGGTATGACGGTGAAAGTGATTTTCCTGTTTCCACTTGATGAGCCCGTACTCGTGATCTTCCCAGATCATCACCACAATATTGGCTCCGATCCGGCGGGCGGTTTCCAATTCCTGGAGGTTCATCAGGAACCCCCCGTCGCCGCAAATGGCCAGGATTTTTTTCTCTGGATATATCAGCTTGGCGGCAATGGCTCCCGGCAGGGCAAACCCCATGGAGCAGAAGCCGTTGGGAACCAGGCAGGTATTGGGCTCGTCACAGTGATAATAGCGGGCTATCCACATTTTATGGGCTCCCACGTCACTGATAAGGATATCCTTTCGGCCCATGATCTGGCGGGTATCCCATAGGATTTTCTGGGGCCGGATGCTGTCTCGGGTCTTATCGTCCTTGTGGGCGGCGAAATCATCTAACAGCAGGGCCCGTACCCTGGCCTGGCTGGATAGATCATAACTGAGCGGCTGGTTATCAAGACGCTGGTTCAGCATCCACAGGGCGTGGGGCAGATCGCCCACGACCTCTATATCCACCCGGTAATGATCATCCGCTTCGGCGGGCATAGTGTCGATATGAATGAGTTTTTTGGGATTACAGCCGCATTGATTCCATATTTTGGGCTGATACTCCACCAGATCATAGCCCAGAGTTATGACCAGGTCGGCGTTATTGACTATATCCCAGGTGTAATCGTGGGACTGGAGACCGATGGTGAACATATAGCTGGGGTCATGGCGCGATATCACTCCCTTGCCCATGAAGGTGGTTACCACCCCGATACCGGTACGTTTGACAAAGATGCGGAGCTGGTGAGCGGCCTGGGTACGGATGGCGCCATTACCGGCCAGAATTATCGGCCTTTCGGCCTTGCTGATCAGCTCCATGGCGGCATCAATAACGGTGTCATCCGGAACCGGGCGGCGGTAAAAATGGAGGGGGATGGGGGTGTTTTCCACTTCGTAGGCGGCGATGTTGTCGGCCAGCTCAATGTGGCAGGCCCCTGGCTTTTCGTAGAGCGCCAGTTTGAAGGCCTTGCGGATGACTTCGGGAATATTCAGGGAATGACGGATGGGCTGGGCCCATTTGGTCAGTGGCCGAAACATTCCCACCGCGTCCATATTCTGGTGGCTTTCCTTGTGCTGGCGGTGACTGTCGGCCTGGCCGGTTATGACCACCAGCGGCGAACGATCCATATTGGCGTTTGCCACGCCGGTGACCAGGTTTGTGGCCCCCGGCCCCAGGGTGCCGAGGCAGACTCCCACCTTGCCGGTGAGACGGCCGTAGACATCGGCCATGAAGGCGGCTCCCTGCTCCTGACGGCAGAGGATAAATTTTATAGGGGATTTGTCAAGGGCCATCATCAGGCTGGCATTCTCCTCGCCCGGCAGACCAAATATATATTTTACACCCTCATTTTCGAGACATTTGACGAATAAATCGGCAGCTTTCATAGGCTGTGGAATAATTGTAAGTTGGTTTTATCATTTATCTGCATTCCGCTTGCCGGGCTGCAGTATAGAAATTTAATCAGGATTTGTTACTGAATCTGACTGGTTAGATGTTGTCGTCTTGCTTTTCGTTAAATCGGCGCAGCATATTCCGCATAACCGTCTCGTCCAGTTTGCCCATTGAGACTAATATCGTGCCCAGGGGAAAAACACATTCCTGTTGTATATGCAGGATATGGTTAACCTCGGCGGTGGTTAGAAAGCCAAGATCTACCGCAATTTCGCCGAAGAGCTTGTTACTGTCAATCTGGGCGTTTAAGACCGCGAAGACCTGTTTTACGTTGAGCAGCCGCTCATTCAAGGCAATTTTGCCAATGGGGATATTTTGACTGATCTGGGTGTTCAGAGCCTCGTAGACCGCTTCTTCATCAACTAAGCCTTTGCTGATAAGATATTGTCCAAATCTGTTTGTTAACATCGCATTATCCTCATGGCAGAAATTTATTGGCTGCTGGTCTTCGGCTGAACTCGAATAATTATATGATAAAAACAAAACAGAGACAAGAGCTCTTTCTGAACTTTACCGGCAGTCTGTCAGGCTCTGGCTTTTGCCTCCCGCAGGGCCAGCTGGCCGCAGGCGGCGGAGATGTCGCCGCCCCGGCTGTCTCGGATCATCGTGGTGTAACCGGCCTGCTGGAGGATGGTTCGGAATTCATTTATGGTTTCCCCGCCGGGGCGTTTATAGGGCAGCTCCCTTGATTCGTTAAAGGGCAGGAGGTTGATCCGGCAGGGGATGCCGGTTAATTTTTCGGCCAGGGCGCGGGCGGCGGCCGGTTGATCATTAATCCCCTTAAGCATGAGATAGGCAAAGAGAATGACCCCTTTGCGGGGCAGGGGGTAAGCCCGGCAGGCGGCAAGGAGGTCGTCTAAGGGATAGCGGCGGTTGACGGGCATGAGCTGGTTTCGGAGATCATTGTCAGCCGCGTGCAGAGAAATGGCGAGGTTGACCTTTACCGCGTTCGGCAGACGTTGAAGGGCGGGAGTAAGGCCGCAGGTGGAGACGGTTATCCGCCGCCGGGTAAATTCCAAGCCCTGTTGATCCATGAGGATATGAAGGGCGGTAAGCAGGTGATCGTAGTTGGCCAGGGGCTCACCCATACCCATGAAAACCAGGTTGTTTATAAGCTCTCTCAGGCGGCCGTTACGCATCTTGTTACGCAGCATATCCTCCATGACCGCCAAGACCTGGCCGACAATTTCGGCGGGCCGGAGGTTACGCTTGAAACCTAAGCCGGCGGTGAGGCAGAATTTGCAGCCCATGGCGCAGCCGGCCTGGGATGAGAGACAGAGCGTGTGCCGCCCACGGCCGGGAATGAGGACGCTTTCGATGAGAAGTCCGTCCGCCAAACGCAGAATATACTTGCGGGTGCCGTCGGCGGAGATCTCAATTTCTTTAATTCGTAAGCGGCTGAGCCCGGCATGGGCGCCGAGGCGCTTACGGAGGTCTTTTTTCAGCTCTAACTGTTCTATATTATGGAGGCCGGGGCGCTGTAACTGGCTGAATATCTGTGGGGCGCGTTCCGGCGGCAGGCTCAGGGAATGCAGAAAATCGGTCAGTTGCGTCTTAGTCAGATCACGGAGATCGGTATTATTCATCAAGCAGACGTTTCTGGCCCTTTAATTTCTGAATGGCGCCGATTTCCTGAGTTACCTCCACCACGCCGAGATATTCGCCGTCATCGCCATAGACCGGGAAGTAGCGGATCAAGACCTTATCGTCCCGGAAATCAATCCAGAATTCCGCTTTGTCCAGGGTTTTATTCTTGAAACCGCTGACGATCTTTTTAACAGTCTCCACGCTGTGAGCCGGGTGGCATTTTTCCACCTGGCGGCCGATAACCGAGCGGGTGCGGGGAAAGATCTTTTCTTTGTCGAGGCGGTTGAAATAGCTCACCGCGTCATCGGCGTTGACAAAGGTAACCTCAAAGGGCAGGGCCTCCATGACGGCATCCAGCTCTTTATATGACAGATTCTCAATTAATTTTCTGGCCCCGCTGCCGCCCTGCTCCACCTCTTCGGTCATGGCCTGGAATTTGGCAAAGGCTCCTTCTCCGTATATTTCGCGGTTAATACGGTCAAATTCCGTCAGGATATGGTCGTTATCTTCCGGGCTGAACAGCTTGATGCCCATGGGATAGAGGACATCGTTTTCTTTCCAGATATGTTCGGCCCGGACCTTGAGATAATCCATGCCCTCGGCCTTGAACTGGAGACGGGCCTCAAGATCCATAGCCTCAAGATCGGGCAGGGCGGCCACCATTTTCCCGAGGAGGAGGCGCTCCGCCTCATGCTCCATGAGCATTACCCCGAGAGGGCCGTTTTCAATGGGTACTCCCTTGTCACCCATGCGGGGGAAGAGAATTTCCTCCTCCTTTTTATTATGGACTTTATCGCCGAACTGCAGAAGAAAATCAAGGGCGCGGCCCATCTGCACCTTGTTTATATCCTCGCTTAGTTCTATGTCTTCAAGGCAGTTCTGCAAGACGGCCATACTACGTTCAATGAGTTCATGCTCGGCAATGAGATAATCGTCCCAGCGTTTGAAATTCTGCATAATCTGACTCCTTATTGGAAAATTTGCTGACTGTTCAGGAAAGCGTAGGCTTTGAGACGGGGCCGCTGAGCAGTTTTTTTTAGGTTTAAAAGAATCAAAAGATTCAAAAGATTCAAGAAAATCAAAAAAATCAAAAAATCAAAAAAATCAAATTGGCGGCGCGATGGTAACAATTATTCGCATATCGCTGACTGCCATGACCCCGTGGGGTTCGCTGATGTCGGAGATAAGCAGGTCACCGGTCCGGGCTGGCATCTCGCTGTCCCGGCCCAGAAATTTACCATCGCCTTCAATAACGAGAATGCTGAGCTGCCCCTAGATCTCATGGGAATGAACCGGAAAGATCTGCCCGGCGCTGAGGTTGAAATTGATAATCTTAAAATACGGGGAGTCGTGGAGCAATGAGCTGTCCATGGCGATGGGGTTAAACTTCCTGGTCTCCGACAGGTTTATTTTCTTCATTGCGGCTCTCCTGTTATCATGGTTTATTAAGGGGGTGGCAGCTGTTATCGTGTTATTATACCTGCTAAAGAGTGGAAAGTCGATACCGTGCCTTCTTTGTTACAATACATCACCCTGCCAAGAGAGGCCTTGACTTAGGTCAACGGCCATAATTTATTCACAGAGAGATAAAAATGACCATGAAAAAAAGTAGACGTATACGCAAGGCGGTTATCCCGGTGGCTGGTATGGGTACCAGGTTTCTGCCGGCCAGTAAGGCCATTCCCAAGGAAATGCTGACTATTGTTGACCGCCCTACTATTCAGTATATCGTGGAGGAGGTGGTGGACTCTGGTATTGAGGAGATTATTTTTATTACCAGTGCCGGCAAGGATGCCATAGAGAACCATTTTGACTATGATTATGAGCTTGATATGGTGCTGAAGGCCAAGGGCAAGACCGAGATGCATCGTGAGGTTCAGCATCTTGCCGATTTGATTGATATTGTTTCGGTGCGCCAGAAAAAACCTCTGGGGCTGGGGCATGCCATTCTCTCGGCCCGTAATGTGGTGGGTGATGAACCATTCCTGGTTCTGCTGGGCGATGATCTGGTGTTGGCCGAGCGCCCCTGCTGTCGGCAGATGCTTGATCTCTACGAGGAGGTGGGGGAATCCATTGTCGCGGTGCAGACCGTGCCTCAGGATCAGACCTTTCAATATGGTATTGTAGAGGGTGAACTTAAACGGGAACGGGTTCATGAGGTCACAAAAATGATGGAGAAACCCGCCCCCGGTACCACGGATTCTAATCTGGCCATTATCGGTCGTTATATTCTGGAGCCGGAAATATTTGAGATGCTGGCTCGTACCACCCCCGGTCATGGCGGTGAGATTCAGCTCACCGACGCCCTGCTGGCCATGGCCTTGAAGAGAACCATGTACGCCTTTGAGTTTGAAGGTACCCGCTATGACGCTGGTGATAAGATGGGTTATCTGCAGGCCGTGGTCGCCTACGCCCTGCATCATCCCCAGTTAAAGGACGGCTTTCGTCAGCATCTGCTGGAGGTGGCCGGGGGGCTGTGAGTGCCGGGGAATGTTATATCTTGAAGTGGCTGTCGCCTCGCCCATTGTTGAATGCCTTACCTATCTTACCCCTGATCCCTGTCCGGTGGATCTATGCCCTGGCCTGCGTCTCCTTGTGCCTCTCGGGCCGAGACTGCTGACCGGTTATCTGCTGGCCGTGGGCGACAGCCCCCCCAGCGGTGATTATACTCTGCGGCCGGCCGCGGATATTCTTGATTCTGAGCCCCTTTTCCCGGCCGTAATGATCCCTTTTTTCCGCTGGCTGGCGGAATATTATCAATACCCCCTGGGTGAAATTATCCGGGCCGCTCTGCCGGGAGGCTTGAACTGCCAGAGCGGCCGCCGGGTTCTACTCACCGAGGCCGGCCGCTCTTTTCTCTCCGGGCTGCCGGAAACTGAACTAACGGCTGGGGATTGGCGTAGTGCGCTTCTTGCCCGGGGGGAGTTGTCAATTGCCGCCGCCCGTAAGTTGTGGCGCCGCCGGGCTGATAGTAATCTGCTGCGCCGCTGGCAGAGTGAGGGGCTGGTGGAAATACGCCTGGAGATCTGCCGGGACAAGGTACGTGACAAACGGGAACTCTGTGTTCGGGCGCTCTCCCCAAGGTCGGCGGAGGTCCCGCTGAAGGCATCTGAACGTAAAACCTTCGATCTCATCCTGGAGCAGACCGCCGCCGCTGAACGCCCCTGGGTGAGCCGCCGGGATCTGAACCGGGTTTATACCGGGGCGGGTCGGGTTCTGGGCGCCTTGCGGGACAAGGGGCTGTTGACGATGGAAGAGCGCAGGGTATATCGTACCCCCTTTGGCGAACGGCCGCCTTTTTATCCCAAACCGGAGTCTCTTAGTGCTGACCAGCAAAGGGTGATGGCTGAATTGAGCCCGGCTTTGCGGGCCGGGAGCTTTCGAACTTGTCTTCTGCATGGCGTGACCGGCAGCGGCAAGACGGAGATCTATCTTCGGGCCGCGGAAGAGGCCTTGCGGCTGGGCCGTGATGTCCTGGTGCTGGTACCTGAAATCGCCCTGGCCGCGCAGATTGAGGGGAACTTTCTGGCCCGTTTCGGGGAGAGTATAGCCTTGCTGCACAGCGGACTCTCGGCTGGTGAGCGGCTTGACCAATGGAAGCGGGTGGCCGCCGGTGCCGCTCGTATCGTTATTGGGGCTCGTTCAGCTCTTTTTGCCCCCCTGAAAAATCTTGGGTTGATTGTGGTTGATGAGGAACATGACGGGGCCTATAAACAGGAGGACGGCTTTTGTTATCAGGGCCGGGACGCCGCTGTTATGAGGGCCAAAATGGCGGGGGCGGTGGCGCTTCTCGGTTCGGCCACTCCCTCTGTTGTCAGTTATAATCACGCCCTAAGCGGTAAATATGATCTGCTGCGAATGCCCAGCCGGGTGGCGGACAGGCAATTGCCGGCGGTGGAAATTATTGATCTGCGGGGCGTGAAAACCACCAGCGGCCGGCCGCCCATGTTCACCAACCAGCTTATCCGGGCTCTGCGGGAAAATTTCAAGAGCGGCGGCCAGAGTCTTATATTCTTAAACCGGCGCGGCTATGCCAATATGATGCTCTGCCCGGAATGTGGTTATATTCTCCAGTGTGAGCATTGCCAGGTAAGCCTTACCCTGCATCGTAAGAAGCGGCAGTTGATCTGCCATTATTGCGGCAGCAGGAGAAAAAGCGCCGCCCTCTGCCCGAAATGTCAGGCCGTTGATTTGTTAGAGGTGGGGTTCGGCACGGAACGGGTGGAGGAGGAGCTGCGGAGTATTATGCCCAAGGCCAGGATTGCCCGCTTAGACAGGGATACCGCCCTTGACCGGCGCAGGTATATTAAGGTACTGCGTGAGGTGTATCAGGGTGAGATTGACATTCTGGTGGGTACCCAGATGATCGCCAAGGGGCACCACTTTCCCGGTGTTACCCTGGTCGGGGTGATTTGGGCCGATGCCTCTTTGTCGGTGCCTGATTACCGGGCGGCGGAGCGGACTTTTCAGCTCCTGACCCAGGTCTTTGGCCGGGCCGGCCGGGGTGAGCGGCCGGGGCGGGTACTGGTGCAGACTCATCATCCTGAGCATTACAGTATTCTGAACTCCAGGGACAATGATTATGAGGCGATGTTCAAGTCGGAGCTTGCCATGCGGCGAACTCTGCAATATCCGCCCTTCAGCCGTCTGATTAATCTGCGGTTCAGCGCTGAGCGGGAGGATAAGGCCCGGCAGGCGGCCATGCTCATGGCCGAGGCGGCCAGGCCCTATTGCCGAAAGGGGCTGGCCATGCTGGGCCCGGCCCCTTCTCCTCTGGCTCGTTTGCGGGGCCGCTATCGCTGGCAATTGTTATTCAAGGGCGAGGCCGGGACTCTGCATGCCGTAAGTGCCTTTTTACAGCAGCGGGCCAGGAAGGCTGGTTTCCCCGGCGGGGTAAAAATGACGGTGGACGTTGATCCTGAAAATATGTTATAAAACACGGATAACGATTCAGTTCCCGGTTATGGGTAACCGGGCTGAATAAATTTTCACTCTCATTCAAGTCACGGCCATGATCAAAAAAATAATAACTTACCCGCACCCGGTTCTCAAAAAAAAGGCTGTTCCGATAACTACCTTTGATGATGAATTAAAGCGGCTTATCCATGATATGATGGAGACCATGTTCGATGCCCCCGGTGCCGGCCTGGCCGCCCCCCAGATCGGCCTGTCGAGGCAATTGGTGATAATTAACACCTCTGAGCAGGAGGAGGATGCCGATAAAAAGGCCATTGCCCTCATCAATCCGCTGATTACGGCCGGAGAAGGTTCGGAGACGGAAAAGGAGGGCTGCCTGTCGGTGATTGACTATTCGGCCAAGGTAAAACGTTTTACCAAAATAACCGTTCAGGCCCTGGACGCCGCCGGCAGAGAAATTGAGTTTGAGGCCGAGGACTTCTTCGCCAGGGTGATTCAGCATGAATGTGATCATCTGGCGGGCAAGCTCTTCATCGACCGGATAAGCTCTTTAAAACGCGGTTTATATAAAAAGAAGCTGAAAAAAATTCTGGCGGAACGTGAGGACACAGCTAAAAAACAAAAAGGTGAAAGATGAATAAGCCTCGAATTGTCTTTATGGGTACGCCGGATTTTGCTGTCCCCGCCCTTCGTGTTCTGCTGCAGCGGGGCGAGGAGGTGGCGGCGGTGGTGACTCAGCCTGATCGTCGTCGGGGGCGCGGCCGTAAACTGAGCCTGCCGCCGGTGAAGGAACTGGCCCTTGAGGCCGGGATTTCCGTCTTGCAACCCGATAAGATCAAGGGAGTTCTTGCCGGTTTACTGCGTCCTCTGCGGCCCGATTTAATTATTGTGGCGGCTTATGGCCGGATTCTGCCGGAGGAGGTTCTGGAGCTGCCGCCCCTGGGCTGTATCAATATTCACGGCTCCCTGCTGCCCCGGTTGCGGGGGGCGGCCCCGATTCAGCGGGCTGTTCTGAATGGCGATACTGAAACCGGGGTCACCACCATGCTCATGGCCGCCGGGCTGGATACCGGGGATATATTATTATCCGCGGCTCTGCCCATTGGTGCTGACGATACCTCTGGTACCCTGTTCACTGCCATGGCTGATTTGGGGGCCGGGCTTCTAAGCGACACCCTGGATGCCTTGGGGGCCGGTACTCTAACGCCCCGGCCTCAGGATGACAATTTGGCCACCCTGGCTCCGCCCCTCTTAAAGGAAGAGGCCGTTATCGACTGGCAGCGGCCGGCGGCGGCCGTCAGCTGCCAGATTCGGGGGCTTGATCCCTGGCCCCTGGCCTATACCCGGCTGGGAGATAAACGTCTGCGGCTCTTCAGGCCGCGGGTCATCGAGGGGCAGAAGGCTAAGCCGGGGACGATCATAACGGCTGATAAAAGGGGCCTGCTGGTTGCCTGCGGCTCAGATGCCCTCCTCATCAGGGAGGTGCAGTTGGACGGCGGAAAGCGGATGCCGGTGGCTTCCTTCATCCAGGGCCGTTCACTGCCGGCCGGGGAGACGCTTGGCGTTTAGCCAGGCCGTGCCGCCATGAACAATACCCCCGCTATTCTTTATGCCGACTGCTTTTCCGGGATCAGCGGCGATATGTTTCTCGCCGCTCTGCTGGATGCCGGTCTGCCTTTAAATGTCCTCGAGAGCGGGCTTGATCTCCTGAATCTCTCCGGCTATGAATTATGCCCCGTTGAGCGGCCCCAGGGCAGCATTGCCGCCCATGGTCTTGAGGTGCGGACTACCATGGTTCAGCAAGCCCGAACCTGGCTGGAAATCAAGGCCATGATCGCCGCCAGTTCCTTAACCGCCGCGGTTAAACAACGGGCTCAAGCCATTTTTAAGGTTCTGGCGCGGGCGGAGGCTCATATTCACGGCCAGAGTGAAGATGAGGTACATTTTCACGAGGTGGGGGCGGTGGACAGTATTGTTGATATTATCGGGGCCGCCATTGGTCTGGAGTATTTTCATATTGTAAAATTTACCGCCTCGGCCCTGCCCGCGCCCTCGGGATGGGTGGAGTGCCGCCATGGCCGCCTGCCTCTGCCTGCTCCGGCGGTCTGCGAGATATTAAAGGATGTTCCTGTCTACGGGGTCAATCTGCAGCAGGAGCTGGTCACGCCCACCGGGGCCGCGATTATCAAGGCCATGGCGGCTGATTTTGGCCCTCAACCGCCCATGCGTCCCCGTAAGATCGGCTATGGGGCGGGAAGCCGGCGGTTAGCTACGGGTCAGCCCAATCTGCTCCGCCTTATTATTGGTGAGGAACACCAGGTTTCGGAGGCTCAGGAGGTGGTGATCATGGCAACCAATATTGATGACTGGCCGCCGGAGGGTTATCCCTTCCTAAGCGCCAGGTTGCTGGAGGCCGGAGCCCTGGACGTTATCCTGATTCCCATTCAGATGAAGAAGGGGCGGCCGGGTTTTATGATTGAGGTCATGGCGGAGCCCTCGGTTGTCCCGGTTCTGAAGGATATTCTCCTCAGTGAGACCACGGCGATTGGTCTCCGTTTTCGGCGTGAAGAACGCTTCACTCTGGCTCGGGAGAGCGGCTGGCTGGCAAGCGCCTTTGGCCCCATTCGGGCCAAGAAGGTAACGACCCCGGAGGGCGGCAGCCGGATAAGCCCGGAATATGAGGATTGTAAACGCCTGGCCCGGCAGCATCAAGTATCCTTACGGGCGGTTTATGAGGAGGCATGTCGACGGC
>JAJRZN010000049.1 GCA_024275235.1 Deltaproteobacteria bacterium
GGTATATCCCTCATCAAGCATAATGCCGGAGAGAGACTCAACTATGCTGGCCTCATCATCAACAATTAAAATTTTCATCTCTATTGTCCATAATTTTTTTGGCGGGCTCCGCCAGGGGCAGACCACAGTGTCTGCCCTCTATTTTACGGCCCGTGAACAAGGTACCCCTTAGTGTTGTACCCCAAAACTTACTCATCCACCACCAGTGCTGTGCCAGCCGCTGCCCACCATGGGTAATTCAATGATAAAACGCGCTCCGTGCGGCTGATTATCTTTAACCCGCAGATAACCGTCATGATCGGCAATAACCGTGCTGGCAATAGCCAGCCCCAGACCAGTTCCCGTCTTCTTGGTGGAGAAATAGGGCTCGAATAATTTCAGTTTATCGGCATCATTAATGGACGGGCCGTTGTCGCTGACCTCAATGAATACCAGCCGTCCATCCTCATCCTCGCGGATCAATACCTCAATCCGCCCCCCTTTCATCCCCTCAAGAGCGGCGACGGCGTTATCAAGCAGATTTACCAGTACCCGACGCATCTGCTCCGGATCAAAGGCAAAACGCTTCACTTCAGCGGCAAGCAGTTTAAAGCTGATCTCCAGGTGGGCCACCTCATAGAGTACCAGAACATCACGGGCCATGGCCACCACATCGTTTAAGGCCTTCTTCACCGCCGGCATCCGGGCAAAGTTGGAGAATTCACTCACCAGATGTTTTAATTCATCCACCTGTTTGATGATCGTTCGGGTACACTGATCAAAGACCTCCGCGTCATCACCCAGACGTTCCATATAGCGTTTACGCAGACGCTGGGCCGACAGCTGAATGGGGGTTAAGGGGTTCTTTACCTCATGAGCTATACGCCTCGCCACCTCCCGCCAGGCGGCCATGCGTTGAATCTTTTCCAGTTCGGTTAAATTATCAAAGACAATAACCACACCGAGAGGCCGCCCCTCATCGTCCTCCAGGCGGGTAAAATTAACCAGCAGAGAAAGGGCTTCATTATTGACCGTAATCCTTAAAGGCCGCTGTATGGTGGACTTACCGGACTGCGACAGCTCCACAAAAAAATTCTCAAGAATGGAAAGATGGCTGAGGCGCAGAATCGTTTTATAATGCTTGTTTAAAACCTCACGATGGTTAATTTTCAGCAGCTCCTCGGCAAAATGATTAATCATATTTATCCGGCCGTCAGAGTCTAAGGAAATAACCCCGGCGGTGACATTCTGCAGGATTATCTCGGTGTAACGGCGGCGCTGTTCAGTCTCGATATTGATCTCTTTTAAGGCCTTATTGACCTCCTCCACCTGCCGTTTACTGCTCAAAAGATCCCTGGTCATCCGGTTAAAGGCGTCAAAGAGACGTCCCATCTCGTCCTCGGTATCCTTCTCCAGAACAAAATCCAGCTCACCGCCCGCCACCCGCTGGATGGCGGCGGCCAGTTTATCAATGGGCCGGGTCAGACCGCCGGCCACATAGAAACCAAACCAGATGGCACTGAAAATAATAAGCAGGGTAACGATGAGCAGCATGAGGAGCAGGCTGCTCTTTAATGGTTTCTTTAAAAGGAGAAGCTGACGATAGCCCTCAATCCCCTTGGAGATTATCTCCATACGTTCTAAGCGCTGCCGGGGAATAAGCATAGAGGCCGCCAGGGTATATGAGCCGCCGGCGGCAGTCTTGAAGGCGGCCAGGCCATTCACCAGCTCACCGCCCGCCACGGTCTGGGTAACGGTAAATACCCCGCCTTTTAAGCCGCGACGCCGGGAGCCCTCGGAAATAATCGGCGGGCTCCCGGCTTTTTTATCCCAGACCTGCCATTTTGGCCTGCCATTCATCGTCAACAAGGTCAGGCCGCTTAAACCATACTGCCCCAGCCGCCGTTTAAGCAATTGTCGGCAGCGCGGGGTCTTAACCCCGAGAGCGGCCAGCTCCACCGCCGTCTCCGCCGCCCGCCGCTTTACCTGCCGGGCCGTATCCTGATAGACCTCCTGCGCCAAATCCAGGGAGGCGGAAAGAGAACGATCCACATTTATATTAAACCAATAATCCATACTGGTGGAGACAAATTGCAGGGCCACAAAAAACAGGAGGGTGGTGGGTACCAGAGACAGGGAAACAAAAGATACCACCAGCCGGGTTCGAAGCTTGGTGCCGATAACCCGTCTGCGGCGTTCAAAGACTAATTCCACCAGATTACTCATCACCAGAAAGGCCATGAGAAGAAGAAGCACCACATTTATATTGATCAGGGCAAAGACCAGAACATTACCACTCACCGGGAAGGGCACTTGCCCAAGTTGAAAGACCCGGCTCTCAAGATAGGTGAAGAAGATAAAGAGACAGAGACAGGCCAGAATCACATAACGGATCAGGCGTCTCTTTTTCCGGCGGCGAAGAGCCAGGGTATGCTGATCAATAACGGAATTCAACTGAATACCAGTCCGTTTCCAGGTTCCAGAAGGAGAAGGGAATTAAATAGCTGAAACTAAAGGGCAGACTCTTTTTTTCCACCACCACCCTGGCCTTCAAAATATAATGACGGTCAGGCTCCAGGGCATTCAGGGGGACGATCTCAACCCCGTTAAGCTGCGCCATCACCCGTTCAGCCTCGGACAGTTTAGTGGTAATAAAAGCGGCTGATTTCTCGGCCGTAATTACGGTGTACTGCTTTTTAAGATTATCATAGAGCAGGGTATGCTTGACAGTGCCACTGTAAATTTCCTTGTTAAACCAGGTACCACGTTCCATATCCAGCTTGATCTGAAAAGAAAAGATCAACGGCAGGCCGTTCTGTACTCCGGTGAGCAATTCACTCTTAAAGGCGTTCTCCACCCGCAGGTAAAGAAGCAGGTCACGGCTGGAATTGGTCACCACCATATCGCGCAATACGGCTTTGTCGGCGGCGGCCCCGACCCTTGGAGCGGCAAGCGCCGGCAGACAGCAAAGGCAGAGTAACAGGGCTGTAAAAATAACGCGCCGCCCCCGCCGCGACAACCTCGCCAAATCATGATGGCGTCGTAAAAAGTCCGATCTACGGTGTTGTAGCGTTTCGGCAGACCTTCGGCATACCATATGTATGACCGAAGCCCTGCCGAACCACCACGCCTCGGAGTCTCGCTGTGTTCGCTTACCTGTATATCGAACTTTTCGCAGTCTTCGCTTAGCTGACTTAGCCATTTTTAGTTAGTGATGGACTTTTTACGAGTCCATCAATCATTATCAATAAATAATTTCATGTAACTGTTCAGCAGCACCCCATTTCGGAGTCTACGCTTTCCTTGTCCATTTAGGATTTCTCGAATACCAAAGTATGCTTCGAAGTCCTGAATAAACAAACCTGGAGCACTGCTGAACAGTTACACTCCGGGGTTTTCGTCACTTTCAGGCATCACGCTGAATAGTTACAATTTCATAAAGTTACATCAGTCCTGCGACCTCTGACCCTCAACGCAGCACCCGTTTATCCCCGACCCTGATGGTAAGTTTCTGACGGTCAAAATATTCCAGCAGGGGGATAGAAAATTTCCGGGACAGGCCGGTCAAGGCCTTAAAGCCCTGGGCATCAATCTCGTTATCACGCTCCAGCACAGCCCGCAGACGTTCCTCAAGATCGGTGAGGCATTGCCGATGGAAATAAAGATTACCGCTAATCCGCTTCAGACGGTCATCACGGATTAGAGTGTCAATAATTTCCCGCAATAATTTTTCGGGCTGGCCCTTAAAATGGGCCATAACTTCCTTAATGGTGGGCGGATTAAGTTTCGCGGCCCGGAACATCTCCTCAATCTCACGCTGAATGCCGCTGACATCAGCGGCCATGGCCACCTCATGACCACTTAGACGCACCAGAGAATGCTCCTGCTCAATAGTCCCGGCCCTGGCTAAATTATTCAGCAGGAGTTGAAAAAGTCTTGGCTCCAGCCCCTGCTGAAGGCGGGAGCGCAGCTCCTCCTTGCCCATGCCCTCCTTCAAGGGGTTATCATGGTGAAATTGTTTGATAATCTCTATGGCATTATTCTCTAGAACGGCCATGATCCGAGCCCCGACATACCATTGACGTTCCGAATCAACCAATAATATACGGCGCTGCGACAGGGGCTGACGCAGCACCTTGCTCAGGCGTTTACCAAAGACCCCGGTGAGAATCTCCAGATCATTATAGGTCAGACCGTTCACACCGCTTTCATCAAGATGGAATATAGCCAGTTCATCGGCTTCGGCCCGGTAGGCCTGGAAAATCCGGGGGTTCTCGTCTCTGAAACGGCGGCGTTTACGACTGACGCGGGGATTTAAAATCGTGCCGCCGCCAATGGTAAATACCGGCGAATATGATCGTACCACATAACGGTCGCCGGGCCAGACCGCGGCCGCCTCCTCAAGAAGAATCTGGACATTTAAAATATCGCCCGGCATCCCCTCCTCCTGCTCCAGCAAGACCACCCGGCCCATGATTTCGGCAGTACCGAGATGCACCCTGACCCGCGCCCGATTCTTCAAATTTTTCTTGTTACTGGAGAGATAGGTAAAATCGGCATCCAGCATATAGGAGGGCCGCAGGCAACCGGGCGTGGCCAGAACCTCACCCCGATGAATGGCGTCCATATCAAGAGCCTGAATGTTAATGGCCGTACGATGCCCGGCCTCCACCTCTTCCACATCCTGACTGTGGATCTGAATGCCCCGAATCCGGCCCCGACCGCCCTGGGGATAGAGCTCAATCTCATCACCCACAGCCACCCGCCCGGCAATGGAAGTACCGGTTACCACCGCCCCAAAGCCCTTCATGGAAAAAACCCGGTCAACGGGCAGCCGAAAGGGCCCGGAGACAGCAACTAAATCAGAATCTGCCACGAGACGATTAAGTTCTGCCTTTACCTCTTCGATTCCCTCGCCGCTCACCGATGAGACTTTGAGCAGAGGGGCGTTCTCCAGAAAACTGCCGGCAAAATACTCCCGAATATCCTCCTCCACCATCTCCAGCCAATCGGGCTCCACCATGTCGATCTTGGTGATGATAATCAGACCCTGGCGCACCCCGAGCAGGCTGCATATCTCAAAATGCTCCCTGGTCTGGGGCATAATCCCCTCGTCAGCGGCCACCACAAAGGCCACCAGATCAATACCGGCGGCCCCGGCCACCATGTTCTTGACAAACTTCTCATGCCCCGGCACATCAATAATACCGAGACGATGACCGCAGGGCAGATCAAGATAGGCAAAACCCAGCTCAATAGTGATGCCGCGTTTTTTCTCCTCCCGCAGACGGTCGGTCTCAATGCCGGTGAGAGCCCTGACCAGACTGGTTTTGCCATGATCCACATGCCCGGCGGTACCAAGAACTATCTCCCGCATAACTTATATATTCCCAGCACAATAAGGATTGGAGCGTTTCTCAATACCAATGGTGGAACTGTCACCGCCATAGCCGTGTCCGGGCCAGACAATGGAATCTTCAGGCAGGGTCAGGAGACGATCCTGAATGGATTTATTAAGTTCCTCCACGGAACCGCCGGGGAAATCCGTGCGGCCCACCCCGCCCACAAAGAGGGTATCACCGGTGAAGAGATCCGGCTTATTATAGAGGCAGATGCCGCCTGGAGTATGACCAGGGGTATGAATCACCAATAGATTCTCCTGCCCCAGAGTGATAATATCGCCGTCCCGCACCAGCTTATCAGGCGGCGGCGATTCAGGCAGCCCCAGGATGGAGAAATACTGCTTAGTCTCCGGCCGGGCAAAAAAGGCGGCATCATCTTCATGCATGACGATCTCCGCCCCCCATTCCTCCTTCAAAGGCCCGTTGGCGCAGACATGATCGGGATGGCCGTGGGTGTTGATGATATATTTAACCACCAGGTTTTCCGCTGCCACCGCGTCCCTGATCTTGTCAACGGAGCCGCCCGGATCAATTACCGCCCCGATTTTGGTCTCAGGACAGCCGATTACATAACAACACACACTCATGGAACCAACCACGATCTGTCTGACAATCATCTTTTCCCCCTGCTCAAAGATCTTTCAGGAATTACAGTCGCAGGTACCGCCGCAGGCGCAGCCGCCTTCCGCCACCTTGAGAGAAACCGAAGCGGCAGGGGTATTCTTGACCACGTTATCAATCAAGGCCCCAAAGGCGGTAACCGCCGGGCTGTTATTGGTGGAGCTCAGATAAGGGCTGCCCTCATCGCCGCCGATAACCACCTGGGGATCCATGGGAATACGACCCATAAAATTAATATCAAAATCCTTGGCGGTACGCTCACCGCCGCCGCTCTTAAAGACCTCCACCACATTATTGCAATGAGGACAGACAAGACCGCTCATATTCTCCACCAGACCAATTATTTTCATCTTGACATGGTTGCAGAAATTGATCGACTTCCTGACATCGGCCAGAGCGACATCCTGGGGAGTAGTTACCACCAGGGCCTGGGCGTCTTTAATGGTGTCGGCGATGGTCAGGGGCTCATCACCGGTACCTGGGGGGGCGTCAATAATAAGATAATCCAGCTCACCCCAGTCCATATCGGCAATAAACTGGCGAATAGCCTGAATTTTTAAAGGCCCGCGCCAGATAATGGGATCATCACGATCCTCCATCATGTACTCAAGCGATATAACCTTGAGATTATCTCCCACCCGCATGGTGGGAACAAGAGCCCCCTGCTCCATGGAAGCGTCTTTTAAATTTTCATTCAAATTAAGCATCCGGCAGACATCCGGGCCATGGAGATCCACATCCATCAGACCAACCTTAAAACCACGATTAGCGAGGCCAAGGGCCAGATTAGTAGAGACCGTGCTCTTACCAACCCCGCCTTTACCACTCATTACCAGAATCTTATGGGCGATCTTACCAAGTGAGACCTTAATCTCATTTTCCTGCTGGGCGATCTGGGCCTGCATATCAGACTGCGAGGGCCCGGAACTACAACTGGCGCTTTGACTGCTGCAACTTCCACATGAACTGCTCATATTAGATCTCCTGTTTGCCTGCAAAATATATAATTACCAGCGCCGACTCATTGTCAACGCCATTTTCCCATCTTACGACTGATGGCCGCCAATATAACCTAAGGCGCAGCCTTTTAAAACACAAAATATAACATAACTATTGATGGCTTAAAGCCGCCAGGTGCAACTGCGCGGCATGTTGTTCATGGAGCGCTTACGCTCTTGTCGACACGAGTTTTATACAAGCCTCTGGTCTCCTCACTCATCGGCTGCCTGAAAGCAACGGGCATAACCTCCAGCCTGTCTAATTTGTCAATACTGTATGCCTTACCTGCCAGAAGTTTGGCGTGTCTGACCTCAATCTTAATTTCGCTGTTAGAGACGCATTTAAAATCGTTCAGCATTTTACTATCCACCTTAAAATGCTGGGGAGAGATAAGGACAAAATCATTTCCATAGACCCGAAAAGCTATACTTTCAGGGAAAACCGCCTGTAATTCAGCGGCAAAATTCTTAAAGAACTGATTACCTTGATCCCAACCGTGAAGTTTATTGTATTCCGGCACATTCAAAAGATGCAGCATATACATACAGGTATAGTGATTCAGGTCTAAATTATTTAAAATACTTTTCAGATAAACCTCATTATACAGCCCGGTGAGTTTATCATTAAAGAAGTAGGAAAACCTTTTTTTCTCAAGATTAGTTATCGGGAGCTGGTTTATACTCTTGGAGATCCGAATCCCCGACAGCACCTTGACTGCCGCCTTAACAACCTCAGGATGGAACTGGGTGCCGCTGAAATACCGCAGTTCCTCCAGGGCTTGGGGAATTCCCTTTCTCGCTTTATATATACGGTTGGTAGTCATGGCGTCGAAGGCATCGCTCACCGTCATAATTCTTGAGAGTGGCGGAATATCATCCCCCCGCAGGCCGTCTGGATAGCCCTTGCCATCGTGTCTTTCGTGATGATGTAGAATTATCACGGCTAATTCTCTATACATCTCAATCTTTGAGAGCATCTCATAACCGGCAACGGGATGCAGTTTAATCAGGTCATAATCAAGAGTGGTCAACTTGCCCGGTTTAAGCAGGACTGAATCAGGGGTGGCAATCTTGCCGATATCATGAAGAATCGCGGATTTATAGACCTTCTTTATATCCTCAAATTCAAAATCCATTTCCCTGGCAATAAGTTGACAGTAGTTGGCGACACGCTCGGAATGCCCCGCGGTATAGGTATCCCTCTGCTCAATCATATCAACAAAAGAAAAAATTGTTTCTTCGTAATTGGCCGCCCGCTCGGCGGTGAGTTTTGTCACCGACTCCCTCTGCCTGAAAGAGTCAATGGCAAAGCTGATATCCCCGGCCAGATCAGCCAGCATTTCCTGCTCTTCCGGCGCGAAGCCTTCTTTCCGCCAGGTGTAAATACTCAAAGCCCCGAGTGATTCACCAGACTGAGGGGCGCGCAGCGGCAGACTGATTACCGCCTGAAAAGCCTTCATAGCGGCCCGGTCACGCCAATGATTCTGATCCGCCGCCCCAATAGCATTCTGGTGGATCACTATTCGATTATGCCGGATGCATTGAGCCGCGGAGCTTGAGTAAAAGAGACTGTCGGCATCAAAAACATCATAGGGCGGATCAACGAGGGGACTGCCCTCAACCTCCGAGGTATGAATTGTCTTGATTACCTTATCTTCCAGCAGGCCGATCCAGCTGAAGCCATAATGGCCATGCTGCACGAACCGGGTACAGGAGCTTTCCAGCAGACTGACAAGGTTGGGTGAGATAATCAGCAGCTTATTTATATGGGCAACCGTGTTGAGAATTTCCTGGAGATAGCGTTCCTTATCCAGCAAAGCCCTGATTTTCTCCATACGTTGATCAACCGTACTTTCCAGGGTTTTATTAAAATTTTCTATTTTCTTCTTATCACGCTTGGCCTTTTCGGTTATCAGCCCCACGGGTATGGTGATGAAAAAGAGGAAACTGATCCGCACCGTTAGATCAGTCCATTCAATATGAGCTGGTACAGAAATAATGCTGATACCGTAACAAACCGCCGAGACAGCCGCGGCGATTAAGCCGAATTCGAGGCCAAAATAGATGGTATGCAGACAGAGAAGAAGGTAATAACCCAGAAAAAAGCTGCTGACAAAATTTGTTTCCGTGTGAATAAGGTTTGACAGAAAAATCAGATCAAGAACCAGAGAGGCCAGATACACCTTCTTTAAATAGGCCGGTTTAAAAAAAATAACCAAATAACAGATAAGGCTGTAAACAAAAAAGAAAATAAGAGACTTAAACAAAACAGTCTCTTCACGCTGGGGAAGATGAACAATCAGGAGCCAGGAAATACCGCCGATAAGACTAAAAACACGTAACAGCAAAAAGGTGAGGTCAACCTCGTTGGTGGCGGCAACAACTTTTTTCCACTGTTTATACAGAAAAATCATAATGAACCAAGATGGTGATTAAGTGAAAATCCACTTGCGGGGCGGAATAAGCGACGCAGGCAGATTACCATAGCGGGCCAGACCCATCCTCCATCGTTAAATGACGATACATCCTTTTCCATAGAGATGCCAAACAAAAATTGCAGCCGCGCGGCAGAACCATAAAAGATAAAAGGAGTCACTTGACGGACAATGTTGTTTGTGCCATCATTAGCGTAATAAAAATTTTCTTTCTTACCAAACATCCACAACTACCCTCTCCCATGTTCATTTGGCTGCAAGATAAAAAAAGGCTGCTCAACGTATTTCTCTTCTGCTCTGCCCTGGCTGTCCTGGGTTGTCTGTTTTTTAACGACATGCAGTACAAGATCAAACTGTTAAGTAACGGCCAGGCGGTGCCAGGCAGACAGATGCCCTATTACGGCTTTTTACCGGTACCGGGAACAGCAGCCAATGGTCAGGGCTACGGGGCCCTGGGAGCAGATTTTGCCCAGGTATATTTTTCTTCTCTCGCCCTCCAGCATGGCCAGAATGAATATAACCCGCGCAATCCAGCTTACAGAGACCCGCTTGGCCGCCGACCGAATTATCCTCCCTTCGCCAACCGTTTAATCACCCCGCTCACCAGACTCCCTTATTATCAAGCCCTTATTACTCACGATGCAGCCACATTTGCTCTCCTTATTACTGCCTCAGGGCTTGTTTTGTGGTTCAGCGGCCTGGGCGCTTATATATGGCAGATAATCTTCGTGGATATTCTCCTCTATTTTTATACCCCTCTGGGCTTTGCTCACCTCGAGAGAGGGCAGTTCGATCTCCTCAGCGCGGTCTGCTACCTGCTGCTTATATATAATGTTTTATGCCGTAAACGAGGGGCATGGCTCTACGCCTCAGGGGCCGGGGTTCTGGCTGCCATAAAGTGGAGCGCCTTGCCGTTCCTCGGCACATTTTGTCTTGCCGCCCTCTGCGCCGCCCGCAAAAAAGAACGTATATATTATATTCTGCCATTATTGGTGGTCGCGGCCAGCATCTTGTTTTATCTGCCGGAGCTCAAAGAGTACTGGCCCAGTCTGCAGCGTTATGAAATTGAGGCCCGGCCGACAGGTCTGAGTTTCATGCTGCTCATGCCCGCCTGGGCGGCTAAATCAATCCAGACAGCCTCTGCCGCCCTGATAATAATACTCATCAGGTTAAAATCAGTAAATAACAAAGAGCAGGCCGCGGAACTCTTCCGGGCCGTCAGCCTGCCCTTTGCCATGGCCATGTTCATCCAGGGAATGTGTTTTGGAACTATATCCTATGAATACAGGATAGTCGGCCTGCTGGGAATTATTCCAGGCCTGGCAATATGGTTAGACAGGTATGGCAGCAGAATAGGCGGAATATTAAGTACCATGACTGCAGCGGCCTTTACCGCCTTTACAATATCAGCCTTCCGCGTCTTTTATTTTCAGTTCTGGCCCATACCTGTTTTTACTTCACCGGTTATGGCCGCTACTTACCTCGTTTTTTCAATATTTTTTATCCTGCTCAGCATCATGATCATTTTCCAATACGGCAATCATCTTCCTGAAGTCAAGGTCGCTGGGGAAGCACCTACCTGAACAGCAACGATCTGAGGGTAACTTGCACCCCCTGCTGAATAGTTACCTGACCATTTTATTCCGTTTCTTAGACAAGACCATCAGGACAACCAGCCCGAAGATAGACGAAAGAGCGGTTGCGGTTAAAATACCGGCCTTGGCCATTTCCTGAAAATCCAGGTTACTGTAGGAAAGACCCGTAATAAAAATAGACATGGTAAACCCTATACCGCCCAACATACCTATCCCGAGAATATGGCCCCAGTTCATGCCCTGGGCCAGAGGAGTTTTGAGAAGCTTGGCGGTAACGAAGGTAAAGATAAAAATACCCAGGGGTTTCCCCAGAGTCAGACCAAAAATAATGCCGAGAGACAGAGGGGTGGACAGAGTGGAATAGATTGTATTTAAATCAATATGCATCCCGGCATTGGCCAGGGCAAAAAGCGGCAGGATGAGCAGACTCACCCAACCGCCCAGAAAATGCTCAAGACGCTGCAGCGGGGTGATGGTCTTCGCGCAGGCGTTTTCTATATTCTGTACCGCGTTCAAGTGGGATTGTTCAAGAAGAATGGTTCGGCCACAGTCACCCATCCGGCAATTAAAACGGCTGAGAGCCTTATTAACCACGCGCAGAAAACAGTCGGTATCATAGCGACCGCGGGCCGGAATAAACATCGCCACCACCACCCCGGCAACGGTGGCATGGATCCCGGCCGCCATAAACGAAAACCAGACCCCGGCTCCGAGGACAGCATAAACCAGAGTATGCCTGATCCACAACCGGTTGGCAATGGCCAACAGGACAAGACAGGCGGCGGCAATGATAAAATATTCCCAGGCAATTGACTTGGTATAGAAAATGGCGATGACCAGAACCGCTCCCATGTCATCGGCAATAGCCAGGGCGGAGAGGAAAATTCTTACCCCGTACGGTACCCGGTTCTTGACCAGGCTTAAAACGGCCAGGGCAAAGGCAATATCAGTGGCCATGGGAATCCCCCAGCCCGCGGCGGTCTCGGTATTATAATTAAAGATGTAAAATATGACCGCCGGCAGCAGCATACCCCCAACAGCGGCAGCCACCGGCAGCACCGCCTTGCGGAAAGAGGAAAGCTCGCCGATCATGATTTCCCGTTTAATCTCAAGCCCCACGGTAAAGAAAAAGATCGCCATCAGTAGTTCATCAATCCAATGCAGCAAGCTTTTACTGATACTTAGCGAACCTACACTTATAGACAGCGGAGTGTGCCAGAAATGTTGGTAATGCTCCGGAGCCATGCCGCTCCACAACAGGGCCAGCAGAGTAGTACACAGGAGCAGGACACCGCCGGTAACAATTTTCTTGAAGAACTTCTGATACGGGCCGCCAATCATGGGTAGTGCCGGGGCCTGCTCACATTCTGTTTCAAACATAATTTTTTCCAGATAGAGATAAAAAGTTCTCTGCTATTACCAGGGTCAGTCGTTAAACCTGAAGTCAGCAGCATAAGTCCAGGGCAGAAAGACCGCAGAGTACTAATTTTAAAAGGGATTAATTCCGGCAAGCGGAGAGAAGACAACGAAACGATGTAAGTTACAATTCTTTTAAGGACAGACCCGCCGAACCGCTCAAACGAGAGAGGAAATTTTTTGTTCAAGTACAGCCTCAGGAACCGCGCCGGCTATCTGCTCAACAAGCCTCCCGTTTTTAAAGAAAAGAAAGCTCGGCACCCCGCGGATATTAAAAAAAGACGCGGTTTGCGGATTCCGGCTGGTATCCAGCTTGGCCACAATGATTTTATTAATATATTTAGGAGCCAGAGCCTGAACGACGGGGGCCATCATTTGGCATGGCCCGCAGGTCGGCGAGAAGAAATCGACCATAACCGGCAAAGAGACCTGCTTTACAAAATCAGAAAAACTATAGTCATCAAGTTCCACCGGCACAGCCATTTCCCGTAGCGAAATTGGCGCCCCGCAATGGCCGCATTTAGGCCGGAGATGCTGTTTGTCCGCTGAGATTTTATTTTTTTTGCCACATGAAGCGCAGGTAACAATAATACTGTTCACCGGTTCATTCTCCTTCTAAATTTTCCATGGGGGATAACCATCTTCAAAAGAAGTAAGGTCTTTAAATAAATTTGTCAACCGGAGAAAATCGCTATTTTTACAGTCCTGACAAAACTATATGTTTATTCAAAGGAAAAGATGCGTTATGATTTGAGGAAAAAGAGCGCCCGTAGCTCAGCTGGATAGAGTACCGGACTTCGAATCCGAGGGTCGCCCGTTCGAATCGGGCCGGGCGCACCAATAAATCACTGTTTCTATCACCCTTTTTTACAGGATGAATTCAGCCAGCAGGTCGGATCAGCTTCAAGATAGTCCCCGGTGAGTTGATAGGCCGCGCCCCGACAGCCATAACATTCAGAGGACTTTTCACAGGTACGGCATTCGCCCTTTATCGTCTGGCGGAAATTTTTAAGGTTATTTATTACCTCGCTGTTTTTTATTATTTCAGCGAGAGGCTGCTGACGGATATTGCCAATGGCGATGGTTACCCCGACACAGGGCATGACGTTACCGGTGGAGGTCACCACGCATGACACCTGATGGCGCATACAGCGATTCCCGGCCAGAGGCGGCTGCGGCTCCCAGTCCCGCCCATATTTTTCTTTATCAATTGCGGCCAGTTTTGAGAATATCATCTTTAATTCATTAGACGGCACCTCAAGCCAGGTATTTTGTCTGGCATTGCCCTGAGGAGTTATCACCTCAAAATATGGCTCTATATCCTGATTACGCAGCCATTGCCACATTTCCGGCAGTTCAGCTATATTTTGCTGACAGATAATTGTACTGACAGCCAAAAAATTATCAGCGGCTGGATAACCAGCCTGCCGCAGATTCCGCAAGGCAGCTTTAATTATTTGAAAAGCGCCGGTTTTACCGGCAAGACGATCCTGAATTACCTCATCCTGCGAGTTTTGTTTTAACACGACTCGCACCCTGTTGCGGGCCAGAAAACCAGCCAGTTCAGGAGTTACGCCACTGCCATTGGTGAACATCTCCGCCTCTAATCCCTCTTCTTTGATAAAACTGATCATCTCCCGCAGATGAGGATAAATGCTTGGTTCACCGCCCAGAATAATAATTTTACCAGCCCCAAGTTTTTTTGCCTGACGAATTACATCCTTTAATTCAGTTCTGGAGAGTTCATTGTCAAGCTCCTCTTCGCTGGGGACGTAACAGTACGAACAACGGAAATTACAGCGTCGGCTAAATTCAATCTCCATGGACAAAAGCCTGTTATCGGCAACTGCCTTCTGTATTTCGTCTTCAGTAAATTCAAGGTTAAATGTTTTCATAATTCTCTTTTCTTGTCTACTTGTCTAAAAAGCAGCTCATCATCCAGCCGCGAAGGCCTTTTGTACTAAATTTCGCAGTTCCGCCACCGTGGGCGGAGCATGCAGATAATCCGGCTCAATACTGCCGATAAGTTCCACCGTAATTTTATTTCTGACTCTTGTATTAAATAAAAATTTCCCCGGTGTAAACAATTTGTCACTATTAGAAATACGCAAAACCTTTATCGGGGCCTGGCAGAGCCTGGCAATTTTAAAGGCCCCTTTATTAAAAGCACCCATGTTTCCGGTATTATTCCTGCTTCCTTCCGGGAAAATAATAAGATTACCGCCCTTGAGGAGATATTCCTTCATCCGCTCAACCTGCTTAATCATTAAAAAGGTGAATCTGTCATCTGTTGACGAGGGCAGATAGCCGGCGTTTTTCATCAGCCAGCCGAAAACCGGCATATGGAAGAACCTGGTTTTCACAATGGTTTTGTGGCGCGCAAAGAGGGATATAATAATCAAGGGGTCAAGGTATGACACATGATTACATACAATTACCGAAGACTTGATTTTTGTGATATCCTGGTCGATCTGCCAGGAGTGCCTGGGGACAAGCAGCCTGGTTAAGCGTAAAAAGCTCTTGTAAAATAAATGGTTGAGATACTGAAAGGATAGTTCACGATTATTTGAAAGAGTATAGGCGAGCAGATAAAAGAACAGAAAAAACAGCAAAAATCCGCCGATAAAATAAAACCAGAGAGCCGAGGTTACGATAAAGTCAAAAAACATCGGACTAAAATTATTAACCATAAATGTAATTATTCAGCGAGGGCTGTAAATTACCCCCAACTCGTAACCGTAAATCAACTGATCGCGCTGCCATTTTTTATCAGGAGGCAGGTGTTGACCCCGCCGAAAGCAAAATTCTGAATAGCCGCGATATTGGTATCGGTTGCGGTAAGCTTTCTGGCGTGATTAATCATCCCGCATCGTTCATCAACATTTTCCAGATTTAAGGTTGGGGCAATAAACCCCTGTTCCATCATATACATGGTCAGAATAAGCTCTATGGCACCGCAGGCCCCCATGGTATGCCCCATATAACTCTTCAGCCCGGTAATTAGAGGGGAATCACCATAAACCGCAGCAATGGCCTGAGATTCAATCACATCCCCCATCTTGGTGGCAGTGGCGTGGGCACTGACGAAATCAACATCAGCCGCCTCAATCCCGGCGTCATCAAGGGCCAGTCTCAGGGTGGTGATAATTCCGTCAATATTGGGAAGAATCAGATCCCCACCGTTATTATTACAGGCGAAACCAATAACTTCGGCCAGGATGTTGGCGCCCCGTTTTCTGGCAGATTCATATTCCTCAAGCAAGACCGCCCCGGCACCTTCACCAACTACCAGACCATCCCGTTTGCGGTCAAAGGGGCGGGGGGTACATTCCGGGTTATCGTTATAGGCCACCGAGCAGGCCAGCAGATTATCAAAAACCGCGACGGCTGTAGTATCATATTCATCAGCGCCGCCGCAGATCATGGCATCCTGCATCCCGTATTTCACCATTTCATAGCCAAAGCCAATGGACTGACTGCTGGTTGTGCAGGCGGTTGAGGAGGCAATAACCCGGCCGGTAATACCAAACATTCGGGTAATATTAACTGCCGTGGTATGCACCATGGATTTCAGATAATCCACCGCCCCAATAGAAGAAAATTCTGATTTCAGATTGCTGAAAAATGTTTTGTAAATATGACGCTGAATGCTTGGACTGCCATGGGTTGAACTAAAAGCCACCCCTAAACGTCCGGAAGAGATGAACTCCTGGCCCAGCCCCGCTCTTTCTAAAATATCTTTGGCTACCTGACAGGCATAAAAGGCCACCGGCCCCATGGTTTTGCGGTAAAGGCGTTTGAAGTCATAGGCGATGGGATAATCAACTGTGCCAAAAACACGCGAGTGAATATAATCGGTCAATAAACCATCATCGCGCAGTGGTTTTACGCCGGAAATCCCTTCTTTAAGGCTCCGGACTATATCATCTTTGGCGTAGCCAATAGGGGTAATTGCCGAACACTCCGTTATAACAACTCTTCGTTTCATTAAAAATATCTATTTTAGTAACTATTAGACAGACTGGTAAACTACCCCGAACAATTACCTGTTTTATATGGAAGTCCCCGCCGGGAGTTTGGCTCTGCCATGACCTTCATGTTTCATTATACCCGACTGACCGAAGATGGCTGTTACTTGTTATGCTCAGACGCGATAACTTCAATATAATCTAAAATATCATTGATAGTGCGGATGGTCATGGCCTTCTCTTTTTCCGCCCTGGTAAGCGAAAAACCAAGAATTTTTTCGATTTCTCCCAACAATTCAATAGCGTCAATACTATCAAAACCATGATCGTCCCGAAGATTATCATTTAGTCCCGGATTCTCAAATTCAAATAAGTCTTCAAGAATTGTTAATATCTGCCTCTGTATCTCTTCTCTTTGCATAATATATAATTTGGGGAATTCCCTTGATTAATCAGTCTTAGCTGAATTAACGAAGTTGTACCTAAGCAGGCATGCCTGGCGGTTGTATTTATGCCACAGGCGGTCTTTTATTCGGTAAAACGCAGGGCCTAAAAAGAAAACCCAACCATGAGACGACTCGAGTTCAATGGCACGTTAGGCTCTTTCTGCCCCCCGTTTGAGATATGATTAAAGCGGTATTCCAGTTTAATTTTTCTGGAAAATCCGGCGTCAAGATCAACCCCCATTCCGAACATATAAGTACCATTCAGATGTTTAGACATTCCAGGGATATCGGGGCCGATATAAACCGGGCCGCCGCCAGCCAGAAAATAAGGTTTATATTCTTGGGAGACATCCGTTAATGTCCAGAGGCCAATAAAATTTACCCCCGTCATCAAGCCGTTATGCGGCGCGATAATATAGTGAACCGGCACCTCAACCCGGACGGAATAATACCCCTTCAACAATGACGGGCCAAACTCCTCAGACGCCACCCTTTCGTAGCCCAGAGCCAGGAAAGCCGTATCAACCCAGACCTTTGTCCGCCCCAGATTGGTATGAGTAAAACCATAACCACCGAGAGCGACCCACTTTGAATCCCCAACCTTCGCGGCACTGGCGGCAGGGGGTATTAACAGCACCAGAGCAATAATCATGACAAATAATAGAGATATCTTTCTCATCAAACGATAAACCTTATAATAAAATTTTTCGTAAACGGCCTTTGATTAAGTAAGGAGAGAAAATTTACCGCTAAAGTCTAAGCATATTTAAGCAGGGTAAGGAACAGATCATCAACAAGACGGACTTTTCGACCGAATATCTCAGTCAAGCCATGAAATTAAATACATCGGCAGAGGGATAAATATTCAACAACACTAAGAGATTAACTCTGAGGAACCAGTTACTTTATCCAGGCGGATTTGTCAATCAAAACAAATTCTTCAGTAATGGCAAAGGCCGCAACTCAGGCATTGCTCCCTGACCATTTTTACACAGTCGCGGTGACTAAGCGCTGTCAGGCTCCAGTGTCATCCTGCCATGAACCGGAAAATTCCAGCATGTCTCCTTTGGCACCTTTTGACGCTGCGCCTCCGTGTTCACTCACCTTAAACATAGACATGGCGGAAGCCAGGTCTTCAGCGCTTGCCGCGTTCTGTCTGGTTACTGACTCCATTTCCAAAACGGCTTTGTTAAGCTCTTCAATACCAACGGCCTGTTCCTGAGAGGCATGATCAATCTCATTTATAAGTCCAGTTACCTTTGTCACATTGTTCTGAACCATTTTAAAATCTTCATTGGCACTGTTAACAAGGTGCGCCCCATCCTGAACCTTGGAAATCGTCCCCTCAATAATTGTAGATGTATTACGGGCCGCCTCTGCCGAGCGCATGGCGAGATTCCTTACCTCCTCGGCCACTACCGCGAAACCGGCTCCAGCCTCTCCGGCCCTGGCCGCTTCAACCGCGGCATTTAAGGCCAACAGGTTAGTCTGAAAGGCTATTTCATCAATGGTTTTTATTATTTTGGAAGTTTCCTGGCTGGATTCAATAATCTCATCCATGGAATTAGTTATATTATCCATCGAATTATGAGCCTTGTTTACCGCTTTTTCCACCTCTCTGGTGATATTATTCGCCTCAGTAACATTGGAGGCATTTTGTCTTGTCATGGAATTAATTTCGTCGAGAGCTGAAGCGGTATTTTCCAAACTGGCCGCCTGTTGAGATGAAGCCATAGCCAGATAATCGGAGGTTGAAATATTTTTGCTGAACATCGTATTCAGACTGCTGACAGCGGCATTCAAGTTTTTAGCCATAGAGCCAACCTCGTCATTACTGTTAATATCAATTTGAAATGTAAAATCTCCCTGACCGATGAATTTAGTAATTTTCTCCACCTGCAGCAAACGCTTAGTGGTATTCTGTAGCATTAAGGCAAAGGCCAGGACAATAATTACGATACTAACAAAAGAAATAATAATCACCAGAGAGAGAGAACTTATATTTTTCTGCATAGTGGCTGAATTGGCAGCCTCTAAACGGTTTATAGCCCCTTCAATAACCTTGAAGCCCTGAAAGGCCGGAGAATCGTTAATCTTTACGCGATGATCTATCTCAGCCGGACTCTTCCCCTCTTTGACCAATTCAGCTGCCAGGTTAATATTTTTAACATATTCCTGTGCCACCCCTTTAATTTTCCGCACAGCCTCTTCCTCCTCAGGGGAAAGAGATAATTTTTCTAAATTGGTAATCGCCCTGAACATGGTTGTTTTATTTTTGTTAAAACGATCAATATATTTTTGCTGACCGCGAAGGACAAAGTTCTTAAAATTATGGATAAAACCGCCATAGCCGAATTGTGATTTAATCTCTTCAAGCCGCCTCAGACGAAAAACGGCCTCATTATGATATTTTGTCCAGGTAGAATCAACGCCATCAATGGAGTCAAAAAGACTGAAAGATGAAAAAACAATGATGATAACCGCGGCAGCGGAAATAATAAGACCTTTTGCTTTTATCGATATATTGTCAAATTCCATATTGATACCCCTTGAGTTTTAGAATTAATAATTGCGCAAAACAGCATTTAAGCATTTTAGGTTATTGTTAAATCCTCAAGCAAGTATAATTTTTATTTTTACAACGCCATCAACTATTATTCTATCCATGAGATACAGTCGGCCGGACAGCATTTAATGGCCTCATCAACCTCATCAACCGGATATTCGGCCAGCTCGATAACCTCTATATTGCCGGTATCATCATTCGTTCTGAAAACCGCCGGGCAAACCTCCACACAGCCCTCACATTTTGAACACGTCCAGGTA
>JAJRZN010000050.1 GCA_024275235.1 Deltaproteobacteria bacterium
ACCAATGGCCACCAACCAGGTGGAGAGAAGATGAAAACGCTTGGAAACCCGATCCCAGCCAAAGAACATGACGGCGAAGAAGGTGGCCTCCATGAAAAAGGCCAGTATGCCCTCAATGGCCAGCGGTGCTCCGAATATATCACCCACCATCCAGGAATAATTGGCCCAGTTGGTGCCGAATTGAAACTCCAGGATAATACCGGTGGCAACGCCGATAGCAAAATTGATGCCGAAGAGTTTCATCCAGAACTTTGTGAGTCGCTGCCATTCCGGGTTGCCGGTTTTTACATAAATGGATTCGTAGAAGGCGCAGAGCCATGAAAGCCCCAGAGTTAAGGGGACGAAAATCCAGTGATACAAGGCGGTAAGGGCGAATTGCGCCCTGGCCCAGTTCACCATATTCAAATCAAAATTTGCAATCATCTATCGGCCTCCAAATTTAAGGTTTTTACATTGGCGGGCCGGCTCATCTCACCGAGGACATAGGCGGCCCGTTGTTTGTCGTTATGAAATGTGGTGTGCAGGAAGTCGGGGAAAAAGAAAACTTTTATGACCCCAAAGATAATAAGTACCTTGATAATAATAATCTTCCACAGACTTTTGCCCACGGTCATACGGCGAAAGCCGTCGAGGTAGAAAGAAAAAATATTTCTTAAATGATTTTTGAATTTCATTTTGACTTTTTCTTTTTTATTGTAGTGAAAATGTTTTTGAATTTCCATTTTTGGGGATATATTTTGAATATTATTTACCAAAAAAATCACAAAGTCAAATGAAAAAATAATAATTATTATCAAAATATGGGCAAAAGGGGACGGTGAACTGTGGAGATGATTTAAGTCGGGATATGCTTAGCTTTTTGCTGGTTGATACTATGAAGTAAATGGAGGCCTCTGTGATATTATGCTTTGTTGCCAAAATAATTTTTTATTAGCTGATACAAAACGCATGAAATCATAGACGTCCCCCTTCCCTTGCAGAAAGCCCTGGCTTGTTCCGGCTGTTCTTTTTTATTATCTTTCTGACAATTATATCCTTATGGTAAAAATAGTATTGACTGTTTTTGCCATAAGGATATAATTGTCAGATGAGATTACGTTATCTGACGAATTACATTCGTGAAGACCTGCAAAAGAAAATGGTCTTTATTGGCGGCCCGCGCCAGGTTGGTAAAACTACTTTGGCGTGTTATCTTGCTGCTGAATATTCCGAAAATGTCTACCTGAACTGGGATAATCCACAGCATAAACTTCAAATCAGCAAGCAACGCTGGCCGCCAGCTACAGAGTGCCTCGTCTTTGATGAAATCCATAAACATGATAAATGGAAAAATCTTATTAAGGGAATCTGGGATACCCGCCTCAATAATGAAAAAATTATTGTTACCGGTAGTTCACGGCTTAATATTTTTAGAAAATCAGGCGATTCAATGCTGGGGCGCTATCATTATCATGTCCTCCATCCCTTTTCTCTGCGAGAAATCAACAACCCTGTAACGGATACGGCAATACCCGTAAAATGTCATCAGCTTGACTGCGGCAGCCGCGGCAGACAGCTGGCAGATCTCTTTAAGCTGGGTGGTTTCCCGGAGCCCTTTCTTGATGGTTCAGAACGTACCTTGCGGCGCTGGCAGAACGAACGTTTTGAACGTATCTTCAGAGAAGATGTCAGGGAGTCCGAAAAGGTGCGTTTTCTGTCACAGGTTGAGCTGTTAGGCGCTCTCCTGCCGAAACGTGTTGCCTCACCACTTTCCCTCTCCTCTATTGCGGAAGATGTGCAGACCAGTCCTAAATCTATTATTGCCTGGATGGACTTGTTAAGCCGGAATTATTATTGTTTTCGGGTTATGCCTTATCATCATAAGCTGGCAAGAGCCCTGAAAAAGGAATCCAAATATTACCTTTGGGATTGGGCGGAAGTCGAGGACAAGGGGGCGCGCTTTGAAAATATGGTTGCTTCGCATCTCCTGAAATTCTGTGATTTTTATCATGACGTGTACGGCATAAAAACAGTTCTCTGGTACATCAGGGATAGAGAGGGGCGGGAGGTGGACTTTCTGGTAACCTGGGGTGATACTCCCTGGTTTATGGTGGAGTGTAAATTAAAGGCCGGCCCCGTACGAATGCTGAATTATTTTGCTGAGCGATTAAGGGTAGACCAGAAGTTTCTGGTCACCATGGACGAGCGGGAACATTATCTTGATCGACAAAACAAGGTGTTAATTGTACCCGCCAGCCGTTTTTTAATGGCTCTTATTTAAATTAGTCGCTTTTTAAAAAGTAAGTAAAAAGATATGGTATGCCGAAGGTATGCCGAAGGTTTGCCGAAACGCCACAACGCCGTAGATCGGACTTTTTACGACGCCATCAAAAGTAAGTAAAAAGGTTGGAGATGATAATTTAAAAAATATTGCCGACCCTGCCCAGGATACTGTCGGCCTTTTTCACGAACGGAAAAAGCTCTCTAAACGGGCCAGCGCCAACAAACAAGATAACGATCTTGATTTCTAAGCAGGGGAAAATAGTATGTCGGAAAGAAAACTAATAGCCTTAATTGTGGTCTGTCCCCCATTTCCCCCCCATTTCCTTCATTTCCCCACCATTTCCTCTTATCATAAATATCCCCGAATCCCGCCGAATACCCACCCAGAACCCATAAAAAATTTTTAAAAGTAAAATTAAACTTTACCTTTTTGCAAAAAGTCCGATAGGGTTTAATAATGATGCTTCCTAATCATTTAAAATGCCTCCGCGGTTTCAAAATATCACAGGTGACTTTATGAGCCTTAAAATCAAGGATATCAGCTCTCAATTGAACGTTCCGGTCTCCACCATTAGATACTGGCAGGATAAATTTACTGAGTTTGTTCGACCTAATCGCACTAAAGGCGGCCAGCGTCGCTATTCGGAAAAAGATTTAGATCTCTTCCGTGATATTAAACGCTTATTACATGAACAGAAGAAGAGTATTGCCTCTGCCAAAGCTGTTATTAAGGCTGAATTAAAGGGTTGCAGGCATTTTGACTGGACTAATAAAACCATCCTGCTTACCGGCGGCACAGGCTCCTTCGGTAAACATTTCTGCCGCATAATGCTGGAAAAATATAATCCCAAAGCCATTCGCGTCTACAGTCGTGATGAATTGAAGCAGCATAATATGCGTTTTGAATTTAACGATGATAATCGTCTGCGGTTTTTTATCGGCGACGTCAGAGACGTTGATCGTCTGCGGCGGGCCATGGCCGGAGTTGACATAGTGGTACATGCTGCGGCTCTTAAGCAGGTGCCGGCCTGTGAGTATAACCCCTTTGAGGCGGTAAAGACCAATGTGCATGGCGCCCAGAATGTCATTGATGCCGCCATTGATACCGGAGTTAAGAAGGTTGTGGCCTTAAGCACTGACAAGGCTGTTAATCCGGTAAATTTATACGGTGCCACCAAACTCTGTTCCGATAAACTTTTCGTCCAGGGTAACGCTTATTCTGGTGCCAAGAATACCAGGTTTTCCTGTGTTCGTTACGGCAATGTCATCGGCAGCCGGGGCAGTGTTGTGCCGCTCTTTAAGAAACAGCTGGCCTCAGGGGTACTCACTGTCACCGACAAACGCATGACCCGTTTCTGGATCACCCTGGATCAGGCAGTGGAACTGGTTTTAAAGGCCTTTAAATACATGGAAGGCGGCGAAATATTCGTACCCCGGATTCCAAGCATGAAGATTACCGATCTGGCCCGCGCCATCGGCCCGGAATGCAAAATTAAATCTATCGGTATCCGGCCCGGCGAAAAGCTACACGAATCCCTCACCGGCGAGGACGAAGGCCGTAACACTTTAATTTACAAGGATATGTACGTTATTATGCCATCGTTCCCATGGTGGAACAGAAAAAACTATGCCGAGGCCGTAAAACTGCCGGAGAATTTCATCTATGCCAGTGACACCAATGACCAATGGCTCACGATTGAAGAACTGCGGCACATTATTTTTGGTAATCCGTCCCCCACAAATACAAGTTCAGAGTTAAAAACAAAAGTCGCTAACGGTTGACAGTATAAAAAATGAAAGGTCAGCAAACAATTCCCTATGGCAGACAAAGCATCGATGAAGATGATATCACCGCTGTGGCAGAGGTTCTGCGTTCTGACTGGCTGACTACCGGCCCCAAGGTACCTGAATTTGAAAAAGCCGTTGCCGCGTTTTGCGGCGCCAGGTACGGCGTGGCCGTATCCAGCGGCACCGCCGCCCTGCATGCCGCCATGTACGCCATTGGTATATGTGCCGGAGATGAAGTCATTGTCCCGGCCATGACTTTTGTCGCCACCGCCAACTGTGTTGTCTATCAGGGGGGGATACCTGTTTTTGCCGATGTGGAGGCCGATACACTATTAATAGACCCCAATGATGTTGAGCGCAGGATCACCCCGCGCACCAAGGCGGTCATTGCGGTGGATTACGCCGGCCAGCCCTGTGATTATGATGCCCTGCGCGATATTTGCAACCGGCACGGCCTGATTTTAGCGGCTGACAGCTGCCACGCTCTGGTAGCGGAATACAAGGGCTGCCGCACCGGCACCCTGGCCGATATCACCGTATTCAGTTTTCATCCGGTGAAGCATATAACCACCGGCGAGGGCGGCATGATAGTGACCAATGATCCAAAGCTGGCTGATAAGGCCCGGCTTTTCCGTAATCATGGTATCACAACTGACCACCGCCAGCGGGTCGATAATGGCACCTGGCAATACGACATGGTGG
>JAJRZN010000051.1 GCA_024275235.1 Deltaproteobacteria bacterium
CCTGAATATTTACTCCTCAACTGTCTTGTATTCAATCAAGCCGGTTTATATAAAACCACCAGCCACAATCTACAAATTAAACTGATATCACTTCAAGGCCTCGGCACCACCGACAATATCCATCAACTCAGCGGTAATGCTGCCCTGGCGTACTTTATTATAAACCAGCGTTAAATCATGAACTATATCATGACAGGCCTTGGTGGCATTATCCATTGAAGTCATGCGCGCGGCGTGCTCCCCGGCTCCCGTCTCCAACATGGCATGGTAAACCATGACATTTAAATAAAGGGGCTGCAGGATAGTCATAATTTCCTCGGACCCCGGCTCATAGATATAGGCCACGGCCTCGGAATCAGCAGCATCCTTCTTCTCTGCCGCTTCAGCTGCCTCTGCCGCCACCGGCTGAACCGGCAGAAAGGGCATAAGCTTGGGCTTCTGCACTCCGACACTAATGAACTCCGGGTAGAGAAGTACTACTTCATCCGCCTCACCCTCCAGAAAATTATCCGCCACATCCTGCGCAATAGCCCGAGCGTTATACATCTCAAATTTGGCCATTATATCAACATGATTTTTGCGCACCAAACCGCTGTGCCGCAGTTTCTGGTAGCCCTTTTTGCCGATGCAGACAACACTGACCTTTTTGCCCTCTTTCTGCTTTTCGTCAATCAGTTTCAGCGCCATGTTAATAACATGGGAATTAAAACTGCCGCACAGACCACGATCAGAGGTAACCAGCACCAGCTCTACGGTCTGCACCTCACGGGCCTCCATGAGAGGGAACTGCCCGGACTGCATACCAGAGGAGAGATTACCCATGGCGGAATTGAACTTCTCGGCATAGTCCCGGAAGCTTTCCATTTTTTCCTGGGCGCCACGCAGCTTGGCAGCCGCCACCATGTTCATGGCGCTGGTGATCTGCGAGGTTTTTTTAACCCCGCCTATTTTTTGCTTAACGTCTTTAAGACTCGCCATAATAGATTCCCAACCCGATTATCAGTTAATGCCCTTAGCGCTCTTGAACTCGGCGGTAAAGGCGGTTATGGCCTTTTTCATACGACCATCGAGGTCATCATCAATGGCCTCTTTCTCACGCAGATCCTTGAAAATATCCGGGGCGCTGCGGTCAATATAATCATACAGCTCATCCTCGTATGTGGCCAGTACATTAACCGGCAGGGTATCAAGATGACCCCTGGTGCCGGCATAGAGAATAGTTACCTGCTTCTCCATGGACAAAGGCTTGTACTGGGGCTGCTTGAGAATTTCAACCAGTCTCTCACCTCTGGTTAACTGCGCCTGGGTAGCGGCATCAAGGTCGGAACCAAACTGGGCAAAGGCGGCCAGCTCACGATACTGAGCCAGGTCGAGGCGCAAAGTACCAGCTACCTGCTTCATGGCCTTAACCTGAGCGGCGCCGCCGACCCTGGATACCGACAGGCCGACATTAATGGAGGGCCGAACCCCGGCAAAGAAGAGGTTTGGCTCGAGATAAACCTGACCATCGGTAATGGAAATAACATTGGTCGGAATATAGGCCGAAACGTCACCGGCCTGCGTCTCAATAATCGGCAGAGCGGTTAAGGAACCGGCTCCCAGCTCATCACTGACCTTGGCAGCCCGCTCCAACAGACGGGAATGGTTGAAAAAGATGTCGCCCGGATAGGCCTCACGTCCTGGCGGACGACGGAGAAGAAGTGATAACTGGCGGTAGGCTACTGCCTGTTTGGATAGATCATCATAGATGATCAGGGCGTGCTGGCCGTTATCACGAAAATACTCACCCATGGCGCAGCCGGCATAGGCGGCTACGTACTGCAGAGGCGCCGGATCAGAGGCACAGGCCGCCACAACCGTGGTGTATTCCATTGCCCCATGCTTGCGCAGGGCCTCAACGATGAGGGCTACGGTGGATTTCTTCTGGCCAATGGCCACATAAATACAATGAACGCCCGTATTCTTCTGGGCGATAATGGCATCAACCCCGACGGCGGTCTTACCAATCTGCCGATCGCCGATAATCAGCTCACGCTGTCCCTTACCCACCGGAGTCATGGCGTCAATGGCCTTTAAACCCGTATAGCAAGGCTCATGAACACCCTTTCTGGCGATAACGCCAGGGGCTATAACCTCAATCTTTCTTGATTCCTTGGCAGTAATCGGCCCCTGACCATCAATGGGAGCGCCAACTCCGTCTACAACCCGGCCTTCCATCTCAGGTCCGACGGGAACCTCGGCAATCTTGCCGGTTCGCTTGACGGTGTCGCCTTCCTTGATACCGCTGACTAAACCAAGAACCGCACAACCCACATTATCGGCCTCGAGGTTCAGAGCCAGGCCAAGAACGCCATTACTGAATTCCAAGAGTTCCATAGCCATGCAGTTTTCAACGCCATGGATACGGGCGATACCATCACCAACGGAGAGGACAGTACCGGTCTCGCTTAAATCGACTTTCTTGTCATAATCCTTGATCTGCCCCTTGATAATTTGACTGATCTCTTCAGCTTTAATCTGCATTTTAATTATTAACTCCCTTAATAGATTCTTTGAGGCCAAGCAGCTGGCTTTTCAGGCTGCCATCCATTACCAGATCGCCAACTTTGGCTATAATACCGCCGATAATGGCCGGGTCGACCGCCGTTGACAAAATAACCTTTTTCTTGGTTATCTTTTCCAGGGTTGCCTGCACCTTATCTTTCAGATCCGCGCTTAAGGCCATGGCCGAGACCACGGTTCCCTGACATACATTCCTTCTTTCATCCACCAGGCCCTGAAAGGCCTCGGCGATGTCAGGCAGTACTGCCGCCCGTTTTTTCTGTACCACTAAATTTAAGAAATTCCTGACAACCCCGGAAAGCCCCATCTTTTCGACAAGATAATCCATAACCTTCTCACGAACATCAAGGGGATAAACCGGGTTAGTAAGACCGTCACGAACCTCAGCGCTGGCCTTAAAGGTATCGGAAAAATCCTTTAAGGCCTTGCTGTATTCATCAAAGGCATCCTCTTCATCAGCTACTGAAAACAGCGCCTTGGCATACCTCTTCGCTAAAATGGTGTTTTTCATGCCATCGCCCCCACCTGACCGAGATATTCCTCAACCATTTTTGTCTGGTCAGTCTCGGTAAAATTCTTTTTGATAATTTCCTCTGCCATAGCTGCGGCTTGTTCCGCCACCTCATCACGCAGCGTCTGCCGGGCCTTGCTTAATTCATTCTGTACAGAAACCGCCGCCTTTCGTTTGATGTCCTCGGCCGTGCGCTCGGCATCACTGATTATTCGCGCCTTCTCGTTCTCGGCCTGGGTTATGGCGATACTTAAGATTGATTCAATCTCTTCGTCAATATGGCTGAGTTTGGTTTCATATTCCTTATAAGTGGTCTCAACCTCACTCCGCTTTTCCCGTAACTCTCCAAATTGCTCGGTAATCTTTATCCGCCGGTCGGAAAGTGCCTTACCAATGGGGGGGACGACGTATTTGATCAGAATCACCGCCAGAACAGCAAAGTTCATACAACGCAAGCCAAAGTCGACCAGTTGACTGTGACTGATCAATGGCCGAACATCACCGGTTTCACCGGCCCAAGCCGCTGTTGCTACTGCCAGGGCGGCAAGAGCTATGGTCATTGTCAGTTTGATTTTACCATTTGCAACCTTCATTATTATGCGGCCCTCCCTAAGATCTTATTAGCCATTTCCTTGCCAAAACCCTCAATCTGATTCTGCAGTTCTGACTTGGCCTTTTCGAACTGACCGGCCAGATCAGCCAGTCCAGCATTTTTCTCTTGTTCAGCCTCCTTGCGAATAGCGGCAATCTTTTCAGAACTGACCGCCATGGCCTCGCTCCGTACGACATCATACTTTTCTTTTGCCTTCGCTCTGGCAACGGCCAGTTTCTGATCAAATTCTTCGAGACGCAGCTCAGCGTTTTTTTCAAAGGTCTCGATATCCGTCTCCAGAGTAGCGACCTCTTTTTTACGCTCCTTTAAGATGGCCCGTACCGGCCGGTACAAAACGGCATTCATTACGGCAATCATAATCAAAATGTTAACGATGTGAACCCACATCGTCATATCCAGGGTGATCATCTTTTTTGCTCCTTAAGCTGTCGTCCGGCGGCGTAAGATTTCAGCCTCTGCCGACGAATTAATGAATAGTGATTCAGCTAAATGGAATTTCTTTAGCAGATATAAATCAGGCTGTCAAGGCCTATGGGTCATAAAATTGACAATAAATTATGGCGCTATGGGTAATTATACTTGCTGAATAGTCAGCTAATTCGGGCCGCCACAATGTCATAAACCCGTTCCAGGGCCTCCGGCAGTTTGTCAACCATGCTACCGCCGGCCTGGGCCATATCGGGGCGGCCGCCGCCGCCGCCGCCCACCAGAGCCGCTGTCTCTTTGACAATTTCACCGGCCTTTAAACGGGGAATCAAGTCCTTGCTGACTATGGCCAGTAAAGCCACCTTGCCCTTCAACTCACCCCCCAATACCAGAACACCGCTACCCATTTTGTCGCGCATCCGGTCGCCAATCTCGCGCAGGGTCTTAGCGGAATCCAGAGGTACCTGGGCTGCCGTTACCCGCACTCCGTTAACCTCACGGCTGTTTTGCAGCAATTCGTCAATATTGCTTAGCGATAATTGAGCGGTCAAGGCCGCCACCTCTTTTTCCAGAGCCTTTTCGTGGCTGGATAAGGATTTTATCCGCTCCGGCAGCTCGGCGGCATCGGCCGCCTTCAATGTTGCCGACAGTTGGACCGTAAGCTCGGCAAGACGCTGATAATCCAGCATGGCGGCCCGGCCGGTAATGGCCGTTATGCGCCGTACTCCAGCGGATATTCCGCCCTCGCTGATAATTTTGAACAGGCCGATTTCACCGCTGGCCGCCACATGGGTGCCGCCGCAGAATTCCATACTTAATTCGCCAAAACGCACCACCCTGACCAGATCGCCATATTTTTCGCCAAAGAGGGCAGTGGCACCGGATTTTCGAGCCTCATCCAAGGACATTACCCTGGTATCATTAGAGATATTCTTTCTGATCTCGTCGTTAACCATGTTCTCAATCTTGGTTAACTCGGCGGGACTGAGGGGCGAAAAATGAGTGAAATCAAAGCGCAGACGATCGGCATCCACCAGTGAACCGGACTGTTTGACATGCCCCCCCAACACCTGGCGCAGCACCGCCTGAAGGAGGTGGGTAGCCGTGTGGTTGGCGGCAATATCATGCCGGCGTCCGGCTTTCACCATGAGTTTTATCTCCTCGCCAACGGCCAGTCTCCCCTCCTGAATCGCCAGCCGGTGGAGAAATACCCCGGTGCTGGACTTTATCGTATCCAATACCCGGCCCCGACCAGACTCCCAGGTGATCTCTCCCCGATCCCCCGCTTGACCGCCGGACTCGGCATAGAAAGGCGTTTGGTCACAGGCCATGAGAACCTCCGCCGGCCCGCTTTCGGCAACGGCCTCGCCATTTTCGGCAATCAGGGCCTTAACCCGGGCCGCGGCCCGCAGGTCAGTATAACCCAGAAATTCTGTCTTGCCGATTCGGGCCGCCAGATCACGCAGACCGGGGACGGCTTCCGCTCCCCCGCCCTTCCATGATTCCTGCGAGGCGCGGCGCTGTTTGACCATGGCTCGCTCAAAGCCGGCCACATCCACAGTCAGACCCTCCTCCAAGGCCATGTCGCGGACAATATCCACCGGAAAACCAAAGGTGTCATAGAGTCTGAAGATAAAATCACCATTAATTCCGCCGCCCGTCCCCTGGAGGCGCTGCATTTCCTCACGCAGCATGCTTAAACCCCTGTCAATGGTCTCCAGGAAGCGTTTCTCCTCATTAACCACCACCTGGGCCAATAATTCCGCGGCCTCTGTCAGATGGGGGTAAGGCGCTGCCATGCGGGCTGCCACCTCAGCGGTTATCTCCCGCATAAAGGGCTTGGTAAGCCCCAGACTGCGGCCATAACGAATGGCGCGGCGCATAATCCGCCGGAGGACATAGCCCCGCCCTTCATTAGAGGGTAATACCCCGTCCGCCACCAGAAACGTCGTGGCCCTGGCATGATCGGCAATGACCTTTAAGGCCGTGTCCGTTTTGGAGGCACTGCCGTATTTTACCTTGGCAATCCCGGCAATCATGTTAATCAGTCCGGTAAAGATATCAGAATCATAATTGGTCTTTTTATTCTGCAGTACCGCGGCTATTCTCTCTAATCCCATGCCGGTATCAATACTGGGGCTGGGCAGGGGGTGCAGCTTACCATCCCCGTCACGTTCGTACTGCATAAAGACCAGGTTCCATAACTCTAAGAAACGGTCACAATCGCAGCCCAGGGCGCATTCGGGACGGCCGCAGCCCGCCTCCGGGCCCTGATCGTAATGAATCTCTGAACAGGGGCCGCAGGGGCCGGTATCGCCCATGGCCCAGAAATTTTCCTTTTCGCCCATACGGACAATGCGGCCTTCAAGAAGGCCGGGAACCTTCTCCCAGAGGGCGGCGGCCTCATCATCATCGTCAAATACCGTTATCCACAGTTTATCTTTGGGAAGCCGCAAAACCTCAGTTAAGAACTCCCAGGCCTGTTTAATGGCCTCTTCCTTGAAATAATCACCAAAGGAGAAATTACCCAGCATCTCAAAAAAGGTGTGATGACGGGCGGTATAGCCGACATTTTCCAAATCGTTATGTTTGCCGCCGGCCCGCACACAGCGCTGACAGCTCACCGCCCGTTTATAAGGCCGGTTTTCCTCGCCGGTGAAGACCTTTTTAAACTGTACCATGCCGGCATTGACAAAGAGCAGGCTGGGGTCGTCATGGGGCACCAGCGATGAACTTTCCACCAGCTCGTGCCCATGGCCGATAAAATAATCTAAAAATTTCCCGCGTATTTCATTGCCTCTCACGACTTTTTACCACCCTCCACCTTTTTTTCCGCCCCGCTGCCGGGAACATCCAGCCCAAAGCCCATTCTTACCTGGCGCTCAATCTCGTCCATCATCTCTTTATGCTCCTTGAGAAAGGTCTTGGCATTCTCCCGGCCCTGGCCGATGCGCTCACCGTTAAAGGAGTACCAGGCCCCGCTTTTATCGACAATATCCTGCTCCACGGCCAGGTCCAGCAGATCACCTTCCCTGGAGATGCCTTCGCCATAGACAATATCAAATTCAACATTCTTGAAGGGCGGGGCTAATTTGTTTTTAACCACCTTTACCCTGGTACGGTTACCAACGACCTCGGCCCCGTCCTTGATGGCACCAATCCGCCGGATATCAAGACGCAGGGAAGAATAAAATTTCAGGGCGTTACCGCCGGTGGTGGTCTCCGGGCTGCCGTACATCACCCCGATCTTCATACGGATCTGATTGATAAAGATGAGGGCGGTACTGGTGCGATTCAAGATCCCGCACAGCTTCCGCATGGCCTGCGACATAAGCCGGGCCTGCAGCCCCACGTGAGAATCGCCGATATTGCCGTCAATTTCGGCCTTGGGTACCAGGGCGGCGACGGAATCGACAACAATGAGATCCACACTACCGCTCCGTACCAGGATTTCAGCAATCTCCAGGGCCTGCTCACCAAAATCAGGCTGGGAGACTAAAAGATCATCAATATTCACCCCAAGACGGGCGGCGTATTGAATATCCAGGGCATGCTCGGCGTCAATGAAGGCCGCTGTGCCGCCCTTTTTCTGGGCCTCGGCAATGGCGTGCAGGGAGAGGGTGGTCTTGCCGGAAGATTCCGGGCCGTAAATCTCCGTCACCCGGCCGGTGGGGATACCGCCGATACCGGTGGCAATATCCAGGCTCAGGGCGCTGGTGGATATACAGGGCCAGGGTTCCACCGGCCCCGAACCCATACGCATAATAGAACCCTTGCCAAATTGTTTCTGAATCTGGAGGACTGCTGAGTCCAGAGTCTTCTTCCGCTCATCGGAAATTGCCATATTTATTTCCTCGTTGTTTTAGTTGGTCAGTGATGTCGCTTAGAGTTTCGCGTTAATTTGTTTGTCCGCCTCTTCCCGCAAAAGCGGGTAGCCCATCTCCTCACGTTGGGTGGTATATTGCCGGGCCACCAGCCTGACGAGAGCCCGAATGCGACCGATATATCTGGTTCTTTCCGCTACGCTGATGGCCTTACGGGCATCAAGGAGGTTAAAGGTATGTGAGCATTTGAGGGCGTAATCATAGGCGGGGAGAATCAGTTCCTTAGTCAGCAGGCGCTTGGACTCCGCCTCGCAGGTATTGAAAAAATCCACCAGGGCCGGGACATTGGCCTCCTCGTAATTAAAGGCGGAAAATTCCCGTTCGGCCTGCTGGAAGATGGCCCCGTAAGATACCTCTTTATTCCACATAATATCGAAGACGGAATTAACCCCCTGGAGGTACATGGCAATCCGCTCCAGACCGTAGGTAATCTCCGAGGTGACGGGATACAGATCCATGCTGCCGGCCTGCTGAAAATAGGTAAACTGACTGATCTCCATGCCGTCTAACCATATCTCCCAGCCCAGGCCCGCGGCCCCCAGGGTGGGCGACTCCCAGTCATCCTCCACAAAACGAATATCATGCTCCAGAGGATCGAGCTTAAAGCGGCGCAGGCTGTTCAGATAGAGCTCCTGAACATCCTTGGGAGAGGGCTTTAACACCACCTGGAATTGATAATAATGCTGCAGGCGGTTGGGATTCTCCCCATAACGGCCGTCGGTGGGCCGCCGGGAGGGCTGAACATAGGCCGCCCGCCACGGTTCCGGACCCAGGGCCCGCAACAGAGTAGCCGGATGAAAGGTACCGGCCCCGACCTCCATGTCATAGGGCTGCTGAATCACACAGCCCATATCCGCCCAATAACGACTCAACTCAAATATAATATCCTGAAAATACATTTTTTATCCCGTTTATAAAAGACAGCTGAATATTTCCTGTAATCTGTTTCCTGGCCCCTGATCCCTGTCATCTGGCATCATAGACAATTTCACCGTCGACAATGGTCAGAACGGCCCTGCCGGTAAAATGACGGCCGATAAAAGGCGAATTTTTACTTTTGGAGACAATATTCCGGCGTTCATAACAAAAATTTAAAGCGGGATCAACCACCGTTATATCGGCTCTCTGTCCCACGGCGAGGGAACCGCCCTCAACCCCGATGATGCGGGCCGGGTTAATGGACATCAACTCCACCAGGCGCCTTGCATCAATAACCCCCTCCCGAATTAGACAAAGGGCCAGGGGCAGAGAGGTCTCCAGGCCGATAATGCCATTGGCGGCCTGGGCGAATTCCACTTCCTTTTCTAATTCGCTGTGGGGGGCGTGGTCGGTGGCGATGGCATCAAGAGTGCCGTCGCGCAACCCCTCCTTAACGGCCTCCACATCGGCCGCGGTTCTCAGCGGCGGATTCATCTTGGCATTGGTGTCATAGCTGCCCACCGCCTCTTCGGTGAGCGAAAAATAATGGGGGGTGGTCTCGGCGGTCACCGGGCAGCCCGCGGCCTTGGCCCGGCGGATCAGGCCCACCGATTCAGCGGTGCTGATATGAGCCAGATGGAGACGCTGACCGGTATAGGCCGCCAGGGCCAGATCACTATAGACCATAATCTCTTCGGCGGCCCCCGGAATACCCCGCAGCCCCAGGCGGGTGGCAAAAGCTCCCTCGTTCATGGCCCCGTTCCGGCTTAATGACAACTCCTCGGAATGGGAGATAACGGGGCAATTATAATTACTGGCATACTCCAGAGCCCGGCGCATAAGCTGGCTGTCGGCCACCGGATGACCGTCGTCGGAAAAGGCCACCGCCCCGGCCCGCCGCATTTCACCCATATCCGCCAGTTCCTGCCCCTCACTCCCCCGGCTGATGGCGCCCACCGGATAGACCCTGGCCCCTTTAGCCAATCGAGCCCGCTCACAGACAAAGGCGATGGCCGATTCTGAGTCTAAGGGCGGATTGGTATTGGGCATACAGGCCACCGCGCTGAAGCCGCCGGCTGCCGCCGCCGCCATTCCCGAGGCAATGGTTTCCTTGTATTCCTCTCCCGGTTCACGGAGATGAACATGGATATCAATAAGGCCCGGTAACACCCATTTACCGGTCAAATCAATCTCCACGGTATCAGCCGGTGGAGATTCCACCAGCGTCTGGCACTTACCCGCCGCCACCAGGAGATCACCTACCCGGTCAATATTACTGGCTGGATCTATTATCCGGCCATTTTTTAAAAACAGGGGACGAGACATCTTAATCACCTCCTCCGAGTAACAGGTAGAGCAGGGCCATACGTACCGCCACCCCGTTGCTGACTTGATCCAGAATAACCGAGCGTTTGCCGTCGGCCAGATCAGGGCTTAATTCAACGCCCCGGTTTATCGGCCCCGGATGCATGATAATGGCATCCGGCCGAGCCAGTTTGATAATTTCATTATTAATCCCGAAAAAATCGGCATATTCCCGCGCCGTGGGCAGAAGCGGCTCCTGGAGACGTTCCCGCTGAATACGCAGGGTCATTACCACATCGGCATCCCGCACCGCCTCCCGGATATTGAGATGACCCACCGCCCCCAGCTCGCTTAAACCTTCGGGCATCATGGTAGCCGGGCCGCTGACATGAACCTCGGCCCCCATCTTAGAGAAACCGATAATATCGGAGTGGGCCACCCGGCTATGGGCTATATCACCGATAATGGCAATCTTTAAGCCGGCGATCCGCCCCTTTTTATCCAGCACTGTCATCATATCGAGCAGGGCCTGACTGGGATGTTCATGGGTACCGTCACCGGCGTTCAGAATTGAGGCAGAGACATGACGGCTCAGGAGATAGGGCGCCCCGGATTGGGCGTGCCGGATAATAATGGCATCAGGCTGCATGGCCTGAAGATTACGGGCCGTATCCACCAGACTTTCGCCCTTGACAGCGGAGCTGGTTGACATGGAAATATTAAAGGTATCAGCGCTCATTCTCTTGGCGGCGATTTCAAAGGATAATCTGGTTCTGGTGCTGGGTTCAAAGAAGAGATTAATGATGGTCTTGCCCCGCAGAGTAGGCACCTTTTTGATGGAACGGCTGGAAATCTCCTTCAAGGAGGCGGCAGTCTGGATAATATATTCAATATCGGCCGCCGAAAAATCATCCAGGCTCAGGATATGTTTATGCTCAAAATGGTGCTGTTCCATAACGCCTTAATAAACTGTCAATGCAGAATTTTAAAGATACGACGCCAGCGAACCGAGAAATCCTGCTTATCCCATGACCAGTATAAAATAAAGGCCTTACCTTTGACCGCCTTCAGTTTGACAAATTTCCAGAAGCGGCTGTCATAGCTGTTATCACGGTTGTCACCCATGACAAAGAGGGAGCCCTTCGGTACGGTCACCGGGCCGAAATTATCCCGGGGACTGATGTCGCCGGGGATAATATTGGGCTTAAGATGTACCGCCTCCTTGACCTTAAAGGGCTTACCGTTGACAAACACCTCCTTATTCACCACCTTTATCCGGTCACCAGCCACCCCGATGACCCGCTTGATAAAATCTTCATTGGGATTTAAGGGAAATTTAAAGACGATAATATCCCGGCGGTGCGGGGTGCTTATATGTATCCAGGTTGTACCGGTAAAGGGATTTTTGATCCCGTAAATAAATTTATTGACCAGAAGGTGATCACCGATAAGGAGGGTAGGCTCCATGGAACCGGAGGGGATCTTAAAGGCCTGGACAACAAATGACCTGATAAACAGCGCCAGAACCAAGGCAATAATAATGGCCTCGGTGTATTCTAGCAGGGTGGATTTTTTGGGGGGATTGACTTTCGTTGACAAAATATTTTCCTTTTTTGAATAAATATTGGATTTTAACGACAGAATAAGTATCCCAAAACCTCTCAAAACTCAAGGATATTCGCCGATTCCCCTGACCGGTTGAAAATTATCAATAAAAAACACTATATTGTGCCGCGTTCAAAGCACTCTATACAATATATTGTTTTCATGAATAGACGCCTTGCAGTCAGAGGCTGAAAAAAAAGGAAAATAATTGGAATTTATGATTTTTAATTCACGGCAAACGCTTGACAAACATTTTTTTTTATGCATTTAATTTAGGTAGTCGCTTTTGTTTTTTATAACTTATTCAGACAATTAAGGGTCTTCCTGGACACGACATAATGGGTAAATTCAAGCTGCCGGAAAATTTAAAAATTTCTCTACCTGGCTTTGCCAGACAGCATAAACTGGCCCTGGGCCTTGATATAGGCTCTTACTCCGTTAAGGTCTGTGAAATAATCCCCACCAATGCCAATGGTCATCAGGTAATAAAGACCGGCAGCGCCAAATTACCTGACGGAGCCGTGGAAGACGGCGTTCTGCAGGATCCGGAGGCCGTGGCCGCCGTTATTGACGCCCTGTGTAAAAACCTCAGGATAAAGCAGAAAAGGTGGCTATCTCCATGTCAGGCTATTCGGTGATCGTCAAAAAGATAAACCTGGCGGTCATGGAAGATAAGGAACTGGCAGAACATATTAAGTCCGAGGCTGAGCAGTATATCCCCTTTGATATCAACGATGTTTATCTTGATTATCAGGATTTAAAGACCAATACCGAAAATTCCGAATTCACCGATATCATGCTGGTGGCCGCCAAAAAGGACGTAATCAACGCCTATCTTGAGATGCTGACCAGCATCGGCCTCCAGGCAGTGGTGGTGGATGTGGATGCCTTTGCCCTGGAAAACTCTTTTGAGGATCAGATAAACAGCGGACAGAACTTCATCCTCATTGATATCGGGGCCTCTAAAATCAGTATCAATATCATTGCCCACGGGGCCTCCATTCTGGCCCGGGATGTGGTTATGGGCAGCCGTCAGATTACGGAACAGATTAAAGAAAAATTAAATATAGAGGCTGAGGAGGCTGAAAACCTCAAAATAGGCGGACAAAAAACCGGTGAAGAAGAGAAAAAGGCCATTGAGGAAATTATGGTCAACAACTGCAGTCAATGGATACTTGAAATCAAAAAGGCCATTGATTTTTATGCCTCCAATTACCCGGAAGACAAAATAAGCAGAATTATCCTGAGCGGCGGCGGCTCCAAGATCAAGGGCTTGGATAAATTCTTAAATAACGAGCTTAACATGGAGACGGAAATTTTTAACCCCTTTGCCAAAGCAGAGGTAAGCGCCAAAATCGACCGGGATTATCTGGCTCATATAGCGCCTGAAATGGCAATTGCCGCCGGTTTAGCTCTAAGGCCCGTGATCTTATGATAAATATAAATTTACTGCCCGTCAGGCAGATAAAACAAAGGATCAGGGCGCGTAACGAATTATTTGCCCTGCTGGGCGCTCTGGCATTAATTCTAATTATAATGGGCCTGACCGCCTACAGCCAGAGCCGTGAAATTACTCAAATTAACCAGAAAACCGCCGTTCTGCAGGCGGAAAAAAATAAATACCGCGCCATAGTAAGTCAGATAAACCACATAAAAAAAGAGCAGGAACGGCTCAACTATAAACTGAAAGCCATTGAAACCCTGAACAACAACGCCCATCTGCCGGTAAGAATCATGGACGCGGTGGCCAGATTAACTCCGTCCAACCGTATGTGGCTTAACTCCATGCAGCTCAGCTCCAACACCCTTTCACTCCAGGGGACTGCCCTGGATAACGCCACCATCGCGCAATATATGGAACGGCTCAAGGCCTCACCATTCTTTCATAAGCCGCAGTTGCAGAATTCATCGCTGGTTAAGATGGCCAATAAAAAGTTAAAGAAATTTTCTCTGTTAATGACCTTAAACAAACCTTAATCAGCCAAGGCATTAAAAAGCTCTGGACGTAATATGGACAGCAAACAGCTTAAAGCCAACCTCGATAATTTTATAGATACCAAGGTCGCCACCCTGGATAACAACCGCAAGCTGCTTATTGCCGCCGCGGTTCTTCTCCTGCCGGCCGTGGCCTTCTATTTTCTTTATTACTCCCCCAAGGCTGATGATATCAGCCGCCTGGAGAGTAATCTCACCCAGTTGCAGAACGAGCTGACCGTTATCAAGGCCAAGGCCTCCCATCTTAATGAGCAAAAGGCCCTGCAGAAAGAGATTGAGCTCAAATTCAAGGAGGCCTCCCAGGTAATTCCTGACACCAAGGAGATTCCCTCACTGCTCACCAATATTTCCAGCCTTGGCACCGGTGCCGGCCTGGATATTCTCTCCTTTAAACCGGGTGGAGAAAAACCCCGTGATTTTTACGCTGAAATTCCGGTTTCCATCTCTGTTACCGGAACCTATCACAATATCGGCCATTTTCTGGATACCGTGAGTAAGTTGCCGAGAATAGTCAACGTGAACCAGATTAAACTCAGCTCGCCGTCAATGCAGAGCGGCGAAATGCTCTTAAAATCATCCATAAATCTTGTAACCTATAAATTTATTGAACCAAAACCAAAGGACAAGAAAAAACGTGGCCATTAAAGATAAAATTACAGCCGGCAGGTTGTTGATTTCAACGGCCGTCTTTTGCCTTGTTTTTCTGCCGCAATGGGCGGGAGCCGTGAACAAAACCAAGGAGGCCGCCAGGGCAGCCGCCGTGGAAAGCCCCTTGAAAAAACTGCTGGATCAACCTTTTACCTACCAACAGGAGAACCGCCCTGATCCCTTTATGCCCTTTATCGCCGCCAGCACTATTAAAGCCGCGGCCGACCAGGAAAAGACTAAACCGTTAACCGGTATGCAGCTCTTTGAACCGGGGCAGTTAAATCTGGTGGGAATTTTATTTAACGGTTCTAAGGCCCTGGCCATGGTGCAGGATTCCACCGGTAAGGGATATATAATAAAAAAGAATACTAAAATAGGCCGCTATGGGGTCGTGACCGCCATCATGCCCAACGAAGTGGTAATTAAAGAGTGGTTTCGCAAGTCCAACGGCAAAAAAATTTACAGAGATAACATAATGGTATTGAGAAAAGAGGGGGCGACTAAGTGAAAACCCTGATAAAGCAAGGTATCAGTCTGACCATGATGATCTTACTGGGCTGGACTCTATCCTGGGCCGGCAATACGCCCGGCGGCAGCACCTATAAGATATCAGACCTGAGTTTAAAAAAGACGGATCAGAATTTTACGGTGACTATTAAAGGTGCCGGCACACCAACCTTTACCACCTATCAATTATTTGATCCTCTGCGTGTTGTGCTCGATATAGCCAATGCCTCTTTCAGTACCGACCTTAAACTGCCCCTGCAGGTTAATGAATCGCCCGTTAAACAGATAACCGGTAAATTATTAAGCGCCAAAAAACCAATAATTGCCAAGCTGGAAATTCTTCTCGATCAGGACTGGCCTTATAAAATTGAACGGCAGGGTGACAATATAAGCGTCATACTCCAGGCCGTTGCCGCCCCGGCTGCCAAGCCTTCTCCTGTCGTAGCGGCAGCAGCGGTTTCACAAAAAAACAAATCTGAGGCCGCGGCCAGGGGCCCTGCCGCAGTACAGGAGAACATCCTGCGCGGTATTAAGGTGGAAAGAGATGGTAAGGCCCTCAAGGTTCTCCTGCTGGCTGATAAACAGATAAAGAGCTTTAAAAAGGTAAAGTTACTCCGGGATAACCGGCGGCCGGATAGATTCTACCTCGATTTATCCGCTATCAAGAGCCACCACGGGCTGGCCCCGATCAAAAAGGTTAACATCGGCCCCCTGGCCCGGATCAGAACCGCACCGAGAGGTAACGGGCTGCGCATAGTCTTTGACTCCGCCCTTGACCGTATGTTTCTCTATAAGGTCTGTAAGACGAATAAGGGGCTGATGATTAGAATTACGCCTCCCCCCGAACTGGCGGGAAAAACCGTATCTCCGCCCGCCCCGGTTAAGAAAATCAAAACCGCGGGCGCCGCCTCCACGGATGCCATCGGTCATCTGTTAAATAACCTGACCGCCGGAAAGGTCAGGAAGAAACCCGCTCCCCTTAAACCTCACCATACCGCCCCGGCCGATCACATCAAGGCTCAGCTGAAAAATGTCGGGATCAGCGGTGATGCCTTTGCCGATGCCGGTTACGATAAACAGAAAATATCGGTTGATTTTTATAAAATTGATCTCCATAACGTTTTTCGTCTCATTGGTGAGGTAAGCGGCTATAATATCGTGGTCGATGATTCAGTGAAAGGTTCCCTTACCCTGTCACTGAATAATGTTCCCTGGGATTTTGTCCTTGATGTTATTATGAATCTCAAGGATCTCCAGAAGGAAGAGCGTTACCACACCATTGTTATTTCACCAAAGTCTAAAAACTTTGTCTGGCCGGTGAGTAAGAGCAAAACCGCTCTGCAGATGGAAGCCCCCTCCAATAAACTCCAGGTTAAGATCGACAAACAACTCTCCCAGCCGCCGGAAGCCATGGCGGCAGACACCTTCATTCGGCGCGGCGATCAGCTGTTGGCCGCCAATCACAACAAAGAGGCCCTGCGGCAGTATGAGGCGGCCTTTGATAAATGGCCCCATAACGAGGAGCTGGCCCGCCGCATCTCTCATCTCTGTCTGACCAAGCTGGGGTACAACCAAAAGGCGGTGGATTACGCCCTCCAGGCCCTGAAACTTAACCCGGTGGATCAAGAGGCCGCCCTCCAGGCCGCCATTGGCATGGCCAACATGAAAAAGGCCGCGGCCCGGCAGTATTTTGAGCAGGCGGCAAGCGGCAGACGGCCGTCCCGAACAGCACTGGTCAGCTATGCCTCCTATCTCGAAAATAAGAACGATCTGCCCCGGGCTCTGCATATTTTAGCCCGTTATGAAAATTTATACGGCTCTGATCTCAATACCATGATCGCCCAGGCCAGAATCTATGATAAAGAAAAGCATCCACAAAAGGCGGTGGAGGTCTATAAGTCAATTCTTTATTCCGGTTACGCACTTAATCCGGATTTGATTCGCTATATCAAGGGCCGCCTGGCCATGAACGCCAAAAGATAACAACATCTGGAGCTATTACCATGCGCTATTACCCCATCAGGGACAATAAGAAATCACTCTCTTTTTTATTAAGCATTTTAGGTCTCGCCGTTCTCTTTTTTATGACCGCCTGTGTTGCCACCCCGCCGCCCGAGCAAATAGCGGCGAAATTTATAGCGGAACAAACCAAAGGGGCCGTTAAAACCAAAGTCGGGGCAAAAAAATCAGCCGCTGTTTACCAATTACCGGCCCGTTATCAAAAACCTTCCTATGTCCTTGATACTACTGATACTATATCTAACAAGACTCACAGGATAGTGATTCCGGTGGGGGCCAGAATAACCCCCGCCACCCCCAAACCGCTGCGTCTCGTCATGCAGGAGTTGGCCAAACTTAAATCCATGAATGTGAGCTGGGCCAGTGATGTGGATAAGGGGGCTCTGGTTAATGTCACCATTATGCCGGAAGAGGATTTTTTTGAGGCCATCAATAACCTCCTGCGCCAGCTCGATTACTTTTCGGTGATCCAGGGCAACACCATTATAATTAAGCATAAAGAGACTAAAAGATTTCATATCGCCATGCCCTTTATGAGTACCACCTATTCCACCGGAATAGGCGGCGATGTCCTGGGCAGTACCGAGGGCTCTAATATGAGCGGCACCCTGAATATGGCCAGTAAAGAAAATACGTTTGATATCTGGAAAAATATCCGCACCAATCTCGATAAAATATTAGAGATCTGGTCGGCACCGCCGCCGACCTCGCAGACCCCGGTAACAACTTCAGCTACTCCGGCCTCAGGCAGTACGGCAGCTTCGACCACTCAGCCGCCTGTCCCGGCGGCCACTGCCCCCGCTCCTGATGCCGGCAAGGGTTATTACACCATCGACCAGCCCATCGGCCTGATTACGGTTACCGCCCCGCCCTCGCTTTTAAAGAAGGTCTCCAGTTATCTGAACAATCTGCGCCATGAATTATACCGCCAGATCTCCATTGAGGCCAAGATTGTCGAGGTTACTTTAACTAAAGATGACACCACCGGTATTAACTGGAATGATCTGTTGAGCAGCAGCTTCGGCTTTAACGTTGATTTTCAGAAATTGTCTTCCACCGCGACCTCTCATTATTTTACCAACAACCATAACGAATTCCTTACCCTTGATAACAAGAGCTTCTCATTGATTTTAGATGCCATGAAGCAGCAGGGCCATGTTGAAGTGCTCTCCAGTCCCAAGATAAGCGTGATGAACGGCCAGCCGGCCATGCTCAGTGTCGGCCAGAATGTCAAATATGTCGATTCGGTAAGTTCCACCACCGATGGTACCACCGGCAGTGTTACTTATACGGTAAACACCGCCTCGGTTATGTCCGGCCTCGGGATGGGGGTGGTAGCCACCATTGGGGATAACAATGAGATTATCCTTTCTTTGACCCCGGTCACCTCGCAACTGAGCGAGCCCATTGAATACAAAGTTTTTGGCTCAAATCAGGTGGGACTACCCAAGGTAAGTTTAAGAGAAATGAATACCATCGTCCGGGTAAAAAGTGGTGACATGCTGGTGGTTGGCGGCCTCATTGACAACAGCTCCACCTATTCAGATAATCACATCTCCGGCCTTGGCAAGATTCCCGGTATCGGTAAACTTTTCAGAAACAACGGGACGGTATCCACTAAAAAGGAACTGGTTATCCTGCTCCGGCCCCGGATTATCTCCATGTAACGCATTCATGTACTTAAATTTTTGCCCGGCCTTGAACTTCATTCCATGGCGAGGTTCATAAAAGAACGCCTTCCCCGGCAGAGGCTTTGAGCGGGTTTGGAGAGAAGCATGGCAGAAAGCCTTTATATCGCCAGTCTGGAGCCCAACAGCGGCAAACTGGTTATTACTCTGGGCCTGATGGAGATGCTCTCCCGCCGGGTTGATCATCTTGGCTTTTTCCGGGCCATTTCGTCCGTACCGCCGGATGAAGACACCCATATTCAATTAATCTCAAGTCGTTTTAATATCGCTCTGCAAGCGGAGCAGATGGTTGGTGTTACTTATAATCAGGCCAGGGCCTGGATTGCCGCCGGTGCGGAGAATCGTCTCTTCCGCGAGATTATCAGTAAGTTCAAGCAGGCGGAGGAACAATGTGATTTTCTCCTCTGTGAGGGGCCGGATATCAGCCGCCTCTCTGATATCTTTGACTACGATATTTCCATCCGTATTGCCAGGGAACTTGGTTCTCCCGCCCTCTATGTATCTTCCGGATATGGACTGACGGTTCCGGAGCTGCTGGAAAATGTCCGCGTGGCGCGAGAATCTTTCCGGCAGCTGAGATGCCCGCTGCTGGCGGTTATGGTCAACCGGGTCAATGAAACCATTTTGCCGCAGGCGAAAGATGAATTGCGTCAGCAGTGCGAGGCTGATATTGTAATTGATCTGCTGCCCGAGGTGAAAAATCTTGGCAATCCTACTATGGAGGAAATTGTCGAGGCCCTGGGCGCTGAGTGGTTCAGCGGCCCCAGAACCGGATTGCAGCGCGATGTACGTGATCTGAAAGTGGCGGCCATGGGCCCGGCTAATTTCCTGAATTTTATCCGGAAAGACGATCTGATTATCACCCCTGGCGACCGCTCTGATATTATTTTTACAACCCTGGGGGCCATCGCCTCCCGGAATTATCCTTCACCGGTTGGCCTGCTGCTCTCCGGCGATCTGACACCGGCCCCTTCCGTCATGCGCCTGCTGGAAGGCCTTGATGATCTGGATATGCCCATCTACCGCGTTCCCACCGACACTTACCGCACCGCTATTCATGCCGCTGCCGTCCGGGGTCGGCTGCGCCCCAACTATGAGCGTAAAATCGCCCTGGCCCTTGGCATGTTTGAAGCCAATGCCGATATCCAGGCCCTGGAAGAAAAAATCCGGGTTCCCGCCTCTCCCACCATGTCACCGTTGATGTTTGAATATACCCTGTTTCAGCGGGCCAGGGAAAACCGCAAGCATATCGTTCTGCCTGAGGGAGAGGATGACCGCATTCTCCAGGCCGCTGAAATACTGCGGCTGCGCGATGTGGTAAATCTGACTATCCTCGGGGATGAAAAGAAACTGCGCTCCAGGGCCGCGACTCTTGGCCTGAAGCTGGCGGGAGTGACAGTTCTCAATCCCAGAAAATGCGGCTTTTACGAGGAGTTTGTCGAAACCTTTTACACCCTGCGTAAACACAAGGGTGTCACCATGGATATGGCCTTTGACAGCATGAGTGATGTCAATTACTTCGGCGCCATGATGGTCTATAAGGATATGGTTGACGGCATGGTCTCCGGGGCGGCTAATACCACGGCCCATACCATCAGGCCGGCCTTTCAGCTTATCGGTACCCCGCCCGACGTCCTGCTGGTCTCCTCGGTTTTTTTGATGTGTCTGGAGACCAGAGTACTGGTCTATGGCGACTGCGCGGTTAATCCTGATCCCAACTCCGAACAGCTGGCCGAAATCGCCATCAGCTCCGCCAGAACGGCTGAAATATTCGGCATTGAGCCCCTGGTGGCCATGCTCTCTTATTCCAGCGGCACTTCCGGGGCCGGCACGGATGTGGATCTGGTACGCCGGGCAGTGGCCATTGCCCGGCAGCGGCGGCCTGATTTGCGAATTGACGGGCCGATGCAGTACGATACCGCCATTGATCCCGCGGTGGCCGGAAAAAAGATGCCGGCCAGTGCCGTGGCCGGACGGGCCACGGTCTTTATTTTTCCGGATCTTAACACCGGTAACAACACCTATAAGGCCGTGCAGCGCTCTTCCGGGGCGGTGGCCATTGGTCCCGTTCTCCAGGGCTTGAAAAAGCCGGTCAATGATCTCAGCCGCGGCTGTTTAGTCCCGGATATTGTCAACACAGTGGCCATCACGGCGATTCAGGCCCAGGTGGCGGAAAAAATAATGCCGCGCACCTGAGTGCTATAATCAGATGTAGCCGTAATGTGAATATGCCGGAAAAAGGGAAGCCTGACTTACTCCTCTGGCAGGGTGATAATTTCCATCTTATGATTTATTTCAGGATGTCTCGGTGAGGGCCCCTCGGTCTGGATGATAAAACTGCCTGTCAAGGCGTGCTCTTTGGCATAGTTGCGGCCATAGGCCGTCCAGTCATGAGGATGCTCCTCTTCCAAAACCGGATATACACCGTAGGAAAACATAAGTTCACGACAGGTCTTTTCGAAAGGACTCACGGCCAGTATCCACTTTGGCAACCTGAATCTGGTCAGGCTTCTCGCTGTGGCGCCGCTGGCGGTCGGCGCGAGAACGGCGGCTGATGAATTAATTTTGGCCAGGATATTTTCAATACTCTCCGCAATAAGATCAACACCATTGGGGAAATCATCTCCCGCCTGTGGTTTCAAGCTGGAGTCAAAGTTATACCGCTCCCTGTGCGGTTCCGTGGCCGCGGCAATCCGGGCCAGCATTTCCACGGATTCCAGAGGATAATCACCCATGGCCGACTCTTCCGACAGCATGACACAGTCTGTGCCGTCAAGAATGGCATTGGCTACATCGGTGGCCTCAGCCCTGGTTGGCCGGCGATTGTGAGTCATAGACTCGATCATCTGGGTGGCGGTGATTACCGGCCGGCCGAAAAAGTTGGCCCGGGCGGTAAGAAATTTCTGCTCCACGGCAATCCGCTCAATGGGAATCTCCACCCCGAGATCACCTCTCGCCACCATTATACCATCGGTGACGGCCAGGATTTCATCTATCTTTTCACTGACCCCCGCCCGCTCAATCTTGGCGATAATAAAGGGGGTAAAGCCCATTTCAGCCGCCGCGGCCCGAACATCTTCAATATCCTGAGCCTTGCCGACAAAGGACTGGCCGACAGCGTCCACCCCGTTTTCCAGGGCAAAGCGCAGGCAGTCACGGTCACGGGCGGTAAAGGCGCTGATTCCCAGGTCGATTCCGGGAATGTTTACCCCCTTTCTCGATTGCAGATGGCCGCCGACCATAACGGTACAGCGAATATCCCGGCCCTCAACCCCGTCGACCCGCAGCTGAATAAGGCCGTCATTTAAAAAGATGGTATCACCTTTTTTTACCACTCCGGGCAGCTCCTTCATACTTACGGATACCCGGTCTCTGCCACCGATGATCTCTTCCGTGGTCAGGGTAAACGCTGCGCCCTTATCAATGGTTATGGGTTCAGCCAGGGTGCCTATCCGCATTTTAGGCCCCGGCAGGTCGGCCATAATGGCGGCCCGCCTGCCGGTTTTCTCTGAGGCGGCCCGAATCTTTTTAATCACCTCGCCATGAGAGGCGAAATCACCATGGGAAAAATTCAGCCGGGCAACATTCATCCCCGCTGTAAGCATCCGCTCAATCATCTCATAGGAATCCGAGGCCGGGCCAATGGTGCAGATAAGTTTTGTCTTGTTAGCGGGTAATCTTTTCATGCCACGCCCTCTGTTATATTTTTTTAACGGTAGATACAACTATGTGTCTCGTTTCTACCGCCTTTATCCATTTTATTTTAATGGGGTCTGACTAAAAAAATCCCGGCGGATTAATTAGATACCGTTTACAGCTTCACGAGTAAGATCAGTAACTTTCCGCCAGTCGCGCTCTTCCAGGACTGCCGCCGGCACCAGCCATGAACCGCCCACGCAGGCAACATTCCCAAGCGCTAAATATTTTTGATAATTGGCCGCTGAAATACCGCCGGTGGGACAGAAGGTGATATGTGGAAAGGGGCCGGCTATAGCCTGCAGCATCCGGATGCCGCCCGCCGCCTCGGCCGGGAAAAATTTAAAGGCCGTATATCCCATTTCCATACCAAGCATTAATTCGGAAGCGGTGGAGATACCTGGCAGCAGAGCAATAGAACCCCGGACTCCAGCCGTAAGCAGGGCCGGGGTCAGACCAGGGCTCACCGCGAAGACCGCCCCGGCCTCTCTGACCGCTTCCAGGTCGGCAGCGGAGGTGACCGTACCGGCACCAACCACGGTCTCGGGAACTTCCCGGCTGATCCGGTGGATAGCCTCAATCGCGGCCTTGCTGCGCAGGGTAATCTCCATAACCTTTATGCCGCCTTGCAGCAGGGCATGAGCCAGTGGTACCGCCTGTTCAACGTCCTTGATAACTATTACCGGTATCACCGGCCCGGTCTGAAGGATTTGCCGGGGTGTTTTCTGCCAGTTAATTATATCAGCCATTTTTTCACCTCTTTTATAGTAAAGCACTCAATAAACCACACTCTTGACTTTATAACCTCTCGAAATGTAGCGACCACGCCCGGTTCCTCAGGTACAACGAAATTTGCAAGTCCCGGCTGGATAATAATAGTCCCGGCTGGTGACTTTCATATAAATTCCCCAGGAAGAGCGGATTATTTTCATTTCTCCGCGGCCCCTGCCGCCTGTGATAAAACCGGGTTGGAGCTCTCATCAACATAGTCGAAGAGGGAGCTGGCCCCTTCTTCGGCACCGGACATATTTGTCCGCAACGGCGTGAATATCTGGCGTCCCAGACCGTAGCGGTGAACCGTAAGGTCTGGAATCACGGCCTCACGAGCGCTTAATTCCTCCTCACTTACCTGTAATTCCAGGCGGCCGTTACGGGCATCCATCCGGATAATATCCCCGTCCCTGACCTTGGCCAGCAGGCCGCCGCAAAAGGCCTCGGGGGTACAGTGAATAGCGAAGGGAACCTTGCCTGAGGCCCCGGACAGGCGGCCGTCCGTGACCAGACCGACGCTGTAGCCCCGATCCATGATAATGGAGAGGTAGGTGATCAGCTTGTGCAGTTCCGGCATACCGTTGGCTTCCGGGCCCTGGAATCTGACCACTACCACGAGGTGCCGGTTTAATTTATCGGCCTCAAAGGCCTCTCCCACCTCATGCTGGCTGTTAAAGACCATGGCCGGGGCCTCCACCAGGGTGTCTATGCCGTCGATCAGGGCCGATATCTTCATAATCGCCCGGCCCAGATTGCCGGACAGTACTTTTATACCGCTCATGGTGGAAAAAGGTTTGTTAATTGAGGTAATAACCTCATCGTCCCCGCTGCGCGCCGGGCCGTCCCGCCAGACCAGTGTATCCCCTTCAAGCACCGGCTGTTGGAGATAGCGTTTCAGCCCCGGCCCGGCAGCAGTCTCCACATCCTGGTGTACCAGCCCCCCCTGAAGCAGTTCCCGGATGAGCAGGGGCATGCCGCCGGCCCGTTGAAAGGCGTTTATATCTTCGGGGCCGTTGGGATACATCCGCACCAGCAGAGGCACCATCTCCGAGAGTTCAGAGAAGTCATCCCAGTTAATCAGGATACCGGCCGCCCGGGCAATGGCGACGAGATGCAGGGTCTCGTTGGTGGAACCACCGGTTGCCAGTAGGGCCACCATGGCGTTGACCACGGATTATTCGCTGATAATATGAGCGAGGGGGGTGTATTGAGTGCCAAGATGGGTTATGGCTGTAATCCGGGACGCGGCAGCGCGGGTCAGGGCGTCACGTAATTTTGTCCCGGCATTGACAAAGGAGGCGCCGGGCAGGTGCAGGCCCAGCATCTCCGCCATCAACTGGTTGGAGTTGGCGGTGCCGTAAAAGGTACAGGTACCGGGACTGTGGTAGGCGCTGACCTCGGAGGCCAGCATCTGGCGGCGGTCAATTTCTCCCTTGACAAAGCGTTCACGGGCCCGCGCCTTTTCCTTGTTGGCCAGGCCGGAGGTCATGGGCCCCGCCGGGACAAGGATCATGGGCAGGTGGCCGAACTGGAGGGCGCCCATGAGCATTCCGGGCATAACCTTGTCACAGACCGCCAGCAGCAGGGCGCCGTCAAAGACGTTATGGGACAGGCCGATAACCGTGGACATGGCAATCACATCCCGGCTGACCAGGCTCAGTTCCATACCCGGCTCACCCTGGGTAACCCCGTCACACATGGCCGGTACCCCGCCGGCAAACTGAGCTGTACCGGCAGTCTCGGCAATGGCCTCTTTGATAATCCCGGGATATCTTTCATAGGGCTGATGAGCGGAAAGCAGATCATTATATGATGAGATAATGGCAATACCGGGGGCGTTGTCCTTGAGAAGGACAGTGCGGCAGCCGGCCGGGCAGCCGGCAAGATCATGGGCAAAGTTACTGCAGGGGATTCTTTGACGGCAAGGCCCTGTGCCGCGCGCCTCATCAACATGACGCAGATAGTTTTCCCGGCTCTTTTGGCTGCGCCTGATAATCCGCCTGGTGACGGTCTTAACGGTATTGTGCATGACTGTTCTCCATGAAAATTTTAAATTCTTAATTTCGGTATGACAACCTCAACGGCAACGCTCAACCATCAGACCGTTAACCTGATAACACCTCAACCGGCTTAATCTGCCATATCCTGCCGCAATATTCCCTGATAGAGCGGTCGGAGGAAAATCTGGCCATCCGGGCCACGGTTTTGATTGATTTTTTAAGCCATTTTTCTTTATCGGCATAGGCTGCGTTTACCTTCTGTTGACAGTCAATATAGGATTGAAAGTCGGCAAAAAGCATATACTCATCGTTAAATTTCAGGGAATCAAGCAGGGGTTTGAATAAATTCCTGTCTCCATGGGAGAAATGGCCGAATTCTATCAGGTCGATAACGGCGTGGAGCCGGTCGTTGCTGTGGTATATATCCAGGGGATGATAGCCGGACTGCTTGAGCTCAAACACCTGAGGCGCGGTGAGGCCGAAGAGGAAGAAATTTTCCGCCCCCACCTCTTCACGAATTTCAATATTGGCCCCGTCCAGGGTACCGATGGTCAGGGCACCGTTCATGGCGAATTTCATGTTGCCGGTACCTGAGGCCTCTTTACCGGCCAGAGAAATCTGTTCCGATAAATCGGCCATGGGATAGACGATCTGGCCGATTGTGACATTATAATTAGGCCTGAATATAACCTTCAGCTTATCCCTCGTTACGGGATCACTATTGAGCACCTCGGCAACGGAGGTAATCAGCTTGATAATCAATTTAGCCATAAAATAGCCGGGCGCGGCCTTGCCGCCGAAGATAAAGGTTCGCGGTACCATGTCAAAATCCGGCTCATTCTTCAGCCGCCAGTAAAGACTGATGAGATGAAGAATATTGAGATGCTGGCGTTTATACTCATGGATGCGTTTGACCTGAACGTCAAACATGGAATCAGGATCGACGACAAAGCCGAAACGCTTCAGTATCAGACTGGCCACCTGTTCCTTATGCCCCCTTTTTATCTGGTACCACTTCTCCCGGAAGGAGGCATCATCGGCAAAGGGCTCAAGATCCGACAATTTCTCCATATTATTCAGCCAGTCCTCACCCACGGCCTCGGTTATCAGGGCCGTCAGTTTTGGATTGCTGACTCCCATCCAACGCCGCGGGGTAACGCCGTTGGTGATATTGATGATTTTATCCGGCCAGAGGCAATGGTAATCTTTTAAGACCTGATCCTTGAGCAGCTGGGTATGGAGACGTGCCACACCGTTGATATGACTGCTGCCCACACAGGCCAGACCGGCCATGCGGACATATCTTTCCCCGGTCTCATCAATAAGTGACATATCGGCAACCCTTTGGTTATCCATGGGAAAACGCAGCCGCACCTCGTCGAGAAAACGGCGGTTTATTTCACAGATTATCTAATAATGACGCGGAAGCAGGGATTGGAAGAGAGGAACGGGCCATTTTTCCAGGGCCTCGGGCAGCAGGGTGTGATTGGTGTAGGCAAAGGTCTTCCGAGTGATCTCCCAGGCCTTGTCCCAGGGGAAAAGATGTTCATCGACCAGCAGGCGCATAAGCTCAGGAATAGCGAGGGATGGATGGGTGTCGTTCAGTTGAGCCGCCACGGAGCGGTGATGACTGCTCAGATCAAGCCCTTTCATGACTGTATGCATATGGATTAAATCCTGCAGGGAACAGGAGACCAGGAAATACTGCTGTTCAAGGCGCAGCCGCTTACCGGCCTGGCTGGCATCGTTGGGGTAGAGAACCTTGGTAATATTTTCCGCCACCACCTTGTTTTCCACGGCGCCATAATAATCGCCCCGGTTAAAATCGGAGAAATCAAAATCCTTGGCCGCTTCCGCCTGCCATAATCGGAGTAAAACACAGTTATTTACCCGGTAACCGAGGATTGGGGTATCATAGGCAATACCTCTGACCACCATGCCGGGATTCCAGCGTACCCGGTAACCGTGCTCCGGGTCATTATAGGATTCCGTATAGCCGCCGAATTGAACCCTGTAGGTTCTTTCCGGGCGATACAGCTCCCAGGGGTTACCGTAATGCAGCCAGTTGTCGGAATATTCCACCTGCCAGCCGTCTTCAAGGCGCTGTTCAAACATGCCGTGTTCATAGCGAAGTCCATAGCCGATGGCGGGGATTTTCAGGCTTGCCAGCGAATCGAGGTAACAGGCGGCCAGCCGCCCAAGGCCGCCGTTACCGAGGCCGGGCTCGGTCTCTAAGGAGATGAGTTTGTCTATATCAAGCCCCAGTTCCCCCATGGCCTTACGTACCTGATCAATCACCCCGAGGTTGAGCATGTTATTGACCAGATGCGGCCCTTCGAGAAACTCGGCGGAAAAATAGGCCACTATCCTGGTTTCCTTTTTCAGATAGGTTGCCATGGAATGAATATATTTATCAAGCAGCATACTGCGCACGGTACAGGCCAGAGCGGTATAAAAATCCTGCGGCGTGGCGGCCAGGGCGGGCTTGCCTATATTATGATAGAGGTTATTGGCAAAGGCCTTCTTGATGGCGGCAATAGAGGTTGGTTGATTTTTGTTGTCTGTCATCGTCAGCTCCCGGTTTAAACATCATAATTATTCGGCGGAAAATCAGGCTTATTTACTCTTCCCATTCTCTGCCGTCCTTAGCCAAAAGCGCCACAGAGGCAACCGGCCCCCAGGAGCCTGCCGGATAGGGCCTGGGAGGTTCATTGCACTGCGTCCAGGCCTCCTGAATAGAGTCAATCCAGGCCCAGGAGCGTTTGACCTCGTCGCGATGCACAAACAGAACCTGGCAGCCGCGCGTAATTTCCAGAATCAGCCGTTCATAGGCGTCGGCAATCCGTTCGTCCGCAAAGGCCTCGGAAAAACTTAAATCAAGCGTGGTACGCTGCAGGCGCACGCCCTCGCTGATACCTGGTTCCTTGTTGAGCATTTCGATTTCAACTCCTTCGTCGGGCTGCAGACGGATAATCAGTTTGTTGGGCGGCAGATGCCGGTATGAATCGGCAAAAATATTATGGGGCTGCTGTTTGAAGTTGATTACCACCTCGGAGCGTTTGGTGGCCATACCCTTGCCGGTGCGCAGATAGAAAGGCACATCAGCCCAGCGCCAGTTGTCAATATCCACCCGGATGGCCACAAAGGTCTCAGTGGTAGAATGAGGATTACCGCCCTCCTCATCGAGATAGCCCGGCACGGATTTACCCTTGATAAAACCGGAGGCATACTGGCCGCGGACGACTTTGTCTTCGACGTTCTCCCTGGTGATGGGCCGCAGGGCCTTGAGTACCTTGATCTTTTCATTATGCAGGCTGTCTCCCAGCAGGTTGACCGGCGGCTCCATGGCCACGAGAGTGAGGATCTGCATCAAGTGATTCTGAACCATGTCCCGCAACTGACCGGCTTTGTCAAAATATCCCCAACGCCCCTCAATACCCACCTGTTCGGCCACGGTGATCTGGACATGATCAATGGTGTTGTGATCCCAGTTGGTGGTAAAGATAGAGTTGGCAAAACGCAGGGCCAGCAGGTTCATGACTGTTTCCTTGCCGAGGTAGTGGTCGATGCGGTATATTTGGTCTTCATTAAATATCCGGCCGATGACATCATTGATTTCCTCCGAACTTGCCAGATCCCGGCCGATGGGCTTTTCCACCACCACCCGGGCCTGCGGAGTAACGATATCCGCCTGCTCCAGACCGGCGCATATATCATCGAAAAGGAAGGGGGCCACGGCAAAATAATTGATCAGCACCCGATGTTTCTGGTCGATTACCTCACATAAGGCGTGGTATTCCTACGGAACATCCAGATTAATCAGGACATAGGTGAGTCTTGCCAGCAGACGTTCCATCACCTCTGAATCCAGGGGATCAGTGACAAAGGCATCCAGACTTTGCCGCATTGTGGCGACAAATTCATCCTGGCTGATTGTATGACGGGCAACACCGATGATACGGGTGTCGTCATGGAGCAGACCGGCCCGGTCCAGCTGATAAAGGGCGGGGAACAATTTGCGCCTCGACAGATCCCCCAGAACCCCGAATATGGTAAAATCGCATGGTTTTTTATCTTTGCTCATTTATGCCTCCTTGGTTTGGCGGGAAGATAATTTGTTTGTAAGCGCTCCGCCCCCCTGCTGGTGTGGTTTGTTGAGCGCTTACATTTATTTTATCAAGTTCCCTGTTTTTTTTATGAAGGTTCACCTCTTCTGGTTCACGGTGTCTGGCGGACGGGATACAGGGCCGGTTCCTGCCCCAGGGCAAAGCGGATACTGTCACCGGCTCTCCATAGATCCGTCAAGGCAGACGCCTTACCCGATTCAGCCCTGGACAGCACCGCTTCGGCATCCACGAGATCAGCAGCTGAAATTTGCCCTTCTTCAAATCGGTTTCCCTGAATTCTGGCCGTTTCTGCGGCGGCCTTAGCCGATTCCAGAGCCGCCTGGTATCTCACGGCCGCGGCATCCCTGGCGGCCAGGGCCGAGATGAGTTCAGCTCTGGCCCGGTAACGAAGAGCCGCTAATTCCTGTCGCAGCATCCTTGTATCAGCGCTGATTTTTTCCACCTCCGCCCTTCTGCCGCCGCCAACATGAACAGGGAAGAGGAAAAGATAAGCGCCGGCAACGAACCGCGCAATGGTACCTGAAAAAGAAAAACCGCCATGATAACGGAAAGCAGCATACCACCCATGCCAAGGAAAAAATAAGGGATTATTTTACTCAGGATGATCTCTTTTCCATCCACCCGGCGAATATCCACATTGCCATAAAGTCGCAGCAGTCTTGCCGGCTGGCGTTTATTTTTACTCACGATCATACCTATGGTTGGCAGTATTCATACATTCTGGTAAAATCCGGGTGTTGTTAAGAAAGATAATTTTTTACAGCCTGTTCAGGCTCTGCCGCCTCCACTTTAAGCTCGAACAGTATGCTGATGTCATAAATCATACGCTGTATTTGTGCTGTAAATAACTTGGTAACTTCTCACTTTGACGCCCCTGAGTTTCATCTGCCCGCCAGAGAGAGTACCGTCACAGCTTTGTTCTGTATCAAAGATGAAACCCTCAGATATGGAACAGAGCTCATTCCAACAGGTATCTGGTAGAAATAGCGTCAAATGCTCAGAATTCAGAAAACCGATTGACAGCACCTGTCCCTAACCGTATAAAAGTTGCTTGTTGAATGATTCCTGAATACTCAAGGATAAAACACAAATATTGGAGGAATGCGTTATGAACATAAACGCAAGTATCATTGATCAGAGAATAACAGGAATCATGGAAGATCACGCTGATTTATTGCCTGATGGTGATGAAAACAAAAAAAAATCATCCGCGTTTGTTCTGCTCTGTATGTCTGCCGCCTTAGAGCTTACACTGGAAGAGGCTTCTGAATTGCTCACCGAAGGAGGAAACGACGCAGGGGTAGACGGCATTCATATCAGTGAAGTTGATGATGGAGAATTTGCAGTAACAATTTTTCAGGGGAAATATAAGGTCAAAAACCTGAGAGGAGATGCTAATTTCCCGGAAAATGGCGTTCAAAAGGCCGTTAACACTGTGGCAACTCTTTTTGATCCGGCAAAAAAAGTTGCGCTGAATGACAGAATAGCTCCCAAGGTAGAAGAAATTCGTTCTCTTGTCCGTGACGGTTATATTCCCACTGTACGCGTTGTTCTTTGCAATAATGGCGCAAAATGGAACGATCAGGCGCAAAACTGGATTGATCAGTCAGGCTTTACTGATGATCAGGTAATTTGGATTCATTACAATCATGACAGTATTGTGGCTGTTCTGCAACGCAAAAAAACTGTAGATGATTCTGTCCGTTTGCGGGGTAAAGCTATTATTGAAGACTTCAATTTCCGTCGGGTCCTGGTTGGGAAAGTAGCGGTGACTGAGATTGCTGAACTTTTTAACCGACACAGCGATTTGTTATTGGAACGGAATATTCGACGTTATCTTGGTTTACATTCTAACCGCGTCAACTCGGCTATTCATGAAACTCTTATGGATAAAGAAAAAAGGGATAATTTTTACTTTTTTAATAATGGAATTACGATGATATGCAAAAAATTCCGTCATAATGCGCTGCAAGGAGAAAACTATCAACTGAAACTGGAAAGCATGCAGATTATCAATGGTGGACAAACATGCAAAACTATCCAACAAACGCTCTATCCTTCTCAGAAACAGTTGTTTGATGAATCGTTTGAAAATGTATATGTATTGCTTCGTATTTATGAATTATCAGAGGATGATCAAGACTTTGTTCGTGATATTACCTACGCGACCAACAGTCAAAATCCTGTTGATTTGCGGGATCTACGCTCTAATGATGAAATCCAGAAACAACTTGAAACAGGCATCAAAGATCTTGGATTCACTTACAAACGCAAACGCGAAGAGGGTGGCGGCGGTTCGTCTGTTATCACCAGTTCCATTGTTGCCGAGTCGGTGCTTGCCATCTGGCGAAAAAGGCCGCAGCAGGCAAAATTTCGCCGAAAAGAACACTTTGGCAAGCTCTATAACGTTATTTTCCACAAACTAAACGCTGCTCAGGCACTTTTGGCAACCATAATATTCAGACATGTTGAAAACGAACGAAAGCGCCCAAGTATGGCCAATTCACCGATTTTTATTCCATACGCATCCCACTATATTTCCATGCTGGTTGGACGAAAATTATTGGCGGATAACAATGTACGGCGTTCTGATATTAACCATCGTAATTTCAAAAATATCCGTGCTCATTTTGAGAGTAAAAAAAATGAATATTATCAGAATGCCATCAATGATGTTACAAAAGCATTAACGAATTTATATGGCGAACGAGAAATTTCTCTCCAACAGCTATCGGCTACTTTCAGACGTGGAGACCTTATTGAGACGTTGGCAGAACAGGGATCGGTTTAATTCTTAATGACGTAACTGTTTAGCTGCACTCCATATCGGAGTCTTCGCCTACCTCGTCCATTTATGACTTCTTGAGCAGCACAAGTACGCTGCGAAACCATAAACGAACGAATCTGAAGCACATCTAAACAGTTACGAAAAATCCGGCCCTGTTTATCCATCTTCGGCTGTCCGAAAGATGTCTACCGCGATAACGAGCCTGTCGGCGTCGGAGGCGGTATTCTGGACGACCGCATTGATATTGGAGACGGCTTCATCGACCTGGTTTATGCTGGCTGCCTGTTCATTTGCCGACCGGCTTATTTCATGAATCAAGGTACCCAGCTTGCTCACCTTATCGTTTACGGAGTTGAATTTCTGGCCGGCTGAATTGGTTAACTCATCACCGACTTCGATCTGTTTGACCGTGGTCTCAAGCTGATTTGTTGTTGTTTGCGCCGCCTCTGCCGCCCGCATGGCCAGATTCCTGACCTCATCGGCCACCACGCCGAATCCGGCTCCGGCCTCACCGGCTCGCGCCGCCTCTACTGCCGCGTTTAAAGCAAGGAGATTGGTCTGAAAGGCTATCTCGTCAATGGTTTTAATAATCTGTTGAGTTTCCCGGCTGGATTTAGCGATTTCGTGCATAAAAGACTGCAGTTTTTCCATGGCCTTGTTCGCCTGAATTACCGTTGCTCCGGTCTCGTTAATCAGCTGTTCACCCGACTGAGCGTTTTCCTGGCCGCATTTGGTCATGGCCGTTATTTCTTCCAATGAAGAAGCTGTTTTCTTTATTGACTCTGCCTGGGAAACGGCTCCAGCGGAAAGATGTCGCGCGATTTCCCGGATATTACCGATGGAATTTTTCAATTTTTCACCCATGGCCCGCATGGAGGAGGCCAGCTCTCCAACCTCATCGGTGCTGTCTATATCCACACTGGCATTGAGGTCGCCTTCCCCAAGCCGGGCGGCAAAGGCGGTACATTTTAACAGGGGGGTACTGATGAGACTGGCAATAAACCAGAGACCGATCAGGGCTAACAGGGTAACAACGGCCATAATGAGACCAATTTTTATCAACATGGATTTGATCTGGACGTTGACACTGTCGGTTTTTTGTTTCACCATGGCGTCGATGGTGTCAATATAGGCCCCGGTACCGACAATCCAGTGTAAGGGTTTGTATTCCCGGACGTATGAGAGTTTGGGCTGTTTTTTCGTGAGGCCGTTCCTGGTCGGCTTGGGCCAGAGATATTCCACATAGGCCTCTCCGTTATTGCGTTTGCATAACTCGACAATGGCGGTAAAGAGATTTTCTTTTTTGCCAAGAGCGCAGTTGAACTTGGGGCTGTCCATAACCTTGCCGTCAAGGGCCGGGGCGATGGGATGCATGATCATTCTGGGATACGGCATAGTAGTGTCGTTAATCCAGAAATAACCAATCCCGTTGTTATAGCGCATCTTTTTAATATCGTTTTTGGTTTTCTCAATAATCTCAGGCAGGACTTCATCCACATAAATACCGGTACCAATAATCCAGTTCCAGCCTTTTACTTCCCGGACATAAGAGAGTTTGGGCTGTTTTTTCGTGAGACCATTTTTTGTCGGTTTGGGCCAGAGATAATCTACATAGGCTTCACCGTTGTTGCTTTTGCATGATTTGACAAAGGCGGTAAAGAGGTTTTCCTTTTTGCCAAGAGCGCAGTTGAATTTGGGGCTGTTCAAAACCTTGCCGTCAAGAGCGGGAACCGTAGGGTGCATGATCATTTTGGGATATGGCAGGGTTGTGTCGTTGATCCAGACATAGCCGCGCCCCTGATCGTAACGAATGTTTTTGATATTGTCGGCGGCCATTTTCTGAGCTGCCGCCAGACTCATTTTACCCTCTGCCACCTCTTTTTTGGCCTGATTAACAAAATTAAAGGCAATATCAACGATATTTTTCAGCCGCGGGCCGTAGAGAGCAATAATATGTTTTTTATTATGGGCCTCTTTGATATTGGCACTGATGGTTTCATAAGCGATATCCACATAATTTTTAAGCTGCACCTTAACCTTGGCCATCTCGTCCCGCCGGATGGTTTTAACTTCCCGGGCCACATTCTGTTTCATGCTGAAGACGAGGAAGGAGGTCATTAAAATTACGGCGGTGAGTATGCCCAGGTACTAACTCAGAAGAATTTTCCAGCGTATTTTCAGGTTGTTAAACATAAAAAGAGCCCTGTTTTTATATTGGATAATCAGGCAGATTTATAGTAATCTGTTATTTTTTATTATCTAAACAAGGATGAAATAATGTCAAGCTAAAATCTGATAAATTATTATAATGAATTGGCCAGTGGTATAAGGTGCGTATTATAAGGAAAAGCCGCTTCTTTAAGAAGTTGTAATGAATAAGAATAAACACTATATCGCCGAGCAGAAGTTCAGGCCCTTGAAGCGGCAATTGCAAAAGCTGTTCAAGGATATGCGCTTCAGCCTGCAGGATAATA
>JAJRZN010000052.1 GCA_024275235.1 Deltaproteobacteria bacterium
AGGCGGGATCAGCTATCTCAGCGGCTTCTGCCCCGTTCCCAATTTAACGGCCCTTAAAGATGAGGCCAGGAACCGGCAATGGGGACTGTTGATTGAGGAACCTCAAGATACAGAACAGGTTCCCACCCTTATTAAATATTCCCGCTGGAGCGTAATGCTTAAACCGGTAATGGACTTTCTCGGGGTTATTCCTGGTTATGGGGAATTTGATTGCAGCGGGCCTTCTCTTTTTTTCTTTATTATATTTTTTGCCATACTCATTGGTGACGCGGGCTATGGATGTCTTTTTCTTCTGATTAGTATCTTGTTTATTTATCAGGGACGCCGTCCCAGGGAGCCCTTTATTTTGCTTTTTATTCTGGCTGCGGCAACTGTTGTCTGGGGGGCCTTAACCGGCACCTGGTTTGGGATCGAAGGCTTAGAGCATACGGCATTTGGGGGGGCGATGGTCTATCCCGCCCTGACGGCCTCTGCCCCGGACAGTGCGTCTTTAGTGATGCATATCTGCTTTTTTATTGGCGCGGTACAACTTATTTTGGCCCATTTGTGGCTGGCCGGCCGCAAATTCCCACAATTTAAGGCCTTAGCAGATATAGGCTGGGCCCTGGTGGTTGAGGCAATATACTTCATCGCGCTATTTTTGGTTTTAAATAAGTCAATGCCGCCCCTGACCTTTTTTTTACTAAGCGGCGGCGGGGCATTGATATTGCTTTTCAGTGAGCAGTCTAACAGATTTTCTTTCGCTGTTTTTACTCGGAGTATAGCTCGCTCACCGCTGACTCTGCTTAGTGGGATTAACAGCCTTTCTGACTTGATTTCCTATATCCGCCTTTTCGCCGTTGGCCTTGCTACTCGTGAAGTGGCTCTGGCGGTTAATCACATGGCGGTTAATGTGGGCTTTGAGACAATCCTCAGCACTATAGCGGCGGTGGCAATTTTATTGGCTGGTCACGGTTTAAATATTATCCTTGGGGCCATGGCTATTCTGGTGCATGGCGTCAGGCTCAATTTACTGGAATTTTCCCGCCATCTGGAGATTAACTGGTCTGGAAACGCTTATATACCCTTTAGCGGGAAAACTATCATAAGCGGTTAACCTGAAAGATTTTTAACAGCCTGGCAGAGACAGTTGTCGATAAGAAAAGGAGAAAGTTATGGATGTTGTTAACGCTCTTGGTCAAGCCGGTTTTGTGGCTGCGCTTTGTTTTGCCGCCATGGGTTCGGCTTTTGGTACGGCTATTGCCGGTATGGGGGCGCTCGGGGCCTGGAAAAGATGCTATTTAGATAATAAACCGGCTCCTTTTATTTTGATCGCCTTTGTGGGCGCTCCTCTGTCTCAGACCATCTATGGACTGATTCTCATGAATAATTTGAAGACGGCAAGCGGTGCACCTTTAGCTATTTTCCTGGCTGGTACTTTGGGCGGCTGCGCAATTGGTCTGTCTGCCTACCTGCAGGGCAGGGCCGGAGCCCTGGCGGCCAATGCCCTTACTGAGACCAATAAGGGCCTGGGGAATTATATTATGGTGCTGGGGATTATTGAGACGGTGGCTCTCTTCGTGATGATTTTATTAATGACCGCGCTTAAATAATTTGCCGGTAATTTTTTTCATATCCCCCCCCAAACAAAAACGGGGCGGAATGATTATAAAAATCATTCCGCCCCGTTCTGTTTACAGCGTCTTTAGAACTAAAGAGAATTAATCCTCCGGTTCCAGAGCCTTGAAGCGTCCCTCAAGAAACTTCCAGGATCTATTAACATCGGCCTGGGCCTGAGCCATGAGTTCGTCAGCATGCTCGGGATTCATCATCTTGAGCATACGGTAACGGTTCTCGTTCAAGGCGTAATCGGCAAAGGGCATGGCCGGGGCCTTGGAATCAATGTGGAGGGGGTTTTTGCCCTCTTCTTCCAGCAGCGGGTTGTAACGGTATAAGGGCCAGTGGCCGCATTTAACCGCCTTCTGCTGCTGTTGCAGGCCGGTGGCCAGGTTAATCCCGTGGTTGATACAGTGGGCGTAGGCGATAATCAGAGACGGGCCGTCATAGGCCTCGGCTTCGGCTATGGCCTTGGCAACCTGAGCCGGGTTGGCCCCCATTGAGACCTTGGCTACATAGATATTACCGTAGGTTGAGAAGATCATCCCGATATCCTTTTTCGGCATTTTCTTGCCGCCGGCCGCGAATTGGGCAGTGGCGCTTCTCGGGGTTGATTTTGACATCTGACCGCCGGTATTGGAATAGACCTCGGTATCAAGGATCATGACGTTGACATTCTGGCCGGAAGCCAGAACATGATCCAACCCGCCGTAACCGATATCGTAGGCCCAGCCGTCACCGCCGAATATCCAGACGGATTTTTTGACGAGGTAGTCAGCGATATGGCTGAGGCGTTTGGCAATTATGGAGTTGCTGGCTGCAAGTTTATCCTTGAGAGCCGCGACCCTGACCCGCTGGGCGTCAATCTCGGTTTGAGTTTTCTGGCTGGCGGTGCTGAGGTCATTGGCCATCTTCCTGGTAATGATCTTTTCTGCCACGGCCTTTTCCAGAAGTTCAACTGCCTGGGAGGCGAATTTGTTAACCGTGTTACGCATGCCAAGACCGAATTCGGCATTATCCTCAAACAGAGAGTTAGACCAGGCCGGGCCGCGGCCATCGGCATTTTTGGCGTAAGGCGTGGTGGGCAGGTTACCGCCGTAAATGGATGAACAACCCGTAGCGTTGGCTACCAGCAGGCGGTCACCGAATAACTGGGTGACCAGCTTGATATACGGGGTCTCTCCACAACCGGCACAGGCGCCGGAGAACTCGAAGAGGGGACGCTTTAACTGACTGCCCTTGACGGTGGAAATATCTATTTCTTCCGGGGCGGCCTCGGGCAGATCGAGGAAATATTTAACATTAGCCGACTCTTTATCACGCAGGGCATCGGTATTGCTGATCATCTGCAGGGCCTTGGTCTTGGCCGGGCAGGCGTCAACACAAAGGGTACAGCCACAGCAGTCTTCGGTGAAAACCTGGATGGTTGCCATGCGGTCTTTAAACTGCTTACCCACCGCGTCCACGGTTTTAAAGGACTTCGGTGCTTTCTTCAGATCGGCTTTTTTGCTGATCTTAAGCCGAATAGCGGCATGGGGGCAGACCATGGAGCACCGCCCACACTGGATACAGTTCTCTGGCAGCCACTCCGGCACCTCGACAGCGATATTCCGTTTTTCATATTGAGTGGTAGCCGTGGGCCAGGTACCGTCATCGGGGATTTGTGAGACCTTCAACTCATCACCATTACCTTCGATCATGGTGGCGGTAACCTCCTTGACGAAGTCCGGGGCCTCATTGGGTACGGTGGCGGGGATTTCGTGGCCGTTAACGGCCTTGGGAACCTTGACCTCGACAATCTTTTTGATGGCGCCGTCAACGGCGGAGTAGTTCATGTTGACGACCTTGTCGCCCTTCTTGCCATAGGTCTTTTTAATAGCGTCCTTAATGGCCTTGATGGCCTGTTCCTCAGTGAGGATGCCGGAGATCATGAAGAAGGCGGTCTGCATAATCATATTAATTCTGGCCCCGAGGCCCAGGGTATGCCCTAAACCGATGGCGTCGATAATAAAGAATTTGGCTTTTTTGTCGATGAGCTGCTTCTGAACCTTGGCCGGCAGATGCTTCCAGACCTGGGCCTTGGAGTAGGTAGTGGTCAGCAGGAAGGTTCCACCCTCTTCCAGCCGGGCTAACATGTCATATTTGTTAAGAAAGGTGAAGTTGTGGCAGGCGATAAAATTGGCTTTATCAATGAGATATGGTGCCACAACCTGGTTTTTACCAAAACGCAGGTGACTGGTGGTGATGGAACCTGATTTCTTTGAGTCATAAACAAAATAACCCTGCGC
>JAJRZN010000053.1 GCA_024275235.1 Deltaproteobacteria bacterium
AATGGCGGAGAGGGAGAGATTCGAACTCTCGGTGGAGTTTAACCCCCACACTCACTTAGCAGGCGAGCACCATCGGCCTCTCGGTCACCTCTCCACGCCAAAATTTATATAACATATTTTATTAAAAAATCCACCATTTCAAAGCTAATGTAATATTTTTTTGTTTTTGGGTCCGTAGGGGCAACCCTGTGTGGTTGTCCTTTTTCCATAATTCTAAAAGGCGGTCAGCAGCATAACACCACCCATAACCAATAAGAGCCAGAACATTATCCTGATGTAGGTCTGACGGTTAATGCGGTTATAGAGTTGGACACCGGCCCAGACTCCAAGGAGCGTAAAAGGGGCACTTCGTATGAAATCATGCAGTATCAGTGGTGTGGTCAGACCACTGACAGCTTGACCCAGGGCGGTGAAGATGCTGGTTATTAAAAAGAAAATGGAGAGGGCCGCTTTTATTTCATCATTTGTCCAGCCGGTCATGGTGACATAAATAATGGTGGGCGGGCCGCCGGCACCAAGGGAAGCGCTTATTCCTCCGGTACAGAAACCGGCGGCATAGGCCCAGCCGGTGGATATTTTCCCCTTAATTTTTCGAGTAGTTGAACTAAACAGATTATAACTGGCATAAAATATAATCAACAGACCAAGGCTGATCTGGAGAATAATATTCGGGACGTGTTTTAAGACCAGGAGACCAAAAACGATCCCCGGCAGACAACCGGCGAGAAGGGGAAATATTCGTCGCCAGTTAATATGCCGCCTGAGCTGCAGCGACAGGCAGGTGGTGATTATGAGGCTGTTTAAAACGCATAACGGTACCGCGGTTTTGATGGTAAGAAAGGTGGTTAACAGCGGCATGGCTATCAGAGCGGAACCAAAACCGGATACCCCTTGCGTAAATCCGGCCAGCAGAAAGATAAGGTAGAGCACTATAGACGGCCGAACCAGAGGTTGCAGATAAACACCGAAGCCAGGAGACCGGCGGCATCGGCGCAAAGGGCGGCTGGCAGGGCATGACGGGTGCGTTTAATCCCCACGCTGCCGAAATATACCGCCAGAACATAGAAGGTAGTCTCGGTGGAACCCTGCATGGTGGAAACCAGAAAGGATAAAAAGCTGTTGGGGTCACGATTGACTATCTCCGACATCAGGCCAAAGGCTCCACTGCCGGAGAGAGGACGCATCAAGGCCATACTCAAGGCCTCGGCCGGCATGCCAATAAGGGAGGTGAGGGGCGAAAAGAGGCGGATGATAATATCCATGGCTCCGCTGGCTCTGAACATGCCAATGGCGACAAAGATAGCCACCATAAAGGGGATAATCCGCACCGCGGTTAAGAATCCCTCCCTGGCGCCCTCACTCACCGATTCATAGAGTTTAACCCCTCTGAAATAACCAAAGACTAAAAAAGCGGAGATTAATACAGGAATAAGCCAGTTGGAGACCTGATTAATCATTGCTGTGGACCAGACCAGGGAGTGGACAGCGCTCAGCCGGTAGATGATAGCGCCGCCAAAGGCCAGTATCAAAATAGAGACAAAAATTTTCCCTGCCCGGCTGGGGGGACAAAGCTCTGCCGCCTCATTTTCTGCCGCCGGTTGTGCTTCTGTCTCCTCCGGTTTTTGGGCGGTTGCAATAAGGGGATCATGACCGCGGCCGGCCATTAATTTGGCCGCCACTACCGCCACAAGAGTGGAACAACAGGTGGCAATAATGGCCGGTACCAGAATAGCGGCCGGATGAGCGGCACCGGCCGCGGCCCGTACCGTAATTACCCCCAGGGGCAGGATGGTAACGCTGGAGGTGTTTATGGCGAGAAACAGGCACATGGCGTTAGTGGCGGTGCCTTTTTCCGGGGTGAGCTTTTCCAGCTCCTGCATGGCCTTAATTCCCATGGGGGTGGCGGCGTTGCCCAGTCCCAGGGTATTGGCGGCCATATTCATAATCATGGCCGCCATGGCCGGATGGTCTGGCGGCACATCCGGGAAGAGGCGAACCATAAGCGGTCGCAGGCCCCTGGCAATGAAGCGCATTAAGCCGCCGTCTTCCGCCACCTTCATAATTCCCAGCCATAGAGCCATGGGGCCGATGAGACCAATGGCCAGAGTTACGGCGCTTTTGGCTGAATCAAAGGAGGCCTTGGTTACCTCGGACATGCGACCGGTATAGGCCGCGGTCAGGGTGGCAAGAAGAATCATGCTCAGCCAGATAATATTTATTGCCGATGGTTTATGGCTCATAATTTTTTTATTTTCGTCTGCTGGATTATCTTTGGTATGGGGTAGAGCAGAATCCGGCATTGCTCGGGGGCCAGTAACTGGCTCAAGCTGTGTTTTATCCTGACCCCGATTACTACAGCATCCTGTTCTCTGGGGCGGTTGAGAAGCTGATAATCGACAATATCATCGGCCAGTACTTTGGTGTGCCATAAAACTTTTGGCCGGTTATTGGTCCAGGCCAGGATATTTATTTTATTTTCTCCAAGATTGAATTTATCATTGCCGATAATAAAGGCCCCCGCGGTAATTATTTCCGGGAAGCCGTTGCCGTTGATATCATGGACTATGATCCGCCGTTCCCGGCTGTCCTGTTGGTTGCTGATCATTAAGGACTTTAAGGCCTCCGGTAAACCGGCTGTGGAACGCCATAGATAGCGGCCGTCTGGACGTATAATCCATAATTCTCCTTTGGTCATGGTAATTATCTCTATTTCCTGGTCTATATTCAGATCCGCTTCGGCAAAATTGAAGATATTTACCGGAAGTGGCAGAGGCAGCAATTGTTCCGGCACCAGACGTCCATCCTTACGGCCCATGAGATAGATACCTTTTTTTAAACTTCCCGTCCCCCCTCCATATTGCCCGGCCAGGGTTTTTTTCCCGTTACCTCTTCTTATAACACGTAGATAACAATCAATATCGCGGTCAATGTAATATAACTTCCGTCCCTGCCAGCCAAGAATATATGATGATGGGCCCTCCTGATTTCTGGCCCCTATATATATTTCATCTAAACCGTCATGGTTTAAATCGGTGAGGCTGACCCCGATAATGTGGTTGTCCGGCGGCCCGTTGAAGCGGGTCAGGATGGTAAATTTATCGCCATTTATTTTTAAAATTAAAAGTTTATCATCCCCGGCCAGTATTAGATCATTATGACCATCACCATCCACATCCCCCACATTTAAAACCTTGAGGGCAAGATTAAAGGGTTGGCTCTGCCGCCAGGGAAGGGCCGGGTGTCTGTTGAGTAATTTTCGGGGCCGGGGGATTGCTGCCGGCGGTCGGTTTTTAACCACGGGACGCAGGCCAAAGAGACGGCCGATATCTATACTGAGTCCGTCAAGAGCTGCTATGAGATCAGCCGGCCGCCGGGCTGTCTTGGTAAATTTGATTTTATGTTTTTGAGCCGGGCGTTGAATCTCTACCTCAAGACGGTTTTCTCTGGCGCTATAATGCCCCTGGATCAAGGCGGATTGCTTTTTATTGTCGGCCGTTGTCGAGACAATCATTCCCAGGGCTGCCAGGCGGCTGGCCAGCATATCACGCAGTCCGGTTTTTAAATAATTGTTTTTGGGGTCTTTAACCGTAAAAGGCCGCAGTAGAGCGCGGGGAGCGGCCTGAGCCGTGGTTGATAAAATAAGGAGGCAGGATATAAGGAGAACAAAACACGGGGTCAAAGATTTGCCCCCATAACTCTGTTGATGGCGTCGTAAAAAGTCCGATCTACTCTGTTTAAAAGGCATAAGAGACTATCTCAGCTGGAGTCGCGGCAATATTCCAGGCCTCATTTTTTTCAAGTTCGGCTCTATCCCTGAACCCCCATTCGACCCCAATGGTTTTCATTCCGGCCCTTTTGCCGGTCTGCATATCGGTGGCGGTGTCTCCAATATAGAGAAGGTCCCCCGTAACGAGTCTCATTTTGGCGGCAAGCTCAAGTGCTCCGGCGGGATCAGGTTTTGGAGCAATACCATCCTGCTGCCCGTAAATATAAAGGAATGGATGATCGGGGAAAAATGTTTCCACACATATCATGGTGAAGGCATGGGGCTTATTGGAAAGTACGGCGAGTTTCATCCCGGCATGAGATAATGCCGCAATCATTTCAGGAACCCCAGGGTAGGGTGCCGTATTGACATTCCAGCACTGTTTATATACCTCGTTAAATTTTTTTATATAGTTCTCAAGCTGTTTGTCGTTAATTGCAGAATCGGGAATAATCCGCCGCATCAGAGTTTTGAGCCCTTCCCCCACAAAATAACGGTAATCATCCACCGGGTGCTCAGGAAAACCAAAACTGGCCAGGGTGGTATTAGCGGCAACGGCCAGATCTTCAAGGGTATCTAACAGGGTACCGTCCAGATCAAAAATAACGCCTTTGTATTTCATTTTTTCATTCCACCCGCATCCACAGAGGCCCCTTGTTGGTGCCCTTGATGATGCCTGAAAAATTAATTTGCAACTGACTTAGCCATCTTTAGTTAGTGATGGACTTTTTATGAGTCCATCACTAACTAATAAAACAATAAAAAAGGGGGGTCAATTTTTTTATTATTGACCCCCTTGTCCACTGCTTTCCTGTGATTTCTTGTTTTATTATGGTAACTGACTGTATCCGTGCCGCATTTTCCAGAGAAAGTATTTTTCAAATTGAATTTTAGCGGCTTTTACCCACCATGACTTTTTTAAATATGATTTTTGCCGGGGCGGCAGAATGGGTTCAGCCACCATTAAGGCCGCGGTTTTTCCCATATCCATAAAGCATACGACACTGAGTTCTTTTTCGCGGGACGGCGAGAGATGCTGCATGTCAGCCGCGATATTAGCTGCTGCCGCTTTGGCCATTTTTACGGTCATGAATCCGGTTTTTGGGACTCCCGTCGGTATCGGGGTGGGTTCCGGCGGGGCTAAGGCCATGGCGACCCCGATGGTGTAAATATTATTGTGCCTGGGGTGACGGTAGTAGTTGTCAGCGGGAATAAATCCGCGCGGGTTGCCAAGGGATGCTACCCCCTGAACCCCTTTGAAAGGCGGGGCCAGCATGGCCAGTTTAAAGGGCAGTTTGCCGCCGCCTGCCAGACGGATTTCATCGGGGGTGATTTCATCTATTGCTTGATTGGTAACCGTCTGTATGTCCAGATCGGCAAATTCATCCTCCATGAAGCGTCTGGATTTGCCGAGTCCTCCCACTCCCATATGTCCCAGGTAAGGTTCCGAGGTAAGATAGGTAATGGGAACCTTGTGACGCATTTTTCGTTTCCGCAGCTCTTGATCCATCTCAAAAGCCAGTTCATAATAGGGCCCGAAACAACTTGCCATTTGGGTTGAACCGAGAACTATGGGGCCGGGGTTTTCCAGCAGTCTGTTCCATGCCTCTCTGCTTTTCAGGGCCTGCTCCATACTGAAGGTACAATTAGTGTAACCCTCTTCCGGACTGAGGCCCGGTATTTCATCACATGAAAGATGGGGGCCGGTTGATATTATCAGGTAGTCGTATTCATATTCTTCCTTTTCGGTATGAACTTTGAGTTCATCCGGCATGACTTCCTTTACAGTGTCATGGATAAATCTTATTCCTTTCGGTTTAAGAATATCAGCCACACTGAGAGTAATATCCGCCGGTCGACGTGAGCCCATGATTACCCAGGGGAGTGAAGGCATAAATACAAAATCTTTATCTGAGCTGATCAATACAACCTCAGCCTTGTCTCCGAGAAGCCGTCTAACCTCAAGGGCGGCGGTAAGCCCGCCGAAGGAGCCGCCGATAACCACAATTTTCTTTTTCATAGTGCTTCCTTTTGGTAATACATTCTGCTTGAACGGATTCTAAAATGTCAGAACCCTTTCACTCTCCTCAATCATTTCATAGAGGTCGGTCATAAAGCCCATGGGGCAAGATGATGATCCCGTCTGACCACGGGATTTAAGGCAGACGCCTCAGACAATAAGCTCTCCGCCCCTGCTGTAAAATTCTTCAATCTGGCCGTTAACATCAAAGTTTTCAGATGAAATATCATTGAATTCAACCCCTTTGCCAAGCATGAACATATTAACTTCTTTGCCCTTGCTGAGACTGACATTGGCGAGTCTTACCGCATTGTAAACGGTCTCCGCGTTGTTTGTTGATATAATATAAAGCCATGCCATACCGTCTCCTCCCTTTGTGTGGATACTTGGTTAGTATCTCTTTGTAAACACTTCACGAATAGAGCTGTTATGATTAATTATTCACATCTTGATGCTGCCGGATAATATCTTCTAACTCCTGTTCATTAATGTCTTGCCCCTCGATAATTATTTCTCCATCAATGGTGCTAGCCGGTGCCTTGGGTAGTCCAGGTTTGGCGTAAGTTTCTGACTGATATTCCTGGCGCGGTTTTGAGATGGATTCAATGTCTATGGTAAATTTTTTACCCAGTCCGGGTAATATTTCCTGGAAATGGCTTCAGGTTTTGCCATTTGGTTCGTTCAGGAAAATTTTTATCAACATAACAGCCCCTCCTTTTCAGTTATATGTCTGGTATCTTAAACTTCTTTCTGCCGCTGAAGTTTTGCCAGTAGAAAATCAGCTCCCCTCTTTGAGAGTCCCAGGCTCTCCGCAAGGTCTCCAGTTGTGCCTTGGGGGTGTTGTTTAAGGTAGGCCGCCACCTCGTACTCCAGTTCATCAAGCCAGCTTTCAAAGAGAATCAGGATATCCGGGTCCGTGACTGCCATCAACTGCCTGGATTGAGCGACCTTGTGTACCAATGTTTGACACATATGTGTTGGGTCGACACCTTCGCCCATGCATTCGGCGAGTCAGAGATCCACCATACTGGAAATTTTATCGCTGCCGGCTTCATCAATTAAATCTGTTACAAAATTGATCCTGGCATCCTCATCAAGATGGGCGAGGATTTTTTTGAGTTGCGGAGCTAAAGCCGTCAAGGCTTCGTCTGGTTCCATTGCCTCAATAATTTGTTGTAGTTCCTTCATTGTCTATCCTGTAAAAAACGTTAAAATGCTTTTCTGTTGGCCAGAAGTTCTGCCGCCAGGCTGTTTAGTTTCGAAAGAATTGTTACTATGCGGTGATCCGCCAACTCGTAATAAATAAACGGGCCGCTCCTCTCAACCTTTACCAGCAGGGCCCGCTTGAGTTCTTTAAGATGATGGGAGGCCAGAGGCTGTGAAATACCTATTTCTTCAACAATGCGGGAAACCGGTTTTTTACCCTTAGCCAGTACCATGATGATTCGCAGTCGATTTTCGTCAGCCATGGCTTTGGCTAGAAATGCCACAGCCTGCGGATCGGCATTTGTTAAATTATCAGGTATAACTTTTACGTGTTTTTCCATTAATCTTTCAATGCCGTCCTTGATTTGAATTATTGTTTGTATATATAAATATACGTTTATGTGTGAATGTCAATAAAAAATTCAGGGCCTGAAAAAATGGGTGAGTTATTAACAACCTACCAGGAGAGGTCAATATTATGAATAAAGATAAAGCGCAACATATCATTATTATCGGGGCCGGATTCGGTGGACTTTATGCGGCGAAGCAGTTTTTAAAAGGTGGAAATAATTTTGAGATTACAATTATTGATGTCCGAAACTTCCATTTATTTCAACCCCTGCTTTATCAGGTTGCGACAGCCCAGCTTTCTCCCGAAGATATTGCTTATCCGATAAGAGCAATTTTTGAGCGCCATCCCAATATCACTATCTTAAAAGAAAGGGTGAGTTTGGTTAATTTAAACAATAAATCTGTAACCGTTGACCATGGTGAACTCTCTTATGATAAACTGATTATTTCCGTTGGTGTTATACCTGATTATTTTGGTAACGACAGCTGGGAAGAAAACGCGCCGCCTTTAAAAAATTTGGAAGATGCTTTAAATATCAGAAAAAAAATATTAACAGCTTTTGAAAGGGCTGAGTCGGAAATACTGCATCCTGGTGATAAATATCCCCTGAACTTTGTAATAATCGGCGGTGGACCTACCGGTATTGAACTTTCCGGCGCCCTGGCCGAATTGAGTGTATACGCGTTAAAAAATGAGTTCAGAAAAATTAATCCTGAAAGATCTAAAATATACCTGCTTGAAGCAGGGAAAAATATTTTACCTGGATTTCCTGACAAGTTAATTAATTCAGCAAAAAAATCTCTTGAACAACTTGGAGTTATAGTAAAAACAAATTCTACGGTAACAAGTGTCAGAACTAATGGTGTAGAAATAATATCAAACGGTTCATCTAAATTTATACAAAGTAAAGTTGTTATCTGGGCTGCCGGGGTTAAGGCGAATTTTAAAGACAGTGTTTTATCAACGGATAATAATGTGAAGTTTGATGAAAAGGGCAGGGTGTTGATTAATAAAGATTTAACAGTGGCAAACTTTAAGGATGTTTATGTAATTGGTGATTTTGGAAGTTTGATGGATGATAAAGGCAGGCCCTTACCGGCCACAGCTCCGGTTGCGATGCAGCAGGGTATTTTTGCCGCCCGGCATATCATGGGAAAATCACCAGCTCAGTTTAAATATTTTAATAAAGGCAGTCTGGCGGTTATTGGCAGGAATGCGGCGGTGGCTGATTTTGGTTCATTGCAGATAAGTGGATTTTTCGCCTGGGTTCTTTGGGCTTTTGTGCATATCGGTTATCTGATTGGACATCGGAATAAATTTATTATTATGGTTAAATGGGCCTGGAATTATTTTACCCGCAAACCAAGCGCGAGAATAATATTACGCGATTTTGCTGGTAGATGACGATGTCAGGTTTGTCAGGTAAGGTGAAAGATGAAAGTCGCGGCAGGGACAACAACCATGAGTTGGTAATTATAAGGGGTAAAATGGCCGATAAACATCAAACTAAATCTCAGCGGAAAAATATTATATTAACTGGATACAGGGCTGTAGGTAAAACCTCGGTGGGTAAAATTCTGGCCCGGCGGCTCGGGATGGATTTTATTGATACCGACCAGGAGATAGTGCGTCGGGAAGGCCGGCAAATAAATGATATAGTCGCCCGGGGTGGCTGGGATTATTTCCGGGCTCGGGAGGGGGAGCTGTTAGTGGAACTGGCTGCCGGGACGGGAATGGTAATTGCCACCGGCGGCGGAGCAGTTACCCATGAGTGCTGGCCCCGGTTGCTGGCCTCCGGGGTGGTGATCTGGCTCACCGCCGATGAGGAAACAATCTGCCGGCGGCTGACCGCTGATGATAATACTGCCGCTCAGCGGCCTTCGTTGACCGGTAAAACTATCCTGGCAGAGGTTAGTGAAATCCTGGCGGTTCGCCAACCTCTTTATCGACAGGGTAGTCATATAATGGTGGATACCTCCAGGCTGGATATAACTTCCATTGTTGAAAAAATTATCAGGATTGTAAGCAACAGCCATGCCAGCTGACTTTCAGGTTGGGGTTTATTCCAGTAATTCCATGGGTCTGCCACAGCAAAGGGGAATGGTATCACCCTTCTTCAGGTTGATATATTTATTACAGGTAGAGCAGTAATAGGTGCCGTCGGCCGGGGCGGTTTTATCGGATGATTTAGTCATTCCGCCGGCCTCTCCCTCTATGAAAAAACTGGCGGTATTTTTTTTCTCCGGGATATATTCGCCGATGGGGGTAATTTTTTTATTAGTCCCCATACAGTCCACTAACAACCGCCACATTTCAACCAGCGATTTTGTCTCTTCCTCATTTTCCGGATGAAACTCGATAATATTTTTATCCACATTTATTTTAATGATTAATCTCCCTTTAAATAGTTAGTAATTGTTATCAATAATATAGTTTTATTAGGCAGGATGTCAACAATAATAGAACATTACTTGACTTTTTTTCCATAGAACGTACCATCTTGAAGACAGGATTATGAATTCAGACGACTCCTTAAAATAAACGGGTAATATAATGGCAGGTAATACTTTTGGTGAAATTTTTCGGGTTACAACCTGGGGTGAATCGCATGGCACGGCAGTTGGAGCGACCATTGATGGCTGTCCGCCTGGGCTTGAGTTAAACGAAGATATTATTCAGGCTGATCTTGACCGGCGGCGGCCGGGAACCGGTGGCGCCGCCAGCCCGAGGAAAGAGCCTGACAAGGTACAGATTCTCTCCGGCATCTTCGAGGGCAGGACTACCGGAACCCCAATCTCGTTAATTATATTTAATAAAGACGCTCACAGTAAGTCTTACGACAACCTGCGGGATATTTTTCGGCCCGGTCATGGCGATATTACCTATTTAGAAAAATACGGTATTCGGGATTACCGGGGCGGCGGCCGGGCCTCGGCCCGGGAGACGGCGGCCAGGGTGGCAGCCGGTGCTGTGGCTCGTTTACTGCTGAGCGGCCATGGGATTAAGGTAACGGCCTTTACCATAGCCCTGGGCGGCATTACCACCAACCAGCGTGATATGGCGGCAGCGGCTAAAAATCGGCTTTTCTGTCCCGACGAAGAGGCCGCATTGCGTATGGAGGAGAAAATCAAAGGGGTCAGGGCCCAGGGCGATACCCTGGGGGGGGTAGTTGAGGTGCGGGCCACCGGCTGCCCCGCTGGTCTTGGTGAGCCGGTTTTTGACAAGCTGGATGGAGCCCTGGCCCGGGCCCTGATGTCCATTGGGGCGGTGAAGGGGGTGGAGATTGGTGACGGTTTTGCCGCTGCCGCCAGTACTGGTTCTCAAAATAACGATTCCCTGACCCCGGATGGTTTTGCCTCTAATCACAGCGGCGGTATTCTGGCTGGGATCTCCAATGGTGATGAGATAATCGTCCGGGCGGCAGTAAAGCCCATTCCCTCCATCGGCCGGGAGCAGCAGACCATTAACCTGAAACATGAAATTGTTAACATAAAGATTGGCGGCCGCCACGACATATCGGCTATCCCCCGTATTATCCCGGTCTGCGAGGCCATGGTCTGTCTTACTCTCGCTGATTTTTTCTTACGGCAGCAGGCTGTAAAATAGGATGACAGCAATTAAATCTATCTGGATGGTCAGTCGGGAATATGGTAACCTGGCTGGAGCCGGAGGCATCAAGGATGTAGTATGCCAACTCTCTGCCGCCCTGGTCCGGCAAGGCCGGAAAGTAAGCGTTATCCTGCCCTGCTACGGTTTTATGAAACCGGAGAAATCAGGTTTCAAGCCTCTGCTCTCTCTATGGCTTGATCTCTCATATTCGCAGGAGGAGAGGCGTGAAGAGGCTTTGATCTGGCAGGGACGGCAAGACGGGGTTACAGTCTATCTTGTTGACAGCCCCAGGTTTCGGGAAAAACTGGGTATCTACAGCTATACCGCCGCTGAGGCCCGTGCCACCCCTTATCATAAGGAGGGTGACGGCCACTATGACTATTTCGCCATGAATGTTCTGCTTGAGAAGGCGGCTCTGGGCTTGATAACCCGCCTGCATACACATCCGGATATAATTCATTGTCACGATGGTCATACCGCTCTGTTGCCGGTGATGGCCAGAGAGTTAGAGGGCTACCGCCATTATTTTCACCAGACCGGCTTTTTGCTCACCATCCATAACGCCGGTCTGGGCTATCATCAGGAGGTGGCCGACCTGCCCTTTGCCCAGGCGATAACCGGGCTGACTTCCCAGGTGATTAAGCGTGGTATTCTGCATGGCAGTTTTGATCCCCTGTTGAGCGCCGCTGATTACAGCTTCGTTAATACGGTCAGCGAAAACTATGCCCGTGAACTGCGTGAGACCGATACCGACAGGCTCACCGGCTGGCTGGGCCACGAATTGCTTAACCGGGGAATAAAGCTTATGGGGATTACCAATGGTATAGAGCCGGAATCTTATAATCCCCAAACCAGGTCTTCGTCTATCGCTGCCGCTTTTACTCCCGGCAGTCATGCCGCCGGGCTGATTCCCGGTAAGAGAAAATGTAAAGAGGAGCTGATAAGGGCTGTGGTTCAGCGTTCTATCCCTGATATACGGCAAAGTGGAACATTAACGCTTAATTACGACCAGCCGCTCTTTACCTTTGTCGGCCGTTTTTCTGCCCAGAAGGGGATAGATAAATTATTAGAAGCTCTGAAAAAACTGTTGCCTATTGACCCTGATTTTCAGATACTTATCTTAGGCAGCGGACAACAGGTGGTGGAGGAGGCTTTGCAGGCTCTGGCTGTGGCCAACAGGGGGCGGGTGTGTGTACTTATGGGGTATGATCCCTTAACCGCCCGGCGTATTTTCGCGGCGGGTGACTTTTTTCTCATTCCCTCGCAATATGAGCCTTGCGGGTTAACTGATTATCAGGCCCAGCTTTTTGCTAATCTGCCCATTGTTCACGCGGTGGGCGGTTTAGTTAAGGTTGTTGACGGCGAGACCGGCTTTTCCTATCCCGGTTCCAGGGCTGCTACCCTGGGGGATGCCATGCGGCGGGCCATTGTTCTTTATCGTCATGAACCCGAGGTCATCGCTCAGATGCAGAGGCGGGCTCTTGAGGTTATTAAAGAGCGTTATACCTGGGACAGGGTTGTGGAACGTTATATGACCCTCTATAAACAATTACGGCAAAAAAAGGAGATTAATCATGACCATCAGAATCGGCATTAACGGCTTTGGACGGATTGGCAGGAATGTTTTTCGGGCTCTTGATAAGGATCCCGCTTTTAAGGATATTGAGGTGGTGGCCCTTAACGACCTGACCAATAATGAAACCTCGGCCCATCTCCTGAAGTATGATTCCATTATGGGGGTCTATGAGCGGCAGGTGGCGGCAACTGAAAAGGGTATTACCGTCGACGGCCGTCAGATTGATATATTCAATCACCGTAATCCGGCGGATATTCCCTGGGGGGATATTGGGGTGGATTATGTGGTGGAGTCCACTGGTTTTTTCACCAACGATGAAACTGCCGGGGCTCATCTCGAGGCTGGAGCCAAGAAGGTGGTTATCTCCGCCCCGGCCAAAGGTAAGGTCAAGACCATTGTTATGGGGGTCAACGAGGATGAATATGACCCACTGGAGCATAATATTGTTTCCAACGCCTCCTGCACCACGAATTGTCTGGCCCCGGTGGCCAGTGTTATTCTGGAAAAATTTGGTATTAAGAAGGGCCTGATGACGACCATTCACGCCTATACCAATGATCAGCGTATTCTCGATTTTCCTCATAGTGATCTGCGCCGGGCCAGGGCTGCCGCCCTGTCTATGATTCCCACCAAGACCGGGGCGGCGGCGGCTGTTTCCCTGGTGCTGCCGGAGTTAAAGGGTAAATTTGATGGTCTGGCGGTGCGGGTACCTACCCCCAACGTCTCTCTCGTGGATGTGGTGGTTGAGGTGGAGCGTGAGGTAACGGTTCCTGAGGTCAACGAGGCCTTAAAGGCGGCTTCGAACCGCTTTCTCGGTTACTCGGAGGAGCCGCTGGTCTCCATAGATTATCAAGGTAATCCTCATTCATCCACCGTGGACGCTTTATCAACCAAGGCGATTGGTAAAATGGTGAAAATTCTCGCCTGGTATGATAATGAGTGGGGTTATTCCAACCGCCTGATTGATCTGGTTCTGCTCATGGAGGCCAATAAGCCGGTTTGATTGTAAGCGCTCCATGAACGCCCTGCTGCACGTACTTAATTACGCACAGCAGGGCGTCCCTGAAACGATATGCGATCGTAGTCGTAGCGCTAAGACAAGTGCCTTTTTCCCGGCCGTAATAAAGAAAAATAATGTCCAGTTCAAAACCCATAAAATCAGATGCCTTAAAGGCCAATCTCCAGGAAACCGCTGTCGATAAGGTGCTTATTGATCCATCCTATAATGTCCTGATGGATATTGTCCGGGACTATCGGGGGATATCGAGGAGCCTTTATGAACTGCTGGTGGAGATCAATCACCCCTTTCGTAACTGGAGCCTGATTCTTCCCCGTTTACGGGCCTATATCCTGAAACATAACCGTCATTACATGGTTCATCCTCAGGGCCCGGTGGCTATGCGCCGCTTTGTGGATATCTTCCTTGAGGCGGTGAGCGGAGCCCTGGTTCTGGTTGGAGCTAAAGGTCTGGGGCCGGTGTCGGCCGGCTATGGTCAATCTTCACCAAAGAATGCCGCGGCTATTGTCAGCTTGACCATGGAATCAATGCTGGCCTATCTGGAAAAATTGATCCGGGATCTTAAACCAGCCGCTCTCCCGGATTATCAGGATTCTTTTGATCATTGTTTTACCAAATTATATAAACTGAATGATGATATTCTTACCCATCTCGTGCAGGGCTATCATCCCATTAAAAATATTGCCGCCGCTTTTCTTAAGGCCGCGGCCGCCTGTCCGGATTTTAATCTCAACACCTTTACCAGGCTTTATAAACGTCTGGAAATAATAGATTATAATTACTGGCTGAGAGAGGAAGATCCCCTGCCCTGGTTCATAGAGGCCTGCGGCCATGAGCAGGATGACTGGAAGGTGGATGAACTTTTTGCCCCTGTTTCCCACCAAAGTATTGCCGCCCATCTTGACGCCCTGACCGGGAACGAGGAGGCGGACAGCCGAAAGGAACTGGCTCGTCTCCTCAAGCTGCCCGGTCATATAGACATTGTCCGTTTCTATAAGGATATTCCCCGCCAGTTACTGACGGTGCCCTTTCCCAATGCCTCTTATCCCGGCAGTCATGATTTGTCGGCTCAGGCAGGCGGCAGTTCCTCGGTGGAGACGGATAAGGATCGTTTCGCCGAGAACCGCAAGCTTCTCTTTCTCTTCCGGATTATGGATATCCCCGGTCTCTTTTTGATTCACGAGGAAACCCTGCGGGAGATTAACCGCAGTCTGGTGCATCTTATTCAGCAGCAGTCCTTTGAGGAGATTGAACAATTCCTTCTTACCACCTTTCAACTCCTAAAGGCCAATGTCAAAAAATTCCCTCATACCTCACTGCAGTGTATTCAGATTCTGGGGACAGAGGTCTTTAAACGGGAAAGCGGCCGGCTGGTGGAGAGTTTTCTCTGGGAGGTGGTGCGTTTTGGCTTTCAATATGCCAATGTTACCGGGGTGGATGAGGACTGGCAGCCCATCTCCAATCCGGCCCATCTGATTAATATCCGGGTTTGGCTCAGTCTTATCATGCAGGAGCCCAAATGGTGTTCCACCCTGTTTTCCGCTCTGATTATCAATCTGCATCTCTCCGGCACCTGCATTAAGGATACCGATCTTTTTCAACGGGATATTACCAAGCTCCTTAATCATCCCATTGAGCCCCTCTATAACCTGGCCAAACAATTTGCCAAGTTGCTGCCGGTTTTCTTTAATGATATCGGGGCTGAGGGTGAATTGCGGGAGGTGTCAACCGAGTTGGACGAGATTCATCATCGCCATGATCTGCTTATTCATTTTCTCCGCAAACAGAGTCATGTGGAATCCAGCAATCTCATCGTCGCCTTTATTGAGGCCATTTTTTCCTTCTGGCGCACCAGGGACAAGGAGCTGCTGGCTGATTTTCTGCCCCCGGAGGTCTTGCAGCAGGTCGATACTCACGGCCCCTTTATTGATGATCTCCATATTTTGCTGAAGAGGGTCTTTGAACTGCCGGCTATTCAGGGGGTACAGGATCTCCTGAACTGGCCCCAGTCGGAACGGCAGAGCTTTTTAAATCAGCAGGCCGATCTGAATCAGGTGGAGCTGCGCCGTTTCACCCTGCTGGTGGAGATGTATTACCTGCTGTACGAAAAATATAACCTGGGTCTTCAGGATATGCGGCAGCAGTTGGAGCTGGCGGTCAATGCCGGTTTTCCTGAACTCAGCGAATTGATTGAGGCCCTGGAGGCCGGCGGCACCTTTGAGTGCCTTGAGGCCCTGCTTGATCATCTTGAAAATCTCCAGAAGATTATTTTAAGCAAGGAAGTTTTTGAGGCCAAAGAGGATATTTATTATAAACGGCATATTGCCGTTGATATTCCTTCGGTATACGGCCGTTACCGGGAACGTAAATTTGACGCCCTGGGCCTTACCTTCCGCCTGGAGAATATGGCCAATATCTATCTTGAGAAGATTCCCCAGACCGTGAACCTCTCTTTCATCACCGAGGCTACCTTTATCAGGATTATCAACTGCTTGAAGCTCTATATCAGGGCTCTGAAGATAGATGGTATTACCAGTCGTTATCTGGAGTCCTATCTGGCCCTGCTTGGCAACTCCCTGGAGCAGAAGCGCTTCTCTTATACCCAGTATCTTGATATCTTCCGGGGTCTGTCCGAAGGGGTTAAAGATATTATTTATGCCTTTTATACCAACGTCCACCAGAATAATCTCTCCATCATTATTCCCCAGATTGGAGCTGATAATCTTATGCCCCGCTACCGCAGTCTCTGGCATGAAGACGACAAGACCGGCAGTATCCACCGCTTAAGTGAATCTTTTTTACGGGATATTATCTCTGGTACCTTCGGTCTGCAGCACCTGGATAATTTTATTACCCGCATCTACCAGACCCTGGAAATCCAGAAGGAGCTGCTGGATGAAAAAAAGCTCGACCTGCTGATGACCTATAATCCGGAAAACGTTATCACTTTTCTCCATCAACGTAACCCCCATACCGATAATATCCTCATGTTAGGTAATAAGGGGTATAATCTGAAGCTGCTGGCCGCTGATGCCCAACAGGTGCCGCCCGGTTTTGTGATTACCACCGAGATGTTTCGCTGCTGGCCGGTGATTAAGGACTTTTTTAAGGCCCGTGAGGAGTTCATGGCCCAGATCAGGCAGGCCATGCACGAGCTGGAGGAGACGACCGGTAAGGGCTATGGTGATCAGAAAAATCCGCTGCTGGTTTCGGTACGGAGCGGAGCGGCGGTTTCCATGCCTGGAATGATGGCTACCCTGCATAATATTGGTTTGAATGAGGATATTGCCGAGCACTTTGCCAGGGAAAGCGGTCTGGAGTATCTTGCCTGGGATAATTATCGGCGGTTTTTGCAGTCCTGGGCCATGACCAGCGGGGTTTCCCGTGAAACATTTCAGGCCTTAATGGATGAGGCCAAGAGCAAATATGATGTCCAGGTCAAGCGCCAGTTCACCCCGTCCCAGATGAAGGAACTGGCCCTGAAATATCAGAAGACCATTCGCGGCATTGGCATTGGTATCCCCGATGATCCCTGGCTGCAGTTAATTGCCGCCCTGGAGATGGTGCTTAATTCCTGGAATACCTCAAAAACCCGTGATTATCGGGCTCTGATGGATGTCTCTGATTCCTGGGGCACGGCGGTTATTATCCAGTCCATGGTTTATGGTAATCTGGGCCAGGAGAGCGGCAGCGGCGTCCTCTTTACCGCCCATCCCTATCGTAAGGTACGGCGGGTGGCCCTCTGGGGTGACTACGCCCCCGGCGATCAGGGGGAGGATATTGTCTCCGGCCTGGTTACCGCCTATCCCATCTCCGTGGAACAGGCCGAAATTGACGGCCGTTCTAAGGATTTTACCCTGGAACGGCGTTTCCCCAAGATATACCAGCGTCTGCGCAGTATTGCCAGGGAGTTGGTTTATGACAAGCACTGGAACCCCCAGGATATTGAATTTACCTTTGAAGGCCCGGAGGATGATGATCTCTATCTCTTGCAGACCAGGGATATGATAACCATCAAGAAGAAGGAGAATTTTTCCGCCTTTATTGATAATATGGAGATGAAGAAGGCGGTTCTCGGCAAGGGCATAGGGGTCAGCGGCAGCGCCCTGGTGGGCCGGGCCGTGTTTACGGTGGGAAATATAAACCGTCTGCGGCGGGAAGATCCCAAAACCCCGCTTATTCTGGTGCGTCAGGATACGGTACCGGAAGATATCAAGGAGGTATCCATGGTCGATGGCCTGATTACCGCCCGCGGCGGTCAGACCTCTCATGCCTCGGTGGTGGCTCTGCGGCTTGATAAAACCTGCGTAGTGGGCTGCAAGAATCTCAAGGTCTATGAGACTGAAGAACGCTGTGAGATCAGTGGTCATGTTATCCGTTTTGGCGATCCCATCTCCATTGACGGCCGCAAGGGGCTCTTCCTGCGCGGCAGCCATCCCGTTCAAAAGGAAGTACATATCCTGCCCATCTGATTTATGCCCTTTCTCCTTTATTCATATATAGGCGCTGAAATTCTGGCCCCTTTTTTTGCCAGTCTGTTGATTTTAAACGGGGTACTCTTTATTGGCCGTCTGATGCAGGTGGTGAATCTTATCTTTGCCATGAATATAGGTTTCAGTGATTTTATCCGTCTCTGTATTTATTTGTCCCCCAAGCTTCTGCTCTTCTCCCTGCCCATGGCCAGTTCTATTGCGGTGATCCTTGCTTTTAGCCGTCTAAATAATGATAATGAAATTATCGCCTTGAAGGCGGCCGGGGTCAGCCTTTACAAAATGATGCCGCCGGTGATTCTCTTTGCTGCCTGTACGGCCCTGATAACCGGGTATTCCGCGGTGCATTTTATCCCGGCCGGTTCCACGGCTATGAACAATCTTTTTATTAAACTGGCTACCGAGAAGATAAACAGCGGGGTGCGGGCCAAACGCTTCAGTGATGACACCGGTCCTCTGGTTATTTATGCCGATGAGGTGAATTCCCATACCAGAACCTGGAAGGGGGTGTATATCTCCGACCTGCGGGATAAGGTACACCCGGTAACCATTATTGCCGCCAGTGGAACCTTAACCCCTCATCTTGATCGGATGTATATAAGCCTGAGCCTTGATAACGGTACCATGCACCGCACGGACGGCCGTCTGACCCAGACCATTAAATTTGCTCATTATAATATTAATCTGCCGGTAAAACCTCCTAAACTCATTGCCGGGGTGGGAAAATCACGTTCCAGCATGACCCAGGAGGCCTTGCTGAAAGCGGCGCGTAATCCGGCAAAGACTTCGGTCCAGCGGGCTGAATTTTTGAGTGAATATCATAAACGCCTCGCTCTGGCCGGTGGCTGCTTTATCCTGACAATTCTCGGGATGCCTCTGGCCCTGCGCGGCCGTCCCGGCCGCCGTAACCTCGCTCTGCCCCTTGGTATTGGTTTTTTTCTGCTCTATTTTATCTGTTTAAGCATAGCCGAGAGTCTGACCATGACTACCGTTTTGCCGGTGGGCCTTATTATGTGGCTGCCTAACATAATACTGGGGCTCATAACCATCATTATAACACGTTCCACCGCTGCTGAGGGCTGGCAAAAACATAAGTTGACTTAGTTGGTAAGGATGTTTAATGTTGCTTGCAAATTGCTTTCCCGCCATTAAGGGGCCTTAATTCCCTATGTTTTTTATGAAAAAATAAACTTTTGGGAGAGCTGTTGATAAAATGTATAACATATTGAATTTGTTACTTTTAAAATAGTGGCCGGATGCGATCGGTTGTTTGGCTGAATAGTTGCAGAAAATCAAAATATATTTCTTTTTTTAGGAGAATACGTGGATTTAAATGACTCACTAACCACAGGTATCAGCGATTTTTTTGATCTGGAAAATCAGGAAATTCCAGAGGAGCTGCCTGTAATGGCAGTACGGGATGTGGTTATATTTAATTATATGATTATTCCCCTTTTTGTCGGCCGCCCCGCCTCGGTGGCTGCGGTTAATGATGCCCTGGCTAAGGATAAACTGCTGCTGCTCGTCACCCAGAAAGACAGCACCCTGGATAAGCCGGGGCCTGATGATATTTATAAGGTGGGTATGGTCAGTATGATTATGCGTACCCTGAAACTGCCGGACGGCCGGCTCAAGGTGCTGATTCAGGCCTTGAGTAAGGCCAGGATAGATGAGCTGATCCAGACCGACCCCCATTTTCTGGCCAGAATCACCGTCCTTAATGATGAGGATACTACCGAGGTTGATGTTGAGATAGAGGCCCAGATGCGCACGGTGCGGGAGCAGACGGAAAAGCTCCTTGCCTTGAAGGGTATCATGGCCTCCGAGCTGATGATGATTCTGAATAATATTGAAGAACCCGGCCGTCTTGCTGATCTGGTTATCTCCAACCTGCGCCTGCGAACCAACGAGTCTCAGGAGGTTCTGGAGACCACTGATCCGGTTCAGCGTTTACGCAAAGTGGCGGAATTTCTGCGTAAAGAACTGGCAGTCTCCATCATGCAGGACAAGATTGAGTCCCAGGCCAAGGACGAGATGAGCAAGAGTCAGCGGGAGTATTATCTTCGGGAGCAGATGCACGCCCTGAAAAAGGAGCTGGGTGACGTTGACGACCGCTCTGAAGAGCTTGATGAGCTGCGTAAAAAAATCACCAGGATGCGGATGCCTAAAGAGGTCAAGAAAGAGGCCTTGAAGCAGTTGAAACGTTTTGAGATGATGCATCCGGACGCCTCCGAAGCCACCATTATCCGTACTTATCTCGACTGGATTGTTGATATTCCCTGGCAGTGCAGCACCAAGGATAAACTTGACCTGAAAGAGGCCCGCCGGGTGCTGGACAGTGACCATTACGGCCTTGATAAGGTCAAGGAACGGATTTTGTAATATCTTGCCGTCCGTAAACTGAATAAGAGTACCAAGGGGCCTATTCTGTGTTTTGTGGGGCCGCCAGGGGTGGGTAAGACCTCTCTCGGCCGTTCCATTGCCAGGGCCATGGGCCGTAAATTTTATCGGCTTTCCCTCGGTGGTATGCATGATGAGGCTGAGATCCGCGGTCATAGCCGCACCTATATCGGTGCCATGCCCGGCCGCATTATTCAGGGGTTGAAGAGCGCCGGCTCCAATAATCCGGTATTTATGATGGATGAAATAGACAAGGTGGGGCAGGATTACCGGGGTGATCCCTCTTCAGCCCTCCTTGAGGTGCTGGATCCGGAACAGAATTTTTCCTTTTCTGATCATTACCTGAATCTGCCCATGGATCTTTCCAGGGTCATGTTCATTGTCACCGCCAATATGGTCGACACCATCCCCGCTCCCCTCTATGACCGCATGGAAATTATCCGTCTCTCCGGTTATACTCAGGAGGAAAAGCTGATTATTGCCAAACGTTATCTCGTGCCTCGTCAATTAAAGGATAACGGGCTCAAAAAGAAGCATATTGTTATTGACGATCAGGTTCTGGGGCTGATTATCAGCGGTTATACCATGGAGGCTGGTCTGCGAAATCTGGAGCGTGAGATTGGCAAGGTCTGCCGTAAGGTGGCTCGTAAGATAGCTGAGGGCGGCCGCGGCCCCTATAAGATATCTAAACGGACTTTGAGTAAATATCTCGGGCCGCAGAAGTTTCTGCCCGAGGCCGAGCAGGATAAAATCGATCAGCCCGGTCTGGCCACTGGTCTGGCCTGGACTGAGACCGGCGGGGTTCTCCTGTATATCGAGGTTTCTGTCCTGAAGGGCAAGGGTGGCCTTACCCTCACCGGGCAGTTGGGCGATGTGATGAAGGAATCGGCCCAGGCGGCTTTAAGCTTTTGCCGGGCCCATGTCGGTAAACTGAAATTACCGGATAATTATTTTGAGGATATTGATATTCATATTCATGTCCCGGCCGGGGCTATTCCCAAGGACGGCCCGTCGGCCGGGGTAACCATGGCCACTGCCCTTTATTCCGCCATTTCCGGCCGTCAGGTACGTTCAGACATCGCCATGACCGGTGAGATTACCCTGCGGGGCCGGGTTCTGCCCATTGGCGGCCTTAAAGAAAAGGCCCTGGCCGCTCTGCGGGCCGGGATCAAAACTGTGATTATTCCGGATGAGAACAAAAAGGATCTGGTGGAAATCCCCAAGGATATTCGGGAAAAGATGGAGTTTATCCCGGTCAGGAATATGAACCGTATTTTAAATATTGCCTTTAAAAAATAATCAGCCATTCATAGATATGCCGGAGAAACGGGGGCGGTGGATTGTGGTTGCCGCCCTGCTGTTTTTGCTTGCCGCTCTTTTAAGCTTCAACCTCTGGCATTATTCCAGAACTCCTCTGACTACCGGGGTCTCCGGTGCCAAGGTGGTTGTTTATATCCCCCCCGGCACTTCTTTTAAACAAATTCAGCATATTTTGAGCCGTGCCGGGTTAATAGAGCCGGATCGCCGTTTTCTTATTCTGGCCCGCTTAACCGGGGCGGTGGGCCGCCTGCGGGCTGGTGAATATCGTCTTCCCGGCCGGATTTCACCCTTGGATTTATTGCGCCGTCTGCGTCAGGGCAAGACTCTGCGTCATTTTCTGACCATTCCCGAGGGAGCCAATATCTTCCAGACCGCCAGGATTATTGCCGACAGCGGTCTGACTGATGAGCGGCAAGCCCTGTCTTTACTCCGTGATGCTGATTTTATTCACTCTCTGGGGTTACATGAGACCAGTCTTGAGGGTTATATTTTTCCGGATACTTACTCCTTTAAACGGGGGATGACGGCCCGTTCGGTGATTGGCCGCATGGTAAAGAGGATGACGGTTAAATTCACCGAAGAGTGCCGCCGGCAAAGTTCAGATGACAAGGTCATTATAGATTGTAATCTGTTAAAGGTGTCAAGTCCGGTTGATTTTCTGCCCAGGGGGTATATTCATCTCAAGGCCCGCGAGGCCCTTATCCTGGCTTCTATTGTTGAGAAAGAGACCGCCGCCCCGGAAGAGAGGCCGATAATTGCCGAGGTCTTCATAAATCGTCTGCGCCGGGGAATGCGTCTGCAGACAGACCCAACAGTTATTTATGGCCTGAAAAAATTCCACTCACCCCTTTCCAGGGTAGATTTGAGAACTCCAACCCCTTATAATACCTATCTTCTGCCGGCCCTGCCGGAAGGCCCCATCTGCAATCCAGGTTCTGCCTCCCTGCGGGCGGTTATGCGCCCAGCCATTGGTAATTATTATTATTTTGTTTCCCGCCATAACGGTCATCATTATTTTTCCACTACCCTCAAGGAACATAATCGGGCGGTACGTAAATATAGAGGTCTTCGATAAAATAATTGATTGAGAGTTTAAGTGGTTTGTTTTACCGGTAAAATAATGTATTTTAACATCGTCAGTTGAGTTGAATATTGCTGGCAAACGTGAAAATTATTAAGAGGTGCAGCATGAAATCAAGAATCCATCTCCCGGCTCTGCGGGAATCGGCCGGCGGCCGCCAAAGTGGTTTTTCCCTGATTGAATTATTGATTGTCATGGTCATTCTTGGCCTGTTAGCCTCTCTTGTCGGCCCCAAGATGTTCAGTAAGCTGGGAATGGCTAAACAGAAAACAGCCCAGACCCAGATTGAAATGTTAATGACCGCCCTGGATTCATACCGTCTTGATGTCGGGCGTTATCCCTCTTCACAGGAGGGGTTGGAGGCCCTGGTGCGCAATACCGGCAATGATAAATGGCATGGCCCCTATTTAGCCAAGGGCCTGCCCAAAGACCCCTGGGGCAATAAGTATCACTATCAGAATCCCGGCGAACATGGTGAAGTTGATATAACCTCTTATGGGGCCGACGGCACCAGCGGCGGTGAAGGTGAGAACGCCGATATTGGCAGCTGGCAGTAAATGTACAATCAGTTTAAAAAATTAAACTTCTGGCTTATTATCGGTACAGACTGCCTGCTGTTAAGTTGCGCTCATATCCTGGCCTACTGGATACGTTTTGCTCAGCTCAGCGCTTCCGAATGGCACAATATACTTCTTGTTCTGCCTTTGCTGCTGCTCTTTAAAATTATCGTCTTCTCTATGCTGGGTCTTTATCGCGGCATGTGGCGTTATACCGGCATTAATGATCTCTTAAAGGTTATCAAGGCCGTAGTCATACCACCATTACCGCCCTCGCTGTTCTGGCGGTGGTCAACCGCTTAGAGGGGTTCTCACGTTCCGTCTTCATCCTTGACGGTATCCTTACCCTGCTCTTTATCGGCGGTTTTCGTCTTGCTCTCCGGCTTTATTATCAACGCTCCGGCGGCAGTTTTTTCGCCCTTGACCGGGCCGCCCGCCTGTCTCAAAAAAAGCGGCTGTTGATTATCGGGGCCGGAGACGCGGCCGAAAAGATGGTGCGTGAAATCAGAGACAACCCCCACCTGCCTTATCTCGTAGTTGGTTTTCTTGATGATATGCCCGTCAAGATAGGTAACCGGATTCACGGTATTACGGTGTTGGCTCCCATCTCTGAACTGCACGAGACCATTATTAAGACCAAGAGTCAGGAAGTGTTAATTGCTATTCCTTCGGCCAGTCGTGATCAGATGCAGCGTATAGTTGATCTCTGCCGAACCGGCTCGGTACCCTATAAAACCCTGCCCAGTCTCGGCGAGATTATTAATAACAAAATATCCATCCGGGGGATCAGGGATGTCGCTTACCGCGACCTCCTGGGCCGCCCTCAGGTGCGCCTTGACCAGAGGCAGATAGAGGAAACTTTCCAGGGTAAAAGTATTCTTGTTACAGGAGCCGGTGGTTCAATTGGCTCAGAACTCTGCCGCCAATTACTGCGTTTTGCCCCTGGTTGTTTAATCCTGCTTGATGCTGGCGAGCAGAATCTCTATCAGATAGAGATGGAGTTGTTGCATGAGCATGGTTTTGCCGATTATGTGACCATCTTAGGCAAGGTGCAGGACAGGGAACTGCTTGACAGTATATTTAAACGTTATCATCCTCAGATAGTTATCCATGCCGCGGCCTATAAACATGTACCAATGGTGGAGAAAAATCCCTGGGAGGGGGTTTTTAATAATGTCTTTGCCTCCCGGCGTCTGATGCGGGCCGCCTGCCGGTACGGGGTGGAGCGTTTTATTGTGGTTTCCACCGATAAGGCGGTACGCCCCACTAATGTCATGGGAGCCACTAAACGGCTCTGTGAACGGATTATGCAGGCCTACTGCATAGCCAACAAGGAGAGGGGAAAAACCCGCTTTATGGCGGTACGTTTTGGTAATGTCCTGGGTTCCTCCGGCTCGGTAATTCCTCTTTTTAAGCGCCAGATTGAGATGGGCGGCCCGGTGACCGTAACTCATCCGGAGATTAACCGCTATTTCATGTCCATTGATGAGGCGGCCCAGCTTATTCTCCAGGCCGCGGCCATGGGTGAGGGTGGGGAAATATTCATCCTCAAGATGGGTTCGCCGGTTTTGATCGCCCAGATGGCCCGTGATCTCATAAGGCTGTGCGGCAAAGAACCGGATACTGAAATTGAGATTAAATATACCGGCCTGCGCCCCGGGGAAAAGCTCTATGAGGAGTTGATTACCGAAGGTGAGGGAATTGTCGCCACCCGGCATGAAAAGATTATGGTCTTGCGTGGTAACGGCATCCAGTTAGCCGAGCTCCGGCCGCTCCTCGAAAAACTGAAAGACTGCGCCCGTCACCATGATGCCGGGGGGATTAAAAAAATTCTGCTGGAGATGGTGCCTGAATATACCCCGGAGGAGAATGAGGCGGTACTCTAATCAGGAATAAGTAATCAGGGGACAGGGGGTAGGTTCCGGTTTTATACTCCTGATCCACCTTTTTGGTATCATACTGAAGTTACAAACAAATTAGCTGTCTTTTGTGAATATTATTATAGTTAAAACCAGCGCCATTGGTGATGTTACTCACAGTCTGCCGGCTTTAAAGGCCCTGCGGGGGCAATTTCCCAGGGCTGTCATCAGCTGGCTGGTGGAGGAAGAGGCGGCGGATATTCTGGTGGGGCATCCCGACATCGACCGTCTGCTCATCTCGCCGCGTAAGCGCTGGTTGCGGCAGTTAAAGGCCGGTAAAATTTTTCCCACCATTAGAGAAATATGGCGTTTTACAAGAGAGCTTAGAGCCGTTAAATATGATCTTCTGCTTGATTTTCAGGGACTCTTAAAGAGCAGTATTTTCATCGCTCTCTGCCGGGCCCGGAGAAAGGTGGGCTTTGGGCGGGGTATGGAGCATAGTGAAGGCAGCTACCTGTTTTTAAACGAAAAAATAGCGCCTGTATCCATGGATATCCACGCCGTGGAGCGGGAATTGCATCTGCTTAATGCCATCGGGATTAAAACCGGTCAGACGGCCTGCGAGCTGCCCATTGCCCCGCAAAGCCGTAAGGAAGCGGCTGATATTCTTCGCCGGGCCGGGGCAGATCACACTCGGCCTCTGGTCGTTCTAAACCCCATGACCACCTGGCCCACCAAGCATTGGCCGCCGGAGAGTTTTGCGGCCCTCAGCCGTCTTCTGGCAACAAAGGGGGCGCGAATTGCCTTCACCGGCAGTCCGGCTGACCGGGATGAGATTGCGGCCATAATTCGTAAATCTCAGACCAGAGCCCTCAATCTGGCTGGTAAAACCAATTTGCGCCAGTTGGCCGCCGTTTTTGCCGGAGCCGCCGTGGTCATCAGCACGGATACCGGGCCCATGCATATCGCTGCCGCCGCCGGAGTTCCGGTAGTGGCCCTCTTTGGCCCCACCGCCCCCTGGCGCACCGGCCCCCATGGTGGTCAGCATACCATTATCAGAACCGCCCCCTCCTGCAGCCCCTGCTTCAAAAAAGAATGCCCCACCAGTAGCTGCATGAAGGATATAAAGGCCGAAGAGGTATACCGGGCCGCCCTCCTCTATCTATAATCAGGCCTCTTTTACTACCCTGTCCTGGCGATAATAGAGGCGCAGATTGCGGCCATAGATAACCATACCGAAGGCCTGACCGACGAACAATACCGGATCACGTCTGAAAATCGCGTAACTGATTACCATAAGTGAGCCAAAGAGGCTTATAACCCAGAAGCCCAGAGGAAAGACTGACTTTTTTATCCGTTCGATATAGAGCCATTGATAGATAAAACGTCCGGTAAAGACAAACTGACCGGCCAGCCCCCAGAGCATGAGTTTTAAGGGAATCTGTTTGTTAAACAGCATATTATTAAAGCTGTAGCTATCTCCCAGCATCAGCCAGAGGAGGGCGGTGAGGGGGAACAGCCAGCCCACTACGCGGAACAATACCGGCATTTTCTGCCAGCTGCCCTGGTAATGGAGATTGCGGATATAAACACCATAGGTGATGGATTGACCGGCAATAATGGCCAGATCCCGGCGCAGAATACCGTATACCATGAGGATAAAGGAGGCCACAATGCTCAATTGCCAGAAGAGAAGCGGCGATACAACCCGGCCGGCCCGCTCGGAGAAGAGCCATTGCACCAGAAGCCGGGCCGAAAATAAGAGTTGAGCCAGAAAGCCGACGCTATAAACAAAATATTGATTCATGCGTTGTTAGATAGATGTGTGGAGAGCATTAATAAAGCTGAGAGGGGCCTGATGCTGTCGATTTCAGTCAGCAGTTTTTGGCTCAGAACGACTGGCGACCTTATAATTAATATAGCGTTTCCGCATCCAGATAAAGGCCAGGGTATCAAAGAAAGGGCCCAGTAGACGATTCCAGAGATTGTACTTGGCAGTGCCCGCGTAACGAGGGAAATGAGCCACCGCCACCTGTTTGACCCGCCCCCCCTGGAGTTGTATCAGGGCAGGCAGAAAGCGGTGGGTGCCCTTGAAAAAGGGAATCCGGCGGGCGTAATCAGCTTTCATGATTTTTAACGGGCAGCAGGTATCAGCTATGTGATCGTTAATCATCAAGCGCCGGAAGCTGTTGGCGAATTTGGAAGACATTCTCTTGACGAAGTTATCCTGTCTCCTGGCTCGAATACCGTTTACCATATCGTAGTCCGGGAAAAATTCAAAAAAAGTGGTGAAATCTGCCGGGCTGGTCTGAAGATCGGAATCTATATAACCAATAAGAGTGGAACGGCAATTGTCAATACCAGCCTTTACCGCCGTACTTAAACCGCGGTTTTGGGTTAGATGGATAAACCCATAACGCCTGTCAGTCCGGCAAATGGCCTCGATCAAAGCCTGACTGTTGTCCGTTGAACCGTCATTAACAAAGAGGACACTGATTCCGGCCCGGCCACTATTATTTAAAAAGGCATCCATCTCCTCCCGAAAATGCCCCAGACTTTCCTCTTCATTGTAGACCGGTACAATAATGGTCAACCAGGCCTCACGCCTCACAGTATTATTCTGCAAGTTCAACGCCCCACGCAGAGATTAGCAAATTCCCGGCCAATGGTACTGAGCAGGGGCATCTTCCGCAGTTTAGCCGGAGAACGTTCGCCGTTAATATTGATTATTATCAGACGACCGGAGCCATGCTTATAAATATTATCAAAATCCAGTATTGTACCCAGTACCACCAGGCGGCCGCTGCGTACCCGATCATGGTAGCGAACCACGGCGAGGTCGGTTTGATAATCGACATCGGCCTCGACGTTTTTCCGCAGACGCTCTTTGAAGGATAATTTTTTATAATTAACATGAGAAAGAGCCAGGTGGAGATGGTCAAGGTCACGACGCAGGGCACCGGGTAAATCACCATAGCCCTCCATAAAGAGCCGTACAGCCTTATTCCCGGAATCCACGGTGATTAACAGTACCGGAGTTAAAAGATGCCGCACGCCATAATCAACCGCTCCGGCTGAGAGTTCCAACTGACTGCCAAAATTCCGTATTGTATATATGCCGCCTTCCCCTGAATTAATCAGACTGGGAACAATCTGGGCATCGGGATCAGTGAGCCAGGTTATATCGGGGCGGGTTCCCGGCTCATAGAGCTTAATTCCATGCTTTAAAGCCTGGTTATTTCCGATCAGCATCTTTTTGATGATTTCGTAAGGCGGTACCCCGGCTCTTATCTTATAAACACTACGCATCCGGGCCTTAACCCCGCCGGCAGTCCCGAGACAAAATATAAGCAATATAAAAACCAGCTTTTTCATATTAATCTCCCTCTGACCATCAAACTTATTATCTTTGTAACTATTCAGCGAGGGCCGCAAATTACCCTCAACTCGTAACTGTAACTGCTCGGCACCATCTTTTATACGGTATTTAATACCTTAATTAAACATTTTTGCCAAAATCAATTTTACAATTCACTTACTTGACAAGGACAAACAGCATACTTATTGTTGCTTTCAATTATCGGTAAGAGGAAACATAAAACCCGGAACTGTTTTAATTAACAAGGATTTTCAGGCATGTTCAGCTTTCTTGCTATGAATTTTTTCTCAAAATTAATCCAGAAAAAGGAGTAATTAGTGACAAGGCAGGAAGAAAATACCCAGATGGATAACAGTCCAGATGAGAAGCGGAATCAGGCGGCCGGTACGGTTGAAACGGATCATAACCCTGTGCCGGCCCAGGATGGAGTTGATGAAGCGGAAGATATAGATCATGATTTAAATCAGCTGACAATTCTCAAGGACGAAAATAAAGAGTGCCGCGACAAACTTCTGCGTCTCGCCGCTGAATTTGAGAATTATAAGAAACGGCAGGCTAAAGAATACGACAACGCCCTGAAATACGCCGCCGAGGATATTCTCAAACAATTACTGCCCACCATTGATAATCTGGAACGGGCTCTGGATCATCATGATTCCAAAAATCCCGCCACCATGATCGAAGGGATAGAGTTGACCTTGAAGGGCCTGACAACCATGCTGAATAAATTGGGTGTTGAACCAATTTCAAGCACGGAACAGCCCTTTGATCCCAACATTCATGAGGCCATGGTCATGGAGGCCAGTTCCGAGGTTCCGGCCCAGCATGTTATCCGGGAATTTGAGAAGGGGTATCGTTACAAGGATCGTCTGCTGCGGGCCGCCAAGGTTGTAGTGTCCAAGGGGGCGGAATAGTTACAGGGGCCGTTTAATCAGCCCCTGTCCGAACAGTTATAAATAAAGTTCCCGGCTGGTGAAATGTCAGCTCACGGAAATCAGAATAAGGAGAATTATCATGGGAAAGATTATAGGTATAGATTTAGGAACCACCAACTCCTGCGTAGCCATTATGGAAGGCGGCGATCCGCAGGTTATCACCAACGCCGAGGGCAATAGAACGACCCCCTCCATTGTTGCCTTCAGCGATAACGGTGAGCGTTTAACCGGTCAGGTAGCCAAACGTCAGGCGGTTACCAACCCCACCAAGACCCTGTTTGCCATTAAGCGCCTCATCGGCCGCAAATTTACCGATCCTGAAGTCACCAAGAGCCTGGAGGTCAGCCCCTTTAAGATCGTCAAAAGCAAGGACAACCGGCCCATGGTTGAGATTGACGGCAAGACTTACGGCCCGGCTGAGATTTCGGCGATGATCCTCACCAAGATGAAACAAACCGCTGAAGAATATCTCGGTGAGCCGGTTACCGATGCCGTAATCACCGTCCCGGCCTATTTCAACGACAGCCAGCGTCAGGCCACCAAGGATGCCGGCAAGATTGCCGGCTTAGAGGTGCAGAGGATCATTAACGAGCCTACCGCCGCGGCTCTGGCCTATGGTCTGGATAAAAAGAACGAGGAAAAAATTGCCGTATTCGATCTTGGCGGCGGTACCTTTGATATATCCATCCTGGAAATTGGCGATGGGGTCTTCGAGGTTAAATCAACCAATGGTGACACCTTTCTCGGTGGTGAGGATTTTGACCTGCGGATTGTTAACTGGCTGGCCGATGAGTTCAAACGGGAAAACGGCATTGATCTCCGTCAGGATAACATGGCCCTCCAGCGCTTAAAGGAAGAGGCGGAAAAGGCCAAGAAAGAATTATCCACCACCATGGAGACGGACATCAATCTACCCTTTATTACCGCTGACGCCAGCGGCCCGAAGCATTTAAACATAAAGTTAAGCCGCGCCAAACTTGAGGATCTGGTGGGAGATCTTGTTGATCGCACCTTGACTCCCTGCCAGACAGCCTTAAAGGATGCCGGTCTTAATGCCTCTGACATTGACGAGGTAATCCTGGTGGGCGGTATGAGCAGAATGCCCCTGGTACAGAAAAAGGTGCAGGAGATTTTTGGTAAGGAGCCCCATAAGGGGGTTAATCCTGATGAGGTAGTAGCCATTGGCGCCGCTATTCAGGGCGGGGTATTGAAGGGTGATGTCAAGGATGTTCTGCTTTTAGATGTTACCCCCCTCTCTCTCGGTATTGAGACCCTGGGCGGTGTTACCACCAAGCTGATTGAGAAAAACACCACCATCCCCACCAAGAAAAGTCAGATATTCTCCACTGCCGCCGACAACCAGCCAGCCGTCTCCATCCATGTCCTGCAGGGTGAACGGGAAATGGCAGCCGACAACAAGACAATCGGCCGTTTTGAGCTCACCGATCTGCCGCCTGCTCCGCGGGGTGTGCCGCAGATTGAGGTTACCTTTGATCTTGATGCCAACGGTATTCTGCACGTTTCGGCCAAGGATATGGGAACCGGCAAGGAGCAGTCCATCCGGATTACCGCCTCCAGCGGTCTCTCCGAGGATGAAATTGAGAAAATGAAGCGTGATGCCGATGCTCATGCCGATGAGGATAAAAAACGTAAAGAGCTCATTGAGGCCAAGAATCAGGCCGATTCCATCATCTACGCCACCGAAAAGAGTCTGAAGGAGGTTGGTGACAAGGTAGATGCTGATACCAAGAAAAAGGTGGAAGATGCCAGTGCCAAGCTCAAAAAGACCATGGAAGGCGATGACGCCCAGGCCATCAAGAACGATACCGAGGCTCTGACCCAGGCCTCTCACAAGCTGGCTGAGATTATGTACTCACAGGCCACCAAGGATCAGCCGGGTTCCGGCCCCGAGGCCGGAGCAGGGCCTGGAGCCGATGCCGGAGCCGGTAAAAAAGACGATGATGACGTGGTTGATGCCGACTTTGAAGAGGTAAAATAAGTTTTATCCATGAAAATATTATCCGGCATTCAGCCCTCAGGGCAGCTTCATATCGGTAATTACTTTGGTATGATGCTGCCCATGATTAATCATATGGATAAAGGTGAACTCTACGCCTTTATCGTTAACCTTCATGCCCTGACCACGGTTCACGACCCCGAAGGTCTGAAGCGGCAGACCCTGAACGCCGCCATGGACTTCATGGCTCTGGGGCTCAACCCCGAACGCTGCGTATTCTGGGTGCAGAGCGATGTACCGGAGGTGACGGAGCTGAGCTGGATATTATCCACCATCACCCCCATGGGTCTGCTGGAACGTTGTCACTCCTATAAAGATAAAGTCGCGAAAGGAATTGCTGCCAGTCACGGTCTCTTTGCCTATCCAGTTCTCATGGCGGCCGATATTCTCATCTACCAGGCCGATAAGGTGCCGGTGGGCAAGGATCAAAAACAGCATCTTGAGGTGGCCCGCGATATTGCCGTCAAGTTCAATAATGCCTTTGGCGAGACCTTTGTGCTGCCGGAGGCGGTGATTGATGATAATGTTGCCACTGTCCCTGGTATAGACGGTCAGAAGATGTCCAAATCTTACGGCAACACCATTAATATCTTTCAGGATGCCAAATCCTTAAAGAAATCGGTAATGGCCATCAAAACCGACTCTACCCCGGTGGAAGAACCCAAGAACCCCGACCGGTGCAATCTCTATAATATATTCAAGCTCTTTGCCCCCGCTGAACGTTTGTCTGAGGTCAGAGATCTTTATCTCAACGGTGGAGCTGCCTATGGCTACATTAAGCTGGAGCTGGTGGATATCCTCTGGGAGTTTTTTCGTGAACCGCGGGCCCGCCGGGCAGAACTGAGCGCTGATCCCGGCCAGGTTAAAGAGATACTGCGTCAAGGGGCCGCCAAGGCCAGAGAACAGGCCGTTGCCACCCTGGATATTGTTAAGGAGCGTGTCGGCCTCCGTTATTAATAGCAGTTGTCAATTTTTTGACAAAGAGTAATTTTTCTCCTTATGTAATCCCATCAGCCGGGCAATTTCTGCCCGGCTGATTTTTCCCATCCCAAGACCAATCTTTGTTTTTCCCCTTATTTTTCACCCCTTATTGCCTTTGCCTGTGGTCTCCCCATCGTTTTTTCTGTTTGGCACGATAATAGCATTAAGTAATAAAGCAAAGATGCCGATAATTATTGTTAGAATGTTAAAAGCCGTTGCGCCGCAAGAGCTTTAACGGTTCGGTTTTACAAGGAGATGAACAGTGATGCTTGGGACAATGACTTACGATAATCCGAGTCAGGAAATAAATCTAAACAGCCTGGTGGTTGAGTTGGAGCATTATCGACGGCAGTCAGAATGGTTAGGTCTGGTGAATGATCTTCACGCCAGGCTGTCCGGGGCCGTTGATCTGCCTACCATGCTGGAGGCTTTTTCCGTCTGGTTGACCCCTCTGGTAAATCATGAACTGATGGCTTATGAGAACCAGGAACGTAACCGGATTCATATGCTCTGTTCCTGCCATGGGCCTGACCGTCGCCAGATCATAGAAATCGCCAAAGAATCCCTTAAGTTGCAGACCAATATTGAAGATTCTTATTGCGGCCTGCATGGCAATTTTCATCTCCACCGCTGGAGCCTTGATAAATTCAAGGCCAGCGGTATTCTGCTGGTGCTTAAGAAGGATAAAAAAATCAGCCAATATGAGGAGGGCTTAATTAATAAAGGTCTGGAGATTTTAAGTGAGCCCCTGCAGCGGGCCCTGGAATATGAAGACCTCTATGAGCAGGCCAGTCACGATGCCTTGACCGGACTGCTTAACCGCCGGGTCTTTGAGGAGCGGATTACCTCCATCATGGCCCAGTCCCACCGTCATGGTCATCCAGTTACCCTGGCCTGTCTCGATCTGGATAAATTTAAGGAGATAAATGACACCCATGGTCATGCCGTGGGCGATATGGTTTTACAAAAAATGGCCAGAATTATGGAAGGTATGGTGAGAAGCTGTGATATCCTGGCCCGCATCGGCGGTGATGAGTTTGTCATAATCCTGCCGGAAACTAAGTTAGCTGAGGCCCAATTCCTGGCTAACCGCCTGTGCCAGGCCATTGAGCAGGTTGATTTACCCGCTCTTGGCAGTAGTAAATTGGGAATCAGTATTGGTCTGGCCGAATTAGAGTCCGGCCAGAGCCAGGAGAAATGGCTGCAGCTGGCCGATGAGGCCCTGTATCAGGCCAAGGCCGCCGGTCGCTCACAAGTCTGCAGCCTGTAAACCAGCCGTGCGGATAAAGACCTTAAACAATATTGCCGCCGAGGGCCTGGCCCTGCTGGGCCCAGATTATAAAGCGGGGCCGAAGGTTGATCATCCACAGGCAATTATCGTTCGCAGTTCCTCAGTAAATACCGGTAAATATCCCGGCCTCCTGGCCGTGGCCAGAGCTGGAGCCGGAGTAAACAATATCACCGTTACCGAGGCCACCAAGGCCGGGATCTGCGTTTTTAATACCCCGGGAGCTAACGCCAATGCCGTGGCGGAACTGGTCTTTATGATGCTTGGGGTCTGGGCCCGCAACCTCCACCAGGCCCATGATTTCTGCCGCCAGTTGAGTGCCTTAAATGATGAGAAGATCAAGGCCCGCACCGAGGCCGAAAAGGCAAATTTCAAGGGGTTTGAACTGGCCGGTAAAACCCTGGGAGTTATAGGTCTGGGGCAGATCGGCATTAAAGTGGCTAACGGCGGGGCCTTCCGCCGCATGCGGGTTATCGGCTTTGATCCCAATCCGGCTCTGAAAAATATCCATCTTCTCTCCCCAGAGGTTATTCTGTCCCGTTCCCTGACTGAATTACAGGAAAGTGCTGACATCATCAGCCTCCATCTCCCCTTGAACGACAAGACCCGCGGCCTGATAAACCCCGATTTCATCAAGCGTCTGAAGCCGGGTACCGCCCTGTTGAATTACGCCCGCGGCCCGGTGGTGGACGAAGGAGCTGTACTTGCCGCCCTGGACAGTGGTCAGCTTGGTATCTATATAAACGACTTCCCGAGCCGGTCTTTACTCCGTCACCAGCGGGTAATCACTACCCCTCATCTCGGGGCCAGTACCGGTGAATCCGAAGAACAATGCGCTAAAATGGCGGTCAGTTCTCTCAAAAACTATCTGGAGTACGGTACCATCAGTCACAGCGTCAATTTCCCGGCCGCCGAGGCCATCATCCGTCACAATACAGCCTGCCGCCTGATTATGATTAACAACGATATTCCGGGAATGATTGGTTTTGCCTCACAGATACTTGGCAGTTCCGATATCAATATCGCCAGTTATAATAATCAAAGTAACGGCCGTATAGGTTACAACATCATAGATATTGAAACACGCCCCGCGCCTGAAGTGATCCAGGCTATAGAGAATAACCCCGATGTGATGCGCGTCCGCCTGATAAATTTTTAACTATCAACCACGACGTCCCGTAGCCCCCCCCTACTTAATAACCAGCCCTACCCGCATACCGCTGGTCTTGTTTTTGTCACCGCTGAGCGGCAATCGCGGTTCAATAATAAAGAGACGATCAGGCTTTACCCCTTCTTTATTCACCAGATAATTAACCACCTTCTCCGCTCGTTTGTGGGCCAGAAGGCGCAGGTCGCTATCGTTTATCGTGATATTGGCCCGAATGATCCTGGCCATCTCCCCGGAAGTGATTTTAGGTTTTTTAGAGAATATACCCCTGATTAATCCCCAGGCCTTTTCTCCTTTGCTGCGCGGGTGAAGGCGCTCCTGCAGTGACTCGTAGGCCATTTTCAGATATTCTGGATATTCATCCGGGCCCATGCTGACTTTCTCGAGCCGGGCAGGCTGCCCCTTAATCGGCGCTGTTTTTTCCCGGCGGGCCTTCTCAAGTTTAAGTAAACGGACAAATGCTATATCCCTTAACTCTTTACTGTCCTGAACCTCTGCCGCCATGCCGACAACATCCATCTGCAGGCCGGGACGTTCATAAAGTACCCTGGCTATTGCCGCCAGTTTTTTGTTGGCGGCGGCTGACAGCTCCGCCCTGCCGGGGCGGAAAGAAATATATTTCAGATCTTCTCCGTTCGGGATCAGAGCCCCAAGAAGAGCAAAGGGTGAGGTAACCGCCTTGGTAATGATGTTGAAAATAACCTTCATCACCACCCCGCTGACGCTGAATTCAGGGTCATTTAAATTACCCTCAACCGGGATATTAAGATTGATTTCACCCTGACGATTTCTTAAGAGGGTCAGGGCCAGGTGAATCGGCAGATTAACCGCATCGGGGCTGTCAACCTTCCTGCCAAGGGTGAATTGATCGAGGAAAATTTTGTTATCTGCCTTGATTTTCCGGTTATCAATCAGATAATGCAGGTTCAGGGTCAACTTGCCTTTTTTAGTTGTGTAACCGATACTCTTCCCGGTATATGGTGAGGCCGGGCTTAGGTCAATATCATGAAAATTAAGATTTAAGCTGGCGTAAAGCGGTTTTTTGAAGGGGTTGATCCGGCCGCTGATATCTATTGGCGAGTGCTGATTTATCTTGCCGGATATTTTTAGCGCGGCCGTGGAGCCAGGATCTGAAGACAGGCCGTTGACGGTGCCGGAAATGTCATCGATAACGGCGTTATATGAGGGCTTTATATCGAAGTCGAAAAATTCAAGGGCGGCCTTGTTCAAGATGATCCTGCCAATTTTGAGGGCCGGAAGTTCAGCTGGCGGGCCGCCGGGTTTTGCGGGCTTGCCCCTGCTTTTGACCAGCAGGGAAGAAAAATTAAGCCTGCCGTTGGGTTCACGCTCAATCCGGCTGAATAAATTTTTAATAGTGATGGTATTAATGTTTAAGGCCGGCGGTTCGCTTCGGTATTTAAATCCTGCCAAATCAAGGGCAGACCATTTTATCAGGTCATTGCCATGAGCAGTGTCAATGGTTGCGAAATTGGCGATATTCCAGGCGCCGGTAAAGGCTGCCGGCATTTTGCCGCCCTTCCGCTTCACGGATAAATGACCTTTAATATTCAGCTCACCATTGGTGACAATCAGGTTTAAGCGCCTGTTTACATAGGGCTGCAGGGGGGTAAGACTCAGCTTGCTAAGTGTGAGGTTAAGGGAGAGGGCCAGCGGCTTCAGGGCCACGCTGCCGGAAGCCCGCAGCCGGCCGCTCTTGTTAAGCCGCATACTGACAAGCAGCTTCGCCTTTTGAGATATGGCGGCCAGGTCAGAGAGGGTCAGCGAAATTTTGTCGGCCGTCATGGTGGCCGGACGTTTAAGACTGTCATCGGTGAAGGAAAGCGCCGCGTTGCTTAAAGCCGCTTTGTTGAGCGATATTCGCCAGGGCTTTCCTGGGGTGCTGTTTTTTGGGTCAGAAGCCGGTTTTTGTATGGCTGTTTTTTTTGATTCAGCCGCCGGAATGGCAGGTTTGATTAACCGGGTAATATTCAGCCCGCCGTTTTTCTCTTTAAAGATATGTAAAATCAAATTCCGGGCCTTGATTTCACCGATGTGAGCCTCCCTGTCTTCAAGTCCTACGGAGCATTTACTGATTCTGAGGTCAGGCAGCCGGAGCAGCGCGCCATGTTTATCCCGCAGGCGCAGATGCCTTAATTCGACATTAATATCCGTCAGCCTTGTCTGGTTGTTTCCTTGATCGTCTGCTGAAAAGCTGGTGTTGGCAGAGACGTCCAAACTGCCCTCTGTAAGTTTAGGGCGGATAAACTGTTGGCTGTAGGGCTCGTATTTGGCAAGCTTTATATCTCTTAATGAGATATTCGCATTGACCCGCACGGGGTAGAGGCTGATATTGCCATGGGCGGTAATTTGTTCGGCGGATTCGGTTTCCGCGGAGATTGTGACGGCCGCTTTATGGCCGGGAATGGTACTGAAATCTTTAAGGCTCAGCTCAAAGGGCTTAACCAGAGTCATAAAGGGTGAGGCTGTCTCATCGGTAAAGCGAATCACGCCCCCGTGGAGGGCAAAGTTTTTTACGCTTAAATGAAGGGCTGATTTCCGAGGGGGAACACGCGGCCCGGCATTTGCGGGTGTGGTCTTGTCCGACTCTGCAAAATACAGTGGCGCAATTTTGCCATCCTTAAAACGGCGCAGGGTAAACTGTGGTTTATCAATGGTGCATTTGACAATATTTATTTCTTTTGCCAGAAGATTTGAGGGCCCGGTTTGTATGGATATCTGAGGAATTTTGAGATAAGGCGTTTTGTTTTTATCTGTTATAATAATTCGCCTTAAGTTCAGAATGCCGCTGAATGAAAGCCTGGGCAAAGCCGAATTTTTATTATTTTTATTGTTATAGGTCAGACGGCCCTTGATGTCGAGGAGGGCTGAGGCCAGCCTGATCTGGGTAGGATTGGTTATATAGCCCAGATATGCCGGGATGTTAATACCCTTGATACCGATTTCAATGTTTGTCTCCTTAGATGAAGCAAAAGGTTTGGTGACCCCGTTAACGGTAAATTTTGTCCCATTAATGGTGGCGGCAAAGTTCGGCTGGATATAGCCGGCAATCCGGTAAGGCAGATTGGAAACCTGGGGAATTGCCAGCATAAGTCTGGTTATTTTGTGTGATTTATGTTTGGGAAGATCATTAAAATATATGGTCCCGCGGCTGATCTGAATATTGTTGATTGAAAACAGAAAGGGCCGGGACGTCTGAGCTTTTTTCGCGGGCGCAGAGCCATCCGGCAGCAGATCGGAAAAGCTGTATGTCAAATCATTATTGCGGCGGCAGGAGATAACCGGGGCGGAAAGCGCGATTGATTTGATGATTAAGGCCCTTTTCCAGATAGAGGCAGTTTCAAAATTAACGGCCAGCCGTTTAAATCTGATAAATTCTTTTTCCCCTCTGCCCTTTTGCCTTAGAGAAAAGTCCTCAATTACCGTTTGCAGGGTAAATGGATTAAATTCTATGCTGCCGATGGAACACGCCCGGCCCAGGCCTTGTGTAATTTTTTTCTGTAAAATAGATTTTGCCAGCGGCGGGATGGCGAAAAAGCCGGTCAGGGTGTAAACCAGCAAAGATATAATAATCCAGAGCAGGGTTTTGTGGAGTCGGGACAGGGCTTGATAATGCCGAAAACCAGTTGTTTTTTGACCTGTTTCGTTTTTCATGCGTAAAGAGTGGACAAAGGTATTATTATCACCTGTCTTAACATGGTTATGGAATTAAGTCTCTGGAGAATATCCAGACCGCTCCTGCCTTCACTTGCCTTTCAACAGCCTTTAGGTTTATATTTATGGTCATACCTGATTTCTCTGGAACAGTTTGCAGTGGTTACTGCTCAAAAAAATAAACGGTTTTATCCTTAATGCCTCAATCCAGACATACCATAAGATATCGCCTGATCCGCCTGTATTGCCTGAGCTTCGCGATTGTCACTCTGATGATTATCGCCTATTCATGGCAGATGCTGTCCTTTGAGAAAAAAATGACCAATCTGGAAAATGTCCACGCCCTCTTTGATAATGTCCTGGAGATGCGGCGTTATGAAAAAAACTTTCTGCTGCATGCCGGAGGTGATAATCTAAAAAAAATCATCTTCTATCTTAAGAAGGTGGAAAAGGATGTTCATGAGTCCGGCCCCAACCTTGTTCGAATTGCTGGTCAGGAGAATTTAGAGAAATTTAAAAACACCTTGCGTTCATACAAGGCGATATTTCAGCGAACCACTCCTGGAACCCCGGTGGATCAGCGCTCAGCCCGGCAGCAGGGTAAAATCCTGACAGACTTTACCGATCAGCTGCTCTCCATTCAGCACCCCCGGATCAGACATGAGTTAAAATTAATTTTTTATAGTTATATAACAGTTACCGGCCTCTTCTTTCTGGTCATTCTGCCGCTTTTTATGATGCGGGTTAACAATATTCTGCAACGTATGTCCTTTTTACAGAAGGCCATCCATGACCTGGCAAATGACAACTTCACTCCGATTCCCGACCCCAAAGGCGAAAACGATGAGGTGTCTGAACTGCTTCTGGCCTTTAACAAAATGGCCGCTGAGCTGAACGCCAAGCAGAACCAGCTGATTCGTTCCCGTAAATTAGCCGCAATCGGCACCTTTTCCTCCGGCGTTGCCCACGAATTAAACAACCCCCTTAATAATATTTCGCTCTCTGCCGATACCCTGTTAGAGGAATATCATACCCTTAGTGCCGAGGAATCTAAGGAGATTCTCACCGATATTATGATTCAAACGGAGCGGGCCGGCAAGATTGTCAAAAACCTGCTGGATTTTTCCAGGGATAAGGCCCCTGAAACCGCCACCCTTAATATCAGGGAGGTTATTGATCCCACCATTGATCTTATTGCCAATCAGCTGAAAATTAATTCCATCTGGGTTGAAAATTATATCCCGGCCGATCTGCCGGAAATCAGCGGCGATCTTCAGCAGCTGCAGCAGGTTTTTCTAAATCTATTTCTGAATTCCATCCAGGTAATGCCGGATGGCGGCCTGATCCATTTAAAGGCCGTGGAGGAGCCGGCAGGCTATATTCAGGTCAATGTCGGCGATACCGGCAGTGGTATCGCCTCGGAACACATAGAACATATTTTCGCTCCCTTCTATACCACCAAGGAGGTTGGCAAGGGTACGGGTCTCGGCCTGTCCATTGTTTATGGTATCATCAAAAAACATGGCGGCTATATTAAAGTTAAGAGTAAAATAAATGTCGGCACCACCTTTTCCGTTTATTTACCACTTGCCGCCGCAGACCAGAGGAAATCAATAAAATGAGCATGCGGGTTGCTGTTATTGATGACGAAAAAACCGCTGGACATCTCGTTAAAAGGGTTCTTGAGCAGGAGGGCTTTGCCGTCGAGCTCTTCACCGCCGGTCAGCCCTTTTTAAGCCGCATGAAACAGGAGCCCTTTCAGATTGTCTTTATAGATTTACAGCTGCCGGATATAGACGGCTTGACCATTCTTAACCTCGTCAAACAACTGAACGAGGACACCGAGGCCGTCATCATAACCGGCCACGCCTCGATAGAAACCGCTTTAGACGCCACCGAGAAGGGGGCCTTTCACTATATCACCAAGCCCTGTAAACGCCACGATATCCGCTTAGTGGCCCAGCACGCTCGTGAAAAGATTACACTCCGGGCGGAAAACCGGCGCTTAAAGCTGGCCATGGGCGGCGATGATCCCATCTCCGGTTTTGTGGGGGCCAGCGAGGTCATGCGGGATATTTTCGCCATGATAAAGAAGGTGGCAAAAGTTAATTGCAATGTCCTGCTGCAGGCCAAAACCGGCACCGGCAAGCAGATGGTGGCCAGGGCCATTCACTCATTAAGTCCTCGAAAAGATAAGCCTTTTATATATTTTAACTGTGGCGGCTTTGCAGAGGAATTAATCTGTAACGAATTATTCGGCCATGAGAAAGGGGCCTTCACCGGAGCCGTAGACACCAAGGTCGGCCTCTTCGAGACCGCGGCGGGCGGTACCGTCCTGCTTGATGAAATAGGTGAAATGCCTCTATCCATGCAGGTTAAACTCCTGCACGTCCTGCAGGAACGCCAGATTTTAAGGGTGGGCGGTACCAGTCCCATTGATCTCGATATCAGAATAATCGCTGCCACTAATATTGATTTGAGAACAGCCGTTGAGCGGGGTTCCTTCCGGGAAGACCTCTTCTACCGGCTTAATGTCGTGAGTATGCGCCTGCCGAGCCTCACTGAAAGGCGGGAGGATATCCCGCTCTTGAGCGCCCATTTTATTGATAAATTCAACCTGGCCTTTAATAAAAAGATTAAAGGTTTTTCGCCCCAGGCCCAGGAGCTGCTTAATAATTATGATTTCCCCGGCAACGTCCGGGAATTAGAAAATATAATTCAGCGCGCCGTGGCTCTGGCGGACAGCAGTGAGATCCTGATTCGTGATCTGCCCGCCAGGCTGCGCAAGACAAATACGTCCAACCCGGCAGACACTACTCCTCTGATATCCCTGGATGAAATGGAAAAGCAGCACATCTCCAGCGTCCTAAAGCAGACATCTTATAATAAAAATCTGGCCAGCAGCATATTGAAACTGCCCCGTACCACCCTCTGGCGGCGCATAAAAAAATACAAACTGCGCCTGCCGGACGAATAATCCATTTTGAAACACATAGCTAAGCAAAAAGGCCGCCATGCCTTTGTATTACTGAGTATCCCTGCCAATAGACACCTTTGTTTCTTTTTGAAACACTGGTTGTTACTGTTTCAATTTTACCACCCCTAATCGCGCTCTATCGCGGCCATATTCCATTGCTAAACACCGGCGTATCGCACCAAAAGGCTGTTATTACAATTAGTTATTTGTTCAATTGTTGAGTAGTTGTCTTTTATCTGTCTGTTTTCTGTTTTTTTCATGCTTAATTCCTTGAATTATCGTACATATAATTAATAAATTCAATAATGCTCAATGTTTTTATCCTCCTGGCATCCATTGTGCAAAGGGTTAGGTCAAAATGTCCATAAGCAACGACCGCAGCCGCTATGTCGCGTTATTTACTCCATATTGCGCCGAGATTAAATAATTTGAGGAGAAGCGTCATGCCTGATTTGCAAAAGCTGTATACGGGATATGATTAGGAAAGTTGGGATATGGGGAGAGGCGTTTCCAGCCTGCCGCCTGTTTCTGCCCTGTCAGTAGACAGGGCAGAAACAGGCGGCAGGCAGAAGGGAATATAATTTTATTTGGTTTTGAGTAATTGGGCTCATGCAAATTTAATCAAAAAGGAGATTAAAAAATAATGTGGCACATGTATCTTCCCATTGCGGGAAACAGCGTAAATGTTATTACCATCTTTGGCCTGGGCGGCGTTGTCGGCCTGCTGTCAGGGATCTTTGGGGTTGGAGGCGGATTTTTGATGACCCCATTGCTGATAATGATTGGTATCCCCCCCACCGTGGCGGCTGCCTCGGATTCCAACCAGATCGTCGGGGCATCCACCTCCGGCACCCTGGCCCATTGGCGGCTGGGGAATGTTGACGTCAAGATGGGATTGTTACTTCTCGTCGGCGGAGTAATCGGCGGCACCGGGGGCGTTCAGGTAATCAAGGTGCTGCGTGCCATGGGTAATGCCGATTTTCTGATTAACATTACCTATGTTCTTATGCTGGGCGGGGTTGGATCTTATATGTTCTGGGAAAGCCTGCAGGGTTTAAAGCAGGAGCCTGAAACTTCACCGTCCCGGGAGACGGCAGCGGCAGCTCCCAAAAAGGAATCCACCTATGCCCGGCTGCTCAAAATGCTTCCCTGGCAGACAAAATTTGAAAAATCAGGCTCGGAGATTTCCATCCTGCTGCCTCTTGTTTTCGGCACCCTGGTGGGTGTCCTGGCCGCTATTATGGGGGTTGGCGGCGGTTTCATCATGGTACCGGTAATGGTCTATTTACTGCGGATGCCCATGCATGTCGTAGTTGGTACCAGCCTGTTCCAGATTCTCTTCACCTGTGTAAATGTTACCATTATGCAATCATACAGTAACCATACGGTTGATTTTGTTCTGGCCCTTCTGCTGCTGGCCGGTTCCACCATCGGCGCCCAGTTTGGTACCGCGGTGGGGAAAAAATTAAAAGGTGATCAATTAAAAATTCTATTAGCGTCACTGGTTCTTCTTGTCTGCGTAAAAATGTTGGCCGGACTCCTGATAACGCCGGATATTCTCGTCGCTTTAAAGGGAGGACATTGATAATGAAAAAGATAATAACTCTGTTAAGTATTAGTTTTCTGGCCTTTTTAGGCATGGCCCAGGTTGGCCTCGCGGCAGATGTCGACATGACAATAACACCTGCTGCCGTTGAGATAAGTGCCTTTTACAATGGCACCTCAGTAATGGTCAAAGGCCGGATCCCGGCCAATGCCGAAGCCGTAGTCCGGGTCAGCGGTGCCGGAGAAGAACTGCATCTGAAGAAGAAGGGCAAGGTCGGCGGTTTTTTATGGATGAATACCGGCGACGTTACCCTTGAGAACGCTCCCAACGTCTATATGGTGTATACACCCAGGGAAATTACGGATCTGGATAATTCTCCGGCCAGACGGCTCAGTATTCCAGCTCTGAAAGATCGAATCACCGTAAGCCCGGCCAGCGAAGACAAGGACTTTATTGTCGGCGAGTTTATCAAGCTGAAGAAGAAATACGCCCTGTACACCATTAACGACGAGACCGTAAAGTACGGTGCCGTTATTAACGGCGCCAAGATATTTAAGGTGAAAGTTGCTATCCCGCCCAGAATGAAACAAGGGATTTACAAGATTGATCTCGGCATCGTGCAAGATGGTAAGCTGACAAAGGTCATCTCAAAGGAACTTAAGGTGAAGCTCATCGGCTTTCCGGCTCAGTTAAGCAAGCTGGCCTTCGGTAAACCCTTAACACACGGTATTATGGCAGTATTGGTTGCCATCGCCGCCGGGTTGCTCATGGGGGTTATCTTCAGGGGTAAAGGCGGCGCGCATTAACCAGGCCATGGTGACTACACCTCACAGCAGATTTCGGGCCGCGGATTTATTTTCCGGAACTCGGAATCTGCGGCTGAGTCCGCCTCATTGTAACAACTTACTACACATCTCTACTGCGAATTCCGCACTCACCTGTCTATTAACCTTCGTAACTATTCAGCGTGATACCTGAAAGTGACGAAAACCTCGGAGCTGAACAGGGGCAGGGGCGCTTAGCGTCCCTGCCCGCCCGGTTACCAGATAAATGCCATTGTGGAGAGCTGTTCATGAGCGATGAAGGTAAAATCAGTATCTTGATTCTGGATGATGAACCGATAGTCAGCAAACGCCTTAAACCATCCTTGGAGAAAAAGGGGTATGAGGTGGAGACCTTCACGGCCAGCATAGACGCCCTGCAAAGAACCGGGGAAAGGGATTTTGATATTGTGATTACTGATTTAAAGATGGAAGGCCTGGATGGGATGGAATTTTTAACTAAGGTCAAAGAACGGTCACCACGGACCAGAGTAATTGTTATTACCGGTTTTGCCACCCGGGAAACAGCAAGAGAATCTTTTGCGAAAGGGGCCTCCGATTTCCTGGCCAAACCATTCAAACTCAGTGAAATCACCAAGGCTATAGAAAAGGCGGCCCTGAAACGCTTACGTTCGTAGTCGTACCGCTACCCCGCAAGTTTAAAAGCCCCATGTAATCCTTCAATCACCATCTGTGTCCCGATTACCGCCAGAATCAAGCCCATCATGCGCGTTATTACTCCTAAGGCTCCAACCCCAATGAAGGTAACAAACTTTTCACCAAAGACAAAAAACACGTAGGTGATGAGACAAAGAACAGCAAAAGAAACGATGGTTACCACCATTCCGGTCAGCCCGCCTCCGGCGGAAAAGTTCATTGCCGTGGCGATAGTACCTGGGCCTGCCAGTATCGGCATGGCCAGGGGAGAGATAGCGACGCTTAGTGCCGCCTCGCGGCATTTTTGTTTATCCTTGTCATTGGGATGATGAATGCTTGACTGTTTACCCTGCAGCATATGAAAGCCGATAAGAAAGACCAGCAGACCGCCGGTAATCCGAAAGGCGGGCAGAGTGATACCAAAAAGCTCGAAGATCACCTTGCCGGCAATGGAGAACACAACAATTACCAAAAACGCCAGGGCCAGTGACTGTAAGGCCACGGTCTTAGTTGTCAGTTTATCATCACCGCTGGTCAGGCCAAGAAAAATCGGCACATTGGCAATGGGGTTCATAATGGCGAAAAAACCCATAAATACTGTTAAGCTGTGGAGTAGTACATTTTCCATATTTTTATCCATTATCTCTTGCCCACGAAGGCCTCTGTCGGCAGATTCATCTTTTTATTTTATTGCTTCACCGGTACGAATAGCTTATAGTAAAAAAATTTCTTGACATTTTTGTGCGTATTTATTTCTAACCACGTTCAAAATCAAATTTTTTAAAATTTACTATTTTTTAGTAATTATATACCGTTATTTTTCATGAGCGTAAAAGAAAAAGATATTTTGACAGGGCAAGGGCAGGGGCTCAATAACCTGGCCAGCCTGGCAGCTGAGTACAACTGCCCCTGGGTGCTGTTTAGTGAAGGCATAACCGGCCCGCCGGATTTATTACGGTGGATGGATATGGAAGATCTCAAAAAGCATGGCTGGTTTCCCAAAGAGGTTACCGATCAGAAAGCCACAGTTATCATCTGTCGGCCACCCAAAGAATTAATCGCGGAGATCAAAAACAGTCTGCAGGTTGATGAGGTTGAGTTTATTGTTACTACTCCCGCTGATCTGCGTAGGATTGTAGAGCATAATCAGGATATTAATCCAGGTTTTCCGCCATGCGCCGGCCGCACCCCGCTGGCAAGGGTGCGGACTCACCTGGCCGGCCGCCGCTCCCTCCTTTCCCTTTACCGGACATTGATGGCCAAAAGCCGAACCAACCTGGCTCTGGTGCGCACCGGTTTTTCTTTTATTGCCATTGCCCTGCTTTTCATCCGCACCTTTCCGCCGGTTATGGGAACCAGAACCTTTGGCGCCCTGGTAGTAGAATTACCCTTGCTATGCCTGGGAATATATATGGTCGTGGTTAATATGTTGAAGTACCTGCCGGCCAGAAAGATAAACATTGTTTTACCCCCTTACGCCTCCACAACTCCCACCGGGGGCACCTCGGTACTCAAGGTAGAGAATGAGGAGGATTACCCAATTTTCAGCCGCACCCCGGAAGTAGCGGGCGCGGCGGAGCTCAGGGCTGACTGGTCCAGCCTGTCGCCGGTTATGCGGCGCCGCTTTCTGGCCAGTGACCGGACTGATTATGCCGAAGAACGGACAACCATGGCCTGCTTAAGAACCTGGGTGGCCAACGTCAGAACCTGGTTGGCCTTTGTTCGTACCGGCGGGGCCTTTCTGGGCCTGGGATTAGGTCTGATCCGCGCCTATAACGCCGGGTTATGGCGTATTTTAGATTTCTCCCTGGTTGGCTTAGGCCTCATTATGATTGCTGAAGGACTCTACTGGTATTCCCGGGGCCATCAAACCGCCAAGGTCGGCTTCAATTCGGTTAAGCGAATGAATGCCAAAGAAAATATATGGGATTTCTTTTTCCCGCACCGTCAGCTTTCCGATTCTTTAATTAAAATGACTCCCCTGCCGGTGCATAAGGGGGCGGCGGCCGGTATATGGGCAACCACCGGCCTGGCCCTCGAAAGAACGGTTCTCGCTGACCGCCGGAACTTTATGGCCCGCCTGCGCACGGTTATGGCCTGTGGCATCCGCACGGGTTATTCTTATATTCGTACCGGCCTGACCCTCTTTTTTATCGGCCTGGTCTTTGCTGTTTATTTTCATAAAACTAATATTTACTGGTATGTTTACGAAATATCCATGATGATGGGGGGGCTGGCACTTATTGCTGAAGGTCTGTTATGCGCCCTGCCGGCGGAAAAACTAAGGCAGCAGTTCCCTTACTGTAACGCGGATATAGAAATAACTATCCCCAATTACGGCGTACCCTGCCGAACCTGGAAAAAAGCAATATTCGATCGTGAAAGCAAATAACCCGCAGAAATCAAGTCCATTCAGTCTTCTCGTTTCCTCCGGCTCTCTTTCGTCAGATTCCTTTGAGGCTGCTACTCAAACCGCGGCCGCGAACAACCTGCCTCTGACTCAGGTATTGATGCGGGAATACGGCCTGTCACGTGCGGTTCTTCTGCAGGCCCTGGCCGATTATTATAAATGCCCGTCTATTGAATATGATGAGCGGCTGCCCATACCGCCGGAGCTGCTGACAACCGGCATTACAACGGATAAACTCCGGGCCGAGGGCTGGTTTCCTGTTATTAAGGAGAAAGACGGCTCCATTGTTATAGCCTGCACCAACCCGGCGGCCCCCGAACTGCCCGCCCAGGTGGGGGCATATCTTGGTTCCGGGCCTTACATATTTCAGGTCTGTCTGCCGGATGATATCGTCTGGTTCACCGATGACTTTCTTAATGCCAAACCTGGTGAACTCATCGGCACCGAACGTACTGACAATGCCTTCTGGCGTAATACCATGGCCCAGTGGCGGACGCTGCTGGCCTGTTACCGGACTGATATGGCCAGAACCAGAACCGCTCTGGCGCTTACCCGGGCCGGACTGGCGCTGGTTACCATAACTTTTGCCTATTCCCGCATCCATCAGGAAGCTTCGCCCATCGGCCTGTCAGGCAGCATTATGCTTATCGCCTCTATTCTGACCATCATCGGCCTGCCCGCCTACCTCCAGGTTCACTGGTCCCGGCTTAAGCCGCCGGGGGGCTTGACCTTGATGGAAGTTACCAGTGCCGCTCTACTGTTTCTGGAAAACTTTCATTTTGTCGACGGTCCTCAGCTCAAAACCAGCACCAGGCCTACAATGCTTGGCCGTTTAAGCGATTTCCTGGCCGAATTCTGTACCATCTACTATTACCCCGCCCCGGCCAGCCGGGAACGTACTCATCTGGTACGGGAACGTAATGTTCTGGCGGCCCAGCGCACTATCGCCGCCTGTAATCGTACCATTTACGCCCGGGCCCGTACCGGTCTCTCTTTTACGCGTACCGGTATTTCCTTTATGAGTATAGGTATCGGCCTGATTATCTATTTTGGTATCGGGATGGACATAATTTTCTATGGCACCCTTATTCTCATCGGCCTGCTGTTGGCTATTGACGGAATTTTGTGGTACATCCCCGCCTATCGTCAACAGGCGGATTTTTCCAAATTAGGAACTCGTTTTCGACTTCAAGCCAAAAAGAGTCCATGAAAATTTCAAAAAAAATCTATCTCACCACCTTTGTAAATCTTGGTCTGATTGTCGTAATCGGGATGTTCGCGATTTTCAGTTTTAATCAGATTTCGACAAAATTCAAATTTACCATAATCGCCGACAAACTAAACGCCTCATTTCTCGAGATGCGGCTGCTTGAGAAAAATTATTTTTTATATAATGACAAGGGCGGACTTTTAGAAATTCAGGAAAAAGCCGCTGAAACAAGCATTACCTTAAACGAGATGCGGGCCGATATTATAAAGGCGGTGGGTGAAGAGAAGTTTTTGCATATGCAGAAGCTGCTGCGGGATTACTCCAGGATGGTTGCCCTGGGTATTAAAAATAATAAAAATGATGCCTGGACAAAGAGGGAAATTCGGCTGGTCGGCCAAAAACTGAAGAGTTACTCTGAAAATGTTACGGCCCTGGAACGTCAGCATGTCTGGGATATCATTACTAAAACCAGTATGGTTATGAGGCATTCATTATGGATTATCATGATTTTTGCCTTTATTTTCAGCCTCTTTATCGTCCGGAGTATTCGCCAGCCCCTGCACCGGATTGTAGCTCTCACCAAAAGGATTTCCAAGGGTAACTTCCAGAAAATAAAGACCAAGCCGCCGGCCAATGAAATGGGGGCGGTGATTATCGCCATTAACTCCATGGCCGAGGAGTTGAGTAAGCGCGAAAAGGCTATTGTGCAGTCGAGGCGGCTGGCCTCCATCGGGGTACTGGTGGCGGGGGTAGCACATGAACTCAATAATCCTTTAAACAATATTGCTATAATCGCCCAGACCTATAATGAGGTTTACGATAAACTGGATAAAGAGCAGCACATAGACTTTATGGCGCAGGTTGAGGAGCAGGTTGAGCGTCTGCAGAAAATCATCAAAAATCTGCTGGAATTTTCCAAGCCCAAGGAACCGAAACTGGCAGAAAAAGATCTGAATGAGGTCTTTATGCATTCGCTTGAGCTGGTACAAAATGTAATGACGGTGGCGAATGTGCAGACTCGTCTCCAGCTGGCGGACAGTCTGCCGAATATATATATTGATGAACACCAGTTTCAACAGGTATTGGTTAACATGATGATTAATGCCACTCAGGCTATGAGCTCCGGCGGTGAACTTACTGTTAAAACCAGTTTTATAAAGGACAAAGACGCCGTCGAGATAAGTATATCCGATACCGGAAATGGAATTGCGCCGGAGTTTCTGGATCATATCTTTGATCCGTTTTTCAGCACCAAGGAAGACAGCGGTACCGGACTGGGTCTTTGGGTAAGTTACGGTATTGTCAAAAAGCACAAGGGTAGAATAAAGGTAAAAAGTACAGTCGGGCAGGGGACGACATTCACAATTATTATGCCGACCAGCAAAAAATATAAGGAAGAAGACAATGAGTAAATATAATATTCTTATTATCGATGATGAAAAAATTGTTTGTGATATGATGAAATTATCCCTTGAGCAGGAAGAGGGATATGAGGTTGAGAGCTTTTTAAACGGTGCCGCGGCCTTAGAACGGCTTAAAGAAAAGAAATTCGATATGGTGGTGACCGATTTTAAAATGAAGGGTATTGACGGCCTTGAGGTCTTGCGTACCGTCAAGCAGCTCTACCCCAAAACCGCGGTTATCATGATCACGGCCTTTGCCAACCTTGATGTGGCGATTGAGGCCTTGCGCGAGGATGTCCACGACTTTTTCCCCAAACCTATCAAGATTAAAGATTTGAAAGAGTCCATCCGCAGGGCTCTGCCTTGACCCGCCACAAACAATAGAGCGCCGCCTATGACCACTCCTGATAACGCATCATCAATTATTAAAACTTTGGGCGACTCAACAACGAAGTGGCTGCGTAATCGTTTTGCCAAAAAACGGCCCCTTGGTGAGATTTACCGGTATTTTAAGAAGGTACTCGAAAGCAATAACCACGCCTTGGAGCTCATCACGGATATGGGCCAGAAGCTTGATGGCAGCTATATCTTTGATATTAATTACATCAAAAGAATTTATCCTGAACTTGCCGATACCCTGCGGACATCAATTGATCTCTTTAACCGGTTGACAAGAGATAACTACGCCATTGAACCAGCTTTCGCCCATATTGATTCGCTGATTTCAGAAATGATTTATGGAGAGGGAACCGCGGGCGATGACAGTATCCTTTTTCTTGATGATGTCCAATGGTTCAGGGCTCGTGAGGTTGGGGGTAAAAGCTTTCATCTCTCCGAACTCAAAAATAATCTGCGTCTGAATATTCCAGATACCTTCGTCTTGACCACCAGGGCCTATGATGAATTTCTGCAATATAACGGGCTTAAAGAAATCATGCTGCCCGCCCAGGGTGACGAGGCCCGGCAGCCGAACGCGGAGGCCGTGCAGGATGCGATTATGGCGGGCAGTTTTCCGCCGCATCTCGAAGAGCAGCTCGATAATATTTTACAAACCATGCAGTCCCGGCATGGTTCCAAAGCCACTTTGGCAGTGCGAAGCAGTGCCGAAGAGGAAGATGATCTGTTTTCCTTTGCCGGTCAGTTTGAAACGATATTAAATGTGCCAATAGTGAAGCAGGATGTTATCAGGGCCTGTAAAAAGGTTTATGCCAGCCTTTTTGACGCCAACGCCCTGGCCTATCAGGCACGGCTGGATTATGCCTTTGGCAGTCTGCGCATGGCAATTGGCTGTGTTCTACAGATTGACCCCGTGGCCAGCGGGGTGATTTATACGGCAAATCCGGTGAATGGCAATGTTGATGAAATTTTAATCAACGCTACCTGGGGGCTTGGTACCTCGGTTGTGGATGGCACCATTGAGGTTGACAACTATGTGGTGGAGCGCGGCAAGTCCCTGCGGATCAGGGAATCCAAGGTGGGAAGTAAGGAGTATATGAACGTTCTCGACAGTGCCCAGCCGGGCAGAATACGAGAGATCCCCACCCCGGATGATAAAAAAAATCTCCCATGTCTTTCCCCCGCCCTTGTTCTTGAACTGGCCGCCAAGGCCTCTGATATCGAAAAATATTTCCGGACACCGCAGGATATTGAATGGGCTCTGGACGCCGCTGGTTCCATCTTTTTGCTGCAGTCCAGGCCGTTGAAAATCGTCAGCCCTCAGGTTAAAGCAGACCTGCCCCGCTATGCCCGGGACGCTGATTCCGCCCATCGCCCCTTCCTGTTCAAAAAACCGGGAATTGTGGTACAAAAAGGTATCGCGGCCGGCAATGTCTATGTCCTGCACCGTATTGATGAACTCAACGACTTCCCCAAAGGGGCTATTCTGGTAGCTCACAGTGATTCACCGCATTTTATTCGGATAATGCCCTTTGTCGCCGCAATTATTACTGATACCGGTTCTGTTACCAGCCATATGGCTTCGGTCTGCCGGGAATTCGGCATTCCCACCATCGTCAACACCGGGGACGCGACTAAGATTTTACAGCACGGCGGTGAAATTACTCTAAAGGCTGATGAGTCTGGCGAGATCACTATTGTCAACGGTCTTGATAACAGTATCCTCAAGAGCAAGCAGCAGCATATCCGCAAAATGGAGGAGCTCTATGAGTACAGACGGCAAAAATATATTCTCCGCCATATCGCGCCGCTTAATCTGGTAAACCCCCTGGCCGATGAATTCACCCCGGCTAAATGCCGGACTCTGCATGATATATTGCGTTTTATCCATGAGAAATCAGTTCAGGAACTTATTGCTATTTCTCAGAATGGTCTCTTTGGTAAACCATCTCTTCTCCGCTTAGATCTTGATGTGCCGGCCGGTATTCACGTGCTTGATATCGGCGGCGGGCTGCCCGCTAAGATTAAGCCCCCTCTTACCGCCGATGATATAGCCTCTTTGCCCTTCAAGGCCCTGCTTAAGGGGATGACCTGGAAAGGGGCCTGGAACACGCAGGCGGTGGCCTTGAACGTTAAAGATTTCATGGGCAGCGTCGGCCGCTTTTCAGTCCTGGCTTCCGGGGCCTCGGGTTTCGCGGAAAACAATATTGCCGTAATCTCCAAAGAGTATATCAACCTGCATATGAGCTTAGGCTATCATTTTAACCTTGTTGACAGTTACTGCAGTGAGAAGGCGGCCAATAATCATATATATTTTCGTTTTGTGGGCGGTGCCACCGATATTGTCAAACGCTCCAGAAGAATTAAACTGATTGATAAAATTCTGGTTGAATTCGGTTTCAATATAAATATAAAAGGCGATCTGCTCATCGCCCGGCTCTCCCATGTCGCCCAGGAGGAGATAATCGAGACCCTTACCATGGTCGGCAGACTCATCGCCTATGCCAGGCAGATGGACGCGGTACTTCGTGACGAGAGTGATGTTGAACTTTATGCCGGGAGATTTCTTGAGGGTAACTTCGAATTTGTAGAATAATGGGCCGCGGTTGAAGCAGTTATCGGCTGAAACGCAGACTCACCGGGCAATGATCAGAACCCATGATCTCATTTAATATCGCCGCCTCCAACAGCCGTTTATCGCTTTTGGCATCGACACAGAAATAATCAATCCGCCAGCCGATATTCCTCGCTCTGGCATTAAAGCGGTAGCTCCACCAACTGTAGTTATCCGGTTCCTGATTGAATTTACGAAAGGTATCAATATAACCATCGTCTATAAAGCTGTCCATCCAGGCCCGTTCCTCGGCTGAATAACCGGGGTTCATCTCGTTTGCCTGAGGATTCTTGAGGTCAATGGCCTTATGTGCCACATTGAAATCACCGCAGATTACGACTGATTTTTTTTGGCTTAGAGAATTGGCGAATTTATGAATGGCGGAGTTAAAGGCCAGTTTATAATCCATTCTCTTTAATTCATGCTGGGCGTTGGGGAAATAGGCGTTAACCAGGAAAAAATTTTCATATTCCAGGGTTATAACCCGGCCCTCGGCATCAAATTCGTCTTCTCCCAGACCGTAGATAACCGCCCGCGGCTCTATTTTACTGTATACCGCCACCCCGGAATACCCCTTACGCCGGGCAGAATGCCAATAGGATTTATAACCCTCGATATTATGCAGGGCGGCGGATAACTGCTCCGGCTGAGCCTTGGTCTCCTGGACTGCCAGGATATCCGGGGCCAGGCTCGTGACAATATCCACAAAACCCTTTTTTTCGAGAGCCCGAATCCCATTTACATTCCAGGAGATCAGGTTAAGGCCGTCGAGCCTCCTGTCCCTGGCGGTTGAAGGTATTTTGCGTGCTTTTACTCCAAGCCGCGGACAATAAGACCGGATGATACAACGGTCACAGTGTGGGGCCACCGGTTTGCAGGTTCCCTGACCAAAGGCCACGAGAAGAGAATTTATTTCCAGCCAGTACTTTTGAGGCAGCTTATTCCGCAGAGCCATTTCGGTCTGCAGGGGGGTTGAGGTCTTGACATAGCCCCAGATATTCATAATACGATGCACATGGGTATCCACGCAGATGGCGGGCTTGCCAAAGGCCACGGCCCGTACCAGATTGGCGGTTTTTCTGCCAACACCGGGGAGCTTGACAAGAGAGTCGATATCAGCCGGAACCCGGCCCTGGTTAAGACTTTGAAGAGCGTCTGGTAATTTATGGAGATAACCGGCCTTGGCCCGGTAAAATCCCACTGGATAGATTAACTTCCTGATCTCGTCTTCACTCAATGAGGCGAGACCGGCCATATCCGGAGCCCTGGCAAAGAGACGCCTCGCGGCCTGCGCCGTAGTCTCATCTTTGGTGCGGGCGGAGAGAATGGTAGCGGTCAAGACCTTGAAGGGGTCGGCGGTCTGAGCGGCAATGAGATCCACCACCGGTACCTGATATGATTTTATTTCTTCACGAAGAGTAGTGATTACGCGGGCTATGTCCATGCCTTTCCTTTATTGTTTGTGGTGTATTTTGTATTCCACCCCGTAGGGGCAGGCAATCCCTTGTGGTTACCCTGTTCCTGGGTACCCGGGATTGCCCCTGCAAATGTTTTGGGCAGAATCTAAAGATTTGAGGCCGGGTAAACGGTTATCATCGTTTTTTCGCAGCCTTGAGCGATTGCGGCATATAGCGAACCAAACATCAGCCGTTGGGCCAGGGCCTGGGGCGGCGGGGCGGCCATGATCAGCAGATCGTGGCTGGCGGCCTCTGCCAGGACAGTATCCTTGCGGGCCTCAGTAGCCAGTACCTGACAGTTGGTAACTGCCGACAGCCCCTCTGCCGCCGCCCAGTCCTCCAGGCCTCTGGCCGCCCGTTTAATATCCTTATCTGAATCAGAAGAAGACATTAAAAGTAAAAGGGTGATTTTGTGGCGGCCCACCGCGGCCATGGCCCGCAGGGGAATTCTTATTTCATCTAAGCCCGTCAGGGAAATAATCGGCACCAAAATACGTTCGGTATGAAAAACCCCGCCGAATTTAATAATCAGGGTGGGACAGGGGGCGTTCTCAATTATTTTACCACAAATTTTCTGGGAGACCGGAAGGGGTGAACAGCCCATGACAATGGCCCAGGCTCCGGACTGCCGGGCAGTATCCAGAATACCGGCGGCCACATCATTTTCCTCTTTGACAATGGTGTAAAGTTCGGAGCCCATCCCCTGCACCTCGCTTTGTACCGCGGATAACAGGGCCTGATCGTCTGCCCGTCTGTTTTTATCGGGTTGATAAGCAGGCGGTACCACTCGGAGCATGAGGGGATAGGCCTGATGAAAATGGGCGATAATCGCCGCTATCCGGGCCAGAGCGGCACCGGTGGCAATATGGCTGACTCCGAACAGCACTACCCCCTCCGGACGTTCTAAATGACTGAGCCGGGGCCAGGTCCAGGGGACAAGGGGAACGCCGGCCGGTACGGTGGAAAGCGAGGCCCCGGTATGGTGGTTTTTGTTCGCCACCGGCAGTTCATCCGCCAGTTTAAGGGCCAGATTAGCAAAAATCGGGCCTGAAATTTCAGATAACAGAACCCCGGCCAGAACAACCTGGGTGATGAATTCAGCATAAGCGCTGCTGGCCGGATTATTGCCAATGAGAAAAATAAGACCGATGGCTACCCCGGCTTGAGGGGTAAGGGCCAGGCCGAGATAACGCTTCACCTGAAGCGGAGCTGACGAGAGTAGAGATCCGACCCCGGCACCGCCGATCTTGCCGATAGTGCGGCAGAAAAAGTAGGTCAGCCCCAGCCATCCTGCTGTGGTTAGGGCCGCCAGGTTGAGATGTACCCCGGCCAGGGTAAAGAAAAGGACATAGATGGGGGGCTCAAAGGCGTTAAGAGCCCGGAAAAGGCGGGAATCTCGATGTTCACGGTTAATCACCGTAGAACCGGCCGCCATACCGGCCAGGAGGGGTGACATGTTCAACAGGCGGGCCGCTTCACCACAGAGAAGAAGAATGGCCAGGCCGCCGGTGAGCATATCACTTTTTCTGCTCATATGGCTGTTTATAAAGTCCAGCAGGAGACCGGTAATAACCCCGATAACCAGCGAACCGGCAATTTCCAGAATACTGGCAGATATCATAGCCAGCATGCCGCCCTGGCCGGCGGCATTCAGGTGATTAACTATTGCCATGGCCACTCCAAAGGCCATAATTGCCAGACCGTTATCTAAGGCGATGACGGCCAGCAGCATAGTGGTCAGAGGGCCGGACGCCTTGTTTTCGCGAATAACATGCATAACGGTGGCCGGGGCAGTGGCAATGGAAACCGTACCCAATAACAACGCCACGGCCGGGGCATGAGGAATAACGGCGGTCAGGCCGCTGAGTTTCATGATTAGAAGGCTGCCTGAGCTGACCATTAAAAAGGCGCCGCAGGCCTCGGCGATGCCGATCAAAGCCAGACTTCTGGCTGCTGAACGGAGGCGGGCAATCTCCATATGCTCGCCAATCCCGAAAGAGATCATCATCAGGGCCAGTTGGATAAAATGCTGCAGCTGATTACCCACTGCCGCCCCGGGGATCAGGTTAAATCCGGAGGGCCCAAGCAGCAGGCCGACACAGATATAGCCGGTAACCGAAGGCAGACGGATTAACTGGCAGAGACGGCCGCTTAAAAAGCCGCCACCCAATAAAATCGCCAACGTCAGGGTGATATTTTCCACCATAAAACCTTTAGTAATTATTTGAGAATTGGAGTAACTTCAACGAGCTGGCCGGGTCACCGCCAGTTATTTACCTAAAGAGAATAATTTAGACCAATTATGACATTAAACCAATGGTAAATTTAAATGAAGGTTAATGGTAAGCAATACCGTACAATCTGGCTTGATGAGGATAATCCGCATATCGTTAAAATTATTGACCAGCGCCTTTTACCCCATCAGTTTGTGGTGGAAGAACTACGGACGGTTGAGGACTTTGCCGCCGCCATCAGGGAGATGCACGTCAGGGGCGCTGGTCTCATCGGGGCGGCGGCTGGATTTGGCATGTATATGGCCCAGGTGCAAAGTCCGGCCGACGACCCGGAGTATCTGCGCCGGGCGGCAGAAGTCCTTATTGCCACCCGGCCCACGGCCCGGAATCTCGCCTGGGCCGTAAACCGGATGCGGCAGGAGATTAATGAGGAGTCCACTTCAGCGGCAAGAGAGTGCCGGGCTCTGACGGAAGCCCGTAAAATAGCCGATGAGGACGCGGAATATTGCCGCCGTCTGGGAGCCCACGGCCTAAGCATTATCACAGAAATCAGCCGCCGGAAACAGGGCCCGGTGAATATTCTTACCCATTGCAACGCCGGCTGGCTGGCCTTTGTTGATTATGGCTCGGCCACGGCCCCCATCTATGCCGCCCAGCAGGCCGGAATTGATCTCCATGTCTGGGTGGATGAAACCCGTCCCTGGCTGCAGGGCTCCCGGCTTACGGCCTGGGAGTTGGGCCAGCAGGGCGTGCCGCATACCCTTATTGCCGATAATACCGGCGGCCATCTTATGCAGCACGGCATGGTGGATATGGTAATTGTCGGCACGGACCGTACTACACGCTGCGGAGATGTGGCAAATAAGATAGGCACCTATTTGAAGGCCCTGGCGGCTCATGACAACGGAGTGCCATTTTATGTGGCTCTGCCCTCTTCCACCTTTGACTGGCAGATATGTGACGGTCTGGCGGAAATCCCCATTGAGGAACGTTCCGACGCGGAAATCAGATATGTCAGCGGCGCCCTCGATGACGGCGGCATAACCAGGGTGGCAATCGCTCCGCCCCATACCAGGGGGGCAAATTACGGCTTTGATGTCACTCCGGCCCGGCTGATATCCGGCCTGATTACGGAGCGGGGGATTTGCGGAGCAAATGAGAAAGAGATTATGGCGCTGTTCCCGTCGACAGCCGGATAAAAAAAAGGCGGCGGAATTAAATCCGTCGCCTTTTCCATAGATCTGCAAGAACCGTGAACTATTTTATAATTTCACTTTCAGAAAGCAAATTCATGAGCATCTTGTCGGCCACCCGATAGGGATCAACCTCATAGTCGCCGCGCTCAATCTGTTCTTTTAAAGCCTGTACTCTATCCATGCGCAGGTCGGGGGTATTTTGAATGATCCCTTTCATTTTTTGCACATCAAGCGAACTGGCGGAAATATCCACCCGGTCTCCAACCTGAGAAGCGGCGGAGGACGACTCCGCTCCCTTGACACCTCTGGCCTTGTTGATTTTGTTATCTGTTTTGATCTGGGGTATAAAATCACCTATTTTCATATAGCACCCCCATAAACATTATGTCGTTCCATCGTTACCAACTTCGCCCCTGGCCAATCCATGACCAATAATGTTATTTTACCCTATTGTCTAATTACCATATCGGACTTTGAATAACAAACTTAAATTTTTTTATCTTCAGAGACGATCTATATGGCTTATTCCCCACTTTGGCTAACTCGCTATATTAAGAGAGTTGGTGCGTTTGTCCGGCAATGAGCAAGTGAGCAGTTTGTCTTCCCTTGGTCGTTTTAAATATTTTGCTTCAAGTCTTTGCGGTGCGGTCAACAACAGCCGCTGATAAAAAGCCAAATAGCAGCGTGAAATCAAGTTGTTGCACCAAGTGAAGAAGTTGGGTATATAATAACTTGTTCGGCAGGTAGGCGATATAACGGTTAACTGGAAATTAACAGCACGGGAAATATCATGGCAAAATGTTCTATTTGTAACTCCAGAAAAGGTAAGAGAAAGTGCAAAATAAATGAGACTTTTATATGTAGCCTTTGTTGCGGCCAAACGCGGAATATTGCTGAATGTGAAGGTTGCTCATTTTTTAAAAATGTAGGTCAGAACAGAAATTATCGAAAAGTACCCTTCTACGAAATAAATCAAATGTCTGATTCCATGGAACTCCAGGACATCTCAAATACGATTGAATCAATTTTGTGCGATTTAGAACTGAAATACAAGGAACTGTTTAATGATAAAACTGCTATTAGGTTGTTAGAGCTGTTTTTTGATAAATATTATTTTAAGGATTTGGAGTTAAATTTTGGTACCGCAGAAGAAAAAGAACAATTTAATGAAATGGTTGCAATAATTAAGCAAGATTTATCTTCCATCCCTGAAGAACAATGTATAAAAGTCGTGGCCTCAATTTATCGTTCAATTCAGCGAAGAACAAACGGCGGAAGAGAATATTTGCAATTTGTTCAACAATATATCGGCGTAAGAATTCTGTCTGGCGCAAGATAACTAACAACCATTGATGGCGTCGTAAAAAGTCCGATCTACGGTGTTGTGGCGTTTCGGCAGACCTTCGGCATACCATATGTATGGCCGAAGCCCTGCCGAACCACCACGCCTCGCAGTCTACGCTTAGCTGTATATCGAACTTTTCGCAGTC
>JAJRZN010000054.1 GCA_024275235.1 Deltaproteobacteria bacterium
ATCAACGCTCATTTCTATCTTTGAACTCAGATTCCAGGGCAGATGAATCTTTATGTCCTGGATGAATGATTTGTGAGCAGAGATATTTCTGGACAGCGTCTCACCACTGATTAAATCATCATCGGTATGAGAGACCGTGTAATTACCGGAGCTTAAAAAATCAAAATTTTTATAGGTCAGGGTGCCCGAGAGCCGCAAAAAGTCATTAACGCTGGAGCTGGCTCCGGTTAATGAAGATACCGGCTTCTGATCGGTGTCATTTTTTTGAATCCGATGGGAGGCGGCACCATTCACGGAATAGTCTTTACCTCTGTAGGAGGAGCTTATGTTTAAGGTATCATTCGTCGACTGGCGCTTGACCGTACTGCCTACACCACTGCTATCTTCTGAGGTAGACTTGTAATGGGTATAACCCAGACGGGCGGAGAGAGGAGTCAGGCGATAATTAAGGGCACTGTCTCCCTGGAAGATCGTCTCACGGGAATTATTGTCACCATAAACTGGGTTAATAAAAGGACGGCTTTCGGAAAGATGAAAATCCAGGTTGAGATGTTTCCTTCTTAAAACTTGGCCTGCCAGATCAAAATCAACCCCATCCCCTGTATTTACCCGCCAGCCTTCATCCTGATCGGTTGTGTGGGTATTACGATCTGTCTCACCGGCAAGAGCCAAAGTGAAAATCAGCAGGTCAGGATTGTAAACATAGCCCAGGCTGGAAAAATCAAGGGTAGCCCTGATTTCCTTATTACGGCTCAGAGTTTCTTTATTCTGGCTCTTATCTTTTGAAGTATGGGAGATAAATCGATAATCATAGCTCAAGCCTCCGGTGGAATACCAGAGGGTGGGCACAAATTGCCGCCATTCGGCACGAGCGGTGGCCGTGGGCAGCAATAATGCCAGGGCCAGGTATCTGAACCATAAAGGAGTCACTGTTTTGCTGAAAAATTATTCCGCCGCCCGGTCTTTGCCTTTACGCCTCATCTCTCTCATATATTTATCCAGTAATTCCTGATCAGAGGGATATATTTTACCCGTCATTCTGCCAAAGCCATAGACATTGATGGCACTGGTCGGATGGAATTGATTGGCAACAATAATCAGATATTGAATTTTGAAACCAGGGGCGGCATATTGCTTGAAATAATCAACACTGTCATAATCGATTGCCACCCCGGCCGGCAAATTCATAGAGCCTGGTTTGTCTAACGGCAGACTGCCGAAAGCAGTCAGCACCTGACCGTTAGAGGCAAACACCTGAATATTGTTAAAGGCGGCATCGGCCACATATATCCGCCCGTCATGATCAATAGCAATACCCTTGGGACGGCCAAAGTGACCAAAGCTGCTGCCGGCGCTTCCGAGAGAACCCCGGTAATGACCGTCACGATCATATTTGACAACCTGAAAACGCCCCATATCCACAACATACATATAGCCCTGCTGGTCAAAGGCAATATCCACCGGGATACGTAACTTGGTATTTTCTTCTCCTGAATTGCCAATGCTGTCAATCACGCTGCCTGTTTTTATATCAAAAACCTGCACCCGACCTTTATTGTGAGTACCGTCAACTACAAAGAGATTACTGCCATATACCGCGACGGCCACCGGCTTCCATTCATCGGGATTGGAATAGCCCTTGACAAAAAAGTCGTGCTTGTCATATTTAAGAACCTGGGAACGAATGGGATCGACAACATATTTATTCCCCTCTTTATCAAGAGCTATATTCAGGGGTTCTACCAATTTTCCCATGCCCTGCGCCCCGGCAAGAGGAGCAAATTTCTGCTTGGCCAGATCAAAGGTGAAAACGGTATTCATGGAGTCACAGACATATAGTATGCCATTCCGCATTGCTACCCCGTAAGGCTTTTTGAAGACAAAACCCTTACGACCCCGCACCCCGATAAAGGCGGCCAGACCGGTGGCTTTTTTGGCAAAATCAGCAGAGCCGTTAAAGGAACGCAGGAATTGATAACGCGGCAGAGACGGGGCGGGTGGAAAAAAGGTAGGGGGCTGTTTTTTCTGCGGTGTGGCCGAAGGCATGCAGCCGGACAAAACAAAAAAGCTGAGAAAAAACAAGGCCAATAACATATTACGGGCATCCTTTCCAAGCATCGGTTAAACTCCTTAACTATGAGTTAAATGGATTAAAAACAGGGGTACGCTGCACGTACCAATAAGCGCAAAGTATAAAAAATTTAGCAAGTATAACGTAATCCCGGCCATTTGCAAAGCCGTTTTGTTAGTAAACAATCATGCTTTATTTATGTCGTGTTTTAACTCTTGAAAAAAATGAAAAAAAGAAAAAAAGCCACCTCTCTAACCTCACCACAGGTGTTAAATGCCCAGGCGAGAGGACATCTCAAAGCCGGGCGCTTAAAACAGGCCGCCCAGTGCTATAAAAAATTATTAAGCAAAACTCCCAACGATTTTACACTTTACAACCAATTGGGGATTATTTACGACGAACTGCGTGAATGGGAGCAGGCTGCCCTCTGGTATCAAAAGGCCGTCGAACAGCAGCCGGAAATGGCTGTTGCCCATTACAATATAGCCAATGTTCTGCATCAACAGGGCAAAGACAACGAGGCGTTAAAATCTTACCAGCGGACGCTGGCCATAGATAAGCATAACCTGGCGGCCTGGAACAATATGGCCGCCATTCTTTACAGTCAGGGCCGTATGACCGAGGCACTGACTTGTTTCAAAAAGGCCACGGAGGTGTTCCCGGACAACCCCGCCCTGCGCAGCGCCTGTCTCGCGGCCCTTAACTATATACCTGGGATTGACCGGGCCGAGGAGGCTCAGGCGGCAAAGGAATGGTGGCTGAAGCATGGCAGGGAGCAGCACCGCCGGTATATTTTCGCTAACTCATCCGCTCCGGAACGTATCCTGCGGGTGGGAATAGTGTCTTCTGATCTTCGGGATCATTCGGTAAGCTTTTTTCTGCGCCCACTGCTCCGTAATTATGACCCGCAACAGATAACCCTTTTTTGTTACGCTAATGTCAGTCACCCTGACTCAGTTACTGCCGAGCTCAAGTCATTAAGCCCTTATTGGCGTGACATAAGCACCTTTGACACCGGCCGGGCAGTTCAGATTATAATGAATGACCGCATAGATATTCTCATTGACCTGACCGGTCATATGACGGGCGGCCGTTTAGACATATTTGCCTGCCAGGCCGCACCGCTGCAGATGAGCTGGCTGGGCTATCCCAACACCACCGGCCTGCCCACCATGCACTATCGGATTACCGATTATGAGACAGACCCGCCCGCCGACAGTGACCCCTTTTACAGCGAGACACTGCTCCGCCTGCCCGCCTTTCTCTGCTATGAACCGCCGTCTTTAGACATATACCCGGCAGAGCCGCCCTGCCTGCGGCATAAATATATAACCTTCGGCTCTTTAAACAATCCGGCCAAAAATTCACCGCCGCTGATAGAGCTCTGGGCCGCCGTCCTGAAAAAAAACCCAGGCTCCCGATTATTACTGAAAGGGGTAGGTTTTGACCATCAAGAGGCCAGGGAACGTATGCGGCGGCTCTTCGCTCTTCACAATATCCAGGCAGACCGCCTTCTGCTCCGGGGCTATACGCCGAGCCGTTCCGAACATCTCCTGGTATACAATCAGGTGGATATCGCCTTGGATACCATCCCGTACAACGGGACGACAACTACTTTTGAGGCCCTGTGGATGGGGGTTCCCGTTATTACCATGCGTGGCGACCGCCATGCTGCCCGAGTGGGGGCAAGTATCATGGGCCGAATTGCCGGAGCGGAATTTTGCGCCGCCCATCGTGAAGAATACATCACTCTATCTTTTAATCTGGCCCAGAACACAAGGCGTCTGCAAAAACTGCGGCAAGAGCTTCGTTCCCGGCTTTTAAGCTCTGATCTCTGCCAGGGCGCTTCTTTTTGTCGTCAATTTGAGAATATCTGCCGTCAGGTCTGGCAGCAATGGTGCGCCAAAGCCGCTCAACAGACATCAAGATGGGGCTTTTCGCCCAAGGTGGGGGAAAATAGCTCCGGGTAATAGTACTTTTTAGCCCTATAATGGAAATTCATATTAGGCGCCTTAGATAACAGCAGAACTCCCAGCACAGCGTAACACCTTGTTATTGTGACCTAACATCGATCTCAACGCATTAAAAAATCACAAAAAAAGACCATTTGGCATGCCAGGTGCATTAAAAAAGGTTGCAAGGCGATTAGGTTTGATTTATTTAGACATGATTATCAATCATTTTTACAAGGAGAAAAAAATGAAAAAAACATTATTTATCGGATTGGCCCTGGGGCTTGGTGTTTTTGCTCTGTCGCTGTCAGGTGGTACTGCTATGGCTAATACTACTGGTGGTGAGGGTATTGTTGGTTCATCTCATGACCTGAGTGCTCCTGGCTATGGTGATGCTCAGAGCCGGATTTGCGTGTTCTGTCATCATCCCCATAATGCCCACAAAACAGATACGAATCTGACTTACAGTCCATTATGGAACCATGCCGTAACGACTAACGCCGGTAACTTTACACCATATGACAACGGTAATGGTCCCACCTCCGGCCGTAACGCCCTGAATGCGACAATGGGCCAGCCCGGCGGTGTTTCTCTGCTCTGCCTGTCCTGTCATGACGGCTCTGTGGCTTTGAACGCATACTCTAATACACAAGGGTTCTCGACCGACCAGCAAGGTAAAGCTGATCAGTTTATTAACAGCGGTACCCTGCACCCTGGTGACAATATCTATACCATCGGTAAAGGTGGTGATTTAAGCAATCATCATCCCATCGGTTTTAATTATTATCAGGCCATGGATGCAGATATGGAAATTGCCAATGTCACGAAGCAGATGACCTCCACCACTAAAATTAAAGATCTGCTCTATGGCGGGACCCAGTTTGAGTGTGTATCCTGCCATGATGTTCATAACACTCAGAATGCGGCTGGTGCTGAGCGTTTTCTGTGGAAATCCAACGATCATTCCAATTTCTGTCTGACCTGTCACGAGAAAGGCAGCACCCACACCAATCCTAACTGGTCTGTAGCTACCGCTACCGCACCTTAAGTCTGGGATTTTTTACAGCAGCAGACAAAACTAAGGGGTGGCGAATCTCTCTGGATTCTGCCACCCCTTAGTTTTTTTGTTCTCTAACTAAGATGGCGTCGTAGTTAACATGCTTGTCATGAAACGAAAAGTCTTCGGCAGATCACATGTATGACCGAAGCCCTGCCGAACCATCACGCCTCGCAGTCTACGCTTAGCTGACTTAGCCATCTTTAGTTAGTGATGAATTTTTGTCGAGTCCATTAACTAACGGTAACTATTCAGCGTGATGCCTGAAAGTGACGACACCCCCGGAGCGTAACTGTTCAGCAGTGCTCCAGGTTTGTTTATTTAGGACTTCGAAGCATACTTTGGTGTTCAAGAAATCCTAAATGGGCAACAATGGGGTGCTGCTGAACAGTTACAACTAACGTAATACTCCATTTTTATATTCAACAAGATGTTCCTGGCCATTGGTAAATATATACACCCCGCGGCCGTCTCTCTTGCCATTCTTGTAGGTTCCCACATATTTGATGCCACTGGGGAAGATATATGTCCCTAAACCATGGCGTTTACCATTCTTATAGCCACCGCTATAGACGGAACCGTCGGCAGCCGTAAAAATCCCCTGACCGTCTTTACGGCAATTATGAAAACCACCATGATAACGACCGCCATCGGATAAAACCAACGTCCCTACCCCGTTTATACAGTTACCACTCAGACATTTACCGCGAATACCGTTGGGGAAGGTTAAGACCCCGTTTTTAACATAGACTCCATTCTTGTATATACCGCGAAAACGGCTGCCAAAGGGGAAAATAGCAATTATTTCGCCATTAAAGAGGCCGTCTTTAAAGGTTCCCCGATAGCTTGTCCCGTCTGCCTGCATAATGGTTCCCCGGCCAGACAGCTTATTGTTGAGAAATGTGCCTCTTAACTCGTCGCCAGCTGCTGTTTTCAGGATGCCCGAACCATTTAAACGCCCGTTGCGGAAGGTGCCGGTCAGTCGCCGGCCGTCATCCATGGTTAACGCTCCGACTCTGCCATCAAGACAGTTGGTGTTGATTTCGCATTTGCCGCCGCCTTCACCTTTTATCAGTACCCGGCCGCCGCCATTATAATGATTATCGACAAAATTCCCCTGAAAACGGCTGCCATCGGCCAGAGTCAAGACCCCCGCGCCATTAAAACGGCCGTTAATAAACATGCCGTTATAACGACCGCCATTATTAAGGGCAAATACGCCCCTGCCATTCTGACAGTCAGCCTTGACACAATGACCGGCCATATTGGTTACAGGCGGCAGCTCAGGCCTGATTTGCACACTATGACTGCAACCATAAGCCATCAGGAGCAGAGTCCAGGTGATTATCCTGACTGGCATTTTTAATGCTTTTGCTGAGAACATGACCTTAATGATTAATGATTGACAAAAAACAAGCAACGCATAAAATAGGAGAGGTTAAAACCGGTTGGCTCAGCCCTCACCTGAATGGTTACGAAAAAAAATAACTTTAAAACAATTTATGCCTCCTGACAATTTATTATTTAGCCGTAACTCGTGGCGATCGCTGCTTGGCCTCATATTTGTTATTGCCGTTTTTCCCCATTGCGCCTGGGGTAGTGGTAAAATTACCCAGGGCCTCACCCTTGCCGACTGCCCCAAATGCCATGCCGCCATCGTGGCCGCCAATAAACGCGATGGCCGGGCTCATCTCCATAAGGTTACCTGTTTGAACTGCCATGTGGGGCATCCACCCCGTAAGTGGGGGATAATTCCTCATTGCAGCCGTTGTCACAAAAAAGGGGCTCAAGAACATTTTGGCCTCAAAAATTGCCTGAGCTGCCACACCAATCCCCATACCCCATTGCGGATTACCCTGCCTGAACATGCCACAAAACCTTGTCTCACCTGTCATAAGAAGCAGATTAAGCAGTTAAAAAAATACCCCAGTATGCATTCGACCTTCTATTGCACCTCCTGCCATCCCCGGCATGGTTATAAACCCACCTGTTTTGCCTGCCACGCCGGTCATCTGCCCTATATGACCATGACTGACTGCCTCAGCTGCCACAAAGCTCATATGCCTCTGCATGTAACCTATGGCGACAAAGTTCCCTCAGAGTACTGCGGGGCCTGCCACAAGAAAGAATACCGGCTTCTGGCTGCGAGTCACGCCAAACATCGCCGTCTGGCCTGCGTCACATGTCACAGCCGGGTGCATAAGACCATACCGAAATGCTCCAAATGCCATAATCCACCACCTCATGACCCGGGGCTTTTGAAGCACTTTAAGTCCTGCCTCACCTGTCATGTCAACCCCCATGATTTGCAGTTGAACCAGATAGATATTGACATTCAGCAGGAAAAGGCCGATGGCCAAAAAAATAAAGCGCGCCCGTAAATCGTTGTTTAAAGCTCGGCCGAGCTCCCTTGTCGAGCTCCTTCCTCAGGCCCTGGCCCTGCACCAGGCTGGAGACCTGAATGCGGCCGCCGGTTTTTATAAACAGGTTTTAAAACAGGAGCCTAAAAATGGTGATGCCTTAAACCTGAGCGGAGCGCTGGCTCTTCAGCAGGGCAATTCCGCTCAGGCCCTGAAATATTTACGGCAGGCGGTAAAATTATATCCTGAACGCCATGACTACCAGGTAAATATGGCTGCGGCTCTCCGCGGCCTGGGGGAATTAGTCTCCGCCTCTATTATTTTAAAAAAGATAATACGCCAGGCTCCCCAGCATTATGAGGCCCTCCACAACCTGGCTGCCATTCTCGCCGATTTAAAAGATTATCAGCAGTCGGCCGAATATTACCGCCGATTTATTGCCCTGCGCCCGCGAAACATTGAGGCCCTAAACGGACTCATTGATGTTCTGCGCCGTAATAATCAATTAGCCGAGGCCCTTGATTTATGCGAACGGCTGCGTGCTTTATCCCCGGATTCGGCCTCAGCGTATATCATTAAAAGCGATATCCTTATCAGCATGGGGCACCATGAAGAGGCACTGGCAGTTTTTAAGGAGGCTATTGAACAAAAGCCTGATAATGGTATTCTGTATAATAATATGGCCAATATTCTGCTCCATATGGGGCGTTTACATGAAGCTCTGAACTTATATGAACAGGCCGTGGTCAAGGCCCCGGAAATTAATGAAGCCTGGGTAAATCTGGCCTGGACATATCGTGAGCATGGTCAACTTTCAGAATCATGGCGTTGTTTCAAGCATCTGCTGGCCACCCGGAAATTATCAGCGGCAGATTACAGCGATTTGTTGTTTTCCCTTAACTATGACCCGGAGATAACGCCGCAGAAAAAATTTGAGCTGGCCCTGGGCTGGTGGAATAACTGCTCTCAGCCGGTGCCGCCCCGGCCGTTGCCGACTGCCCCGACGACAACCGGCACCCCCCTGCGTCTTGGTTTTATATCCCCTGATTTTCGTAACCACCCGGTGGGTCAGTTTATTTTACCCCTCCTTAAAACCCTGAACCCCGACAAGATAGAAACCTTTTGCTATTCCAGTCTCAATAAACCGGCCGACGAACAGACAGCAAAGCTGCGCGAAGCCGCCCGGCACTGGCGTGATATTTATACTCTGCCCGATGAACAGGCCGCCTCCCTTATCCAGCGGGACCGCCTTCATCTCCTCATTGAACTAACCGGTCATACCAGCGGGAACCGGCTGTTGGTTATGGCTCGACGACCGGCTCCGGTACAGGCTTCATGGCTGGGCTATGTGGCCACCAGTGGACTGCCCATGATTGATTACCGCCTTACTGATGCCATATGCGATCTGCCGGAGGCGGATAAATTTTACAGTGAATGCCTCTATCGTCTGCCCCATACCTTTTTCTGCTATAGCCCGCCAGCCGAGGCTCCACCCCTGACTCCACCGCCGATTATGAAAAATGAGGGCCCAACCTGTGCCTCTTTCAATAATATCCCTAAAATTACCCCGGCAGTGGTAGCCCTCTGGGCTCAGATTTTGAACCAGCTGCCGGATGCGCGTTTATTGATGGTCAGCCGCCAATTTATGGATACAGCCATTGTCAAACGTTACCAGAAATTGTTTCTGGCCCACAATGTTGCCGGTAGCCGCCTGGTATTTCAGGCTGGACTGCCTTACAAGTAATATCTTGCCCTCTTCAATCAGGTCGATATAGCCTTAGATCCTTTCCCCCACAACGGTCACACCATTACCTGTGATACCTTATGGATGGGAGTGCCGGTCATCACCCTGAGCGGCGGCTGTTATGCCGGACGCATGGGATATAGTATCATGCGTAATATTGGCCTGGGGCATATGGCCGCGGCCAATGAGGACGAGTACGTGGAAAAGGCCGTGAGTCTTGGCCGGAATAAAGACGGTCTTGCCGGTTTAAGGGCCGGTATGCGTCAACGTATGCTTTCCTCCGAGATCTGCAACGTCGAACAATTCGGGCGTGATTTTACAGAGGCCGTCTACAACATGGTTCGTAAGTCAGAGGCTCTGCGGGTAAATTAATATCATGGCAGTCCGCTTAAAAAAGTTGTAATTGTTATGTTTATAATTTGTTTAGTCGGAAAAATTTAATTAATTAATTTGGCCAACTATTTTATTGTGTTATAATTGCAAAATTTATGCGTTGTTAAGTTGTGAAATTCCAGACTGTGTGCCGCTAAACAGTTACCATATATTTTAGAAATAGGGTTTGAATATCGTCTATCACTTAAATACCGTCCCCTGTGAAAATGATTAATCGTTTTATAACCGTATTTATATTTTTTCTTATATTACCCGGCCTTGTTCCCTGTCAGCAGGCCCGGGCAGGGGAAAAACTGATTTATACCATCCAGGCCGCTTCCTTCAAGGGGCCCAAAGATGCCACCCGGCTCTATAAATGGCTTAAGGCAAAACTGCCCCCTGCCAACCGCCAGTACCTGCGACTGGAACAGATTGATGCTTTTTTTACTGTCAGGGCCGGGAAGAGCCAGGATGCGGAATCTCTAAAGACTACCCTGGCTTTGATAAAAAAAATGATTCCGGGCAGTCACATTATGAGGGCTTATTATCGGGAAGCAAGGATTATCACCGGGGTCAAGAGTAAAGAACTCAAGCCTGAGAATAAAATGATCCATAAAAATCAGCAGGCAGAACCCACGGTAATTCAGGCCGCCAGGTTTTCTCCACCTCTGCCGCCGCCAAACAGCAAGAAATTCATCTCTGACATGCTGGCTGAATATCTGCCATCAACCGAGACAGCCAACGCCGCTCATCGACAAGAGGCAATAAAGCTCAACGCCCGGACACCATCTTCGCCAAGCTGCCTGACAGCTAATTGTCATGCCGGAATAATCAAAGTCAAAAGACCACACCTTCCTGCTCAGGAGGCCAAATGCTCGGCCTGTCACCAGGTGAAAAAAAATATTCATCATCCCAGCGGCGGCAAGAATGATTTTCTGCCGTCAGGCTCAATTAAAAAGATGTGCGCCAAATGCCACCCAAATACGAGTGTGGGTAAAGTAATTCATGCCCCCTTTAAAGAGGGAAAATGCCTGATCTGCCACCTGCCGCATGGCAGCAACAACAAATTTTTGCTGCCTACCCCGGACGAAGATCAGAAAAAACTTTGTTTGTCATGCCACAAACACGACAAAATAACCGGCTTTAAAAATATGCACGGCCCTGTCGACCTTGGAGCCTGCACCTTTTGTCATTCTCCACACGCCTCTAATCAGCCAAAACTTTTACGAAGGCCAAGCAAAGAACTGTGCCTTGACTGCCATCAGAATATTAAAAAAGACCTGACCGTTATGCCGGACATTCACACCCCGGTCAAAAAGCAGAATTGTTTGGTTTGCCACCTGCCGCACGGTTCAGCCTCACCCAACTTACTGCGCAGGAAGGGCGAGAAGCTCTGTTTTACCTGCCATACAGATATCCAGGACAAAATGAAACATGCCCACGTTAAGCATGGCGCTTTATACCTCGATAAACAATGCGCGACCTGCCATAACCCGCATTTTTCTAAATTTAAAAATTTATTAATTAAACAGGAAGAGGCGCTTTGCCTGAGCTGCCACAGACGTGGATCTGATATCCCCGGATTTCGGCCCCCGGATATTGCCAGCCAGTTGAAGGGCCAGGCATACCTGCATGGCCCCATCAGAAAAGGTAAATGCGCCGGCTGTCACGATCCGCACGGCTCAAATAATAAAAAGCTGCTCACCGCCCCAATGGTAACCAGCTTCTATGCCCCCTATAACCTCAAAGAATACAGCCTTTGTTTTAAATGCCATGACAGTAAACTACTGACGGAAAGAGAAACCACCACCAGCACCAGATTCAGGAACGGTAACCGCAATCTGCACTACGTGCATGTCCACAAGGAATTTAAGGGCAGAACCTGCAAGACCTGTCACCAGACCCATGCCAGTGATGGGCCCATGCTGATAAGCAGCACGAGAGGTGCCAAATTCGGCAGCTGGCATATATCAATTGCTTACATCATTACCAAGAGCGGCGGTTCATGCACCCCGAGCTGCCACCGTAAAATGACCTATGATCGTGCCAAAGCACATGATAACAGTGCCAAAGCGGTAAAATACGGCAAGTACTATGTTGACTACAAAAGCAACAAATAGACATAAATCTAAGCCCGCCGGCTTAATTCCCATCGGAGCAAGTGAGTACCGGCGCCGGTGGATACCGGGACGCCTGGGAATTTTATTGGCCGGTTTGTTGTGCCTGATTACCCTGAGTGGTTGTTTTCATTTCGACCCCCTGGTTAAACACAAAATATTAACCACTGTCTTTGACGGGGTACCGGATCTGCCAAGCCTTGATGAATTATGCCGGGATAATCTGGACAGTTTATTTAATAAATATTATGAGCAGAAAATAGCGGAAGCCGCGGCTGGCAATTGGGAAGAAAATAAAACCAAAAAGAACGAAACCCGTTCCACCCACCGGCCCTGGAGAGAAAAAAACTGCCTGGCCTGCCATGATTTTAAAGCGGATAACAAGTTGCGGCTGCCCAAAAATAAAATCTGTTATCTCTGCCATAAAAATTTTATTCAGGGTAAATACGTCCACGGCCCGGTGGCGGTTGGGGCCTGTCTGGCCTGTCACAACCCGCATTCAACCGGCCACCTATACCTCTTGCGCCGCAGCCTGAAGACTATCTGTTATAAATGCCATGTGGAGAAAAGACAGGCCTTTCAGATGCACAAAAAA
>JAJRZN010000055.1 GCA_024275235.1 Deltaproteobacteria bacterium
GCCGGCAAAGGTGGCTTCGGCCCTGGCAGCGGCAGCTTTAACAGCCATATCATTCGTAGCCATAATCAGTATTGGCAGGATTATCAATAGCACAATTTTCATGACCTGTTTCCTTTAGCTGCCCGGCTAAACCGCATCTTATGGGGATCAGTCCCAATATGACTCAGGGCATCAATCATTAATTGGGGTCTGTCCCTGTTTTATCTGCTGTTTTATCTGTCTAACCCTTTGCTTTGGGTAGAATAATTGTTAAGACGCCATTCTTGTATTCTGTTTTCATGGCGGCCCCTTTTACTGGGCCGGGGAGGGAAATGGAGCGTTCAAAAGTTCCTGTGCCCCTTTCCATGCGCAGATATTTTTCACCTTTGCTTTTTTGGTCGATCTCTGTTGTCGCCTTTATAGTAAGAGTATCGCCTTTAATATTTGTTTCGATTTTAGTCTTATCGGATCCCGGAATATTCATTTTTATTATATAGCTGTCCTTTTTATCCAGGATGTCGGTCTGGGGCAGAAAGATGTCTTCGGGGCCGTTATCCCAAAAGGGACTGAGGCGGAAGCGGTTGTAAGAATCGTTCAGCATTCGGTTCATTTGGCGGCGCATATTTTGGAATTCTGCAGCTGGATTCCAGGTTTGCTGGTTAAAGGATTTAAAAAAATTATCCTTTGGCCCGAAATCTTTGGTGAAAGTCTGAACTACTTCGTTATCAGATAAGCCATGGTGGGCCGCACGATACATTTTTATAAGAAAAACACCCTGTATTGTTGAAACAATTAAAAGAATAACCAGTAATCCCACGATTACTTTTTTGTCTCCTGTGATTTTGTTAAGACTGTTCATGACGCCTCCCTTTTTTGGTCTGGCAGGGAAAATCGTTATCGCTGCTTGATTCGCGCGGCAATCTGGGTAAAGAGTGGCTGGCTGCCGCAGGTTTTTGAGCGCCGGAAAATGTTCCGGCGCTCAAGCTGTTTTTAGAGATTATTCGATCTCAACTCGTTTTACGCCGCTTTTCGGCACATCCTTACGGGGCATCTTAATAGTGAGTACGCCGTTTTTGAATTTTGCCCTGATGTTGTCCTGATCCGTGTCTTCAGGCATGGATAAAAGCCGCTGGAAAGAGCCGTAAGAACGTTCGATACGGTAGTAATTTTTATCTTTTCCCTCTTTTTCCTGCTTCTTTTCACCCCGGATAATCATGTTATGGTCGGCGATTTCGATGGTAACATCTTTTTCGCTCACCCCTGGCACTTCCACGGTAATAGTATATTCCTTATCAGTCGCGGCAATATCCACCTGTGGTTTAAGTAATCCTGAAGAGGTGAGCGGTGTAAAAAAATCAGTATTAAAAAGCGGCAGCCCCGCCCCGCGAAAGGTACTTTCAAAAAGCCGATTCATTTCATGATGGAGCTGGAGAATCGGGTGTAACGATCCACTCTCCGAAGGAGTGACCTGATGACCGCTTTGCCGTACAGGAATATTAGCACCGGCTTCCTCTTCTTCCTTTTTGAACCAGTTCCATGGAGCAAGTTTTTTGATGTCCATAACCGACCTCCTTTGTTGAATTTTATTCTTTATTTTCGGCCCGTTTCCTCTGTCTGCAAAATAATTACGATTTGCATTGTGTCAACAGGAAAAGTTTACTTTTTTGCTGTTTTACCTTTTATTACTTTTTGTTATGTTTGTCCTGTAGTAATAAAAATGAATTTTTGAGAATTATCTGGATGTTGTAACTGTTCAGGTCTGACCGTATAGCGCAAATACTACACTGTAATACAAAGCAAGTTTTTTTCTTCTTAGCATAAAATAATAAACATGGTACTGTAGCTATGATTTATACCTGTTTGATAATAGTTTATGTTTGAGTCTAACGGGCATCTATGATTTAATACGCCCCCGGACTTTTTATTGATTTTAAAGGTGTTTTGCGGCCCCAGGAATTGTATATGACGAAATCCCATAATATTGAATATGACGAGAATTGTGAAATAATTGTTGTGGGAGCTGGAGTGTCCGGAATGATGCTGGCGAAGCTGCTGAATGATTCCGGCTTTAAGGTCTTAGTGCTTGAGCAGAAAACAAGGGTTCATATTCAACCTGAAACCTTTGGGACATTTACCTGCGCTGCCGTGGAGCATGGCCTGGAGGGCTATATTGACCATTATTTTGATACCTTTACCTTCTATGGCCCCACCACCAGGGCTTCCGCCACGGAACGAGACAAAATGTGTCTCGTTAATTATCAGAACTGGGTTAAGGATCTGGAGCTGAAAAATGTCTCTATCAGGACAGACATCCATCTTATCGCCGCTGAAAAGATCAGTGAAGGGCTTATTTTAAAGGATCAAAAAAAGGCTTATCTATGTAAAATGGCAGTCGACTGTTCGGGCTATTCCCAGATTGTCGCCAAACTCCTGGGCTTGGAAACTTTTAGTGAAACCGGCCTTTCTTTTGCGGTGGAGCTCGAAAATTGTCAATTTCCCCGCCAGCGGGAAGCCTCCTTTATTCTCAATACCAGGGTCGCCAACAGCGGCGGCTGGCTTTATATCTTCCCCGATGGCAAAGGACAGTATGGCTGGGCCGATTTCTATCCGGAGTCACAATCCAATATCAAGGATTTAAGAGAGCGAACCTTGAGGGCAATGAAATTAACCGGGCCGCATAATGCCTGGTTTAAAAATGCCAGAATCACCTGTTCATACGGCCGTTTCGGGCCCACCGGTAATATCAGACACAAGGTTGAAGATTATTTTATTGCCCTTGGCGATGCCGGAGGATGTGGAACACCCGTGACCCTTGAAGGATTCAGACAGGCTATAGACAGTGCGAAATTCGCCTTTCTGGCCGTTTCCAGGGCCGCGAATTATAAAAAAGAGGCCTTGAGCGCCTTTCTGCAATTATTTCACGACAAATACGGCAAATATTATCGTATGCATCAGTGGGTTAAATTCATCTATCTGCGCTGGATGGATAATCGGGACATTGACAGATGGATTTATAACTTCAGTAAGCTGGATAATTCCGACATCTTCAGGTTGATAATGGGGGAATTAACCATTGGCCTGATGTTAAGAACCCTTGACCCGGTATTGGTGAAAAATGTGTTCTTCAACGCCATAAATAATATGCTCCCCGCTTTCCTGCAGTTTAGAGCCCCAATAAGTCCTGCCAAAAAAGAATCTCTCAATGCCCTCTCTTGAAACGATTATTATCGGCGGCGGGGTGTCGGGGCTTGCCTGCGGCCGGGCCTTGAACGCCAGGGGGCGTGATTTCATCCTGCTTACCAAGGAAGTTGGCGGCCGCATGCTGACCTCCAGATCTCACAAGGTTAACTATGGCGCCAGTTATATAACAGAAGATTACGAAAATATTATCCCCTACATGGGGGGCGGTAAAAGAATCTGGACGCATCATTGTTATTTCCATGACGGAAAGAGACCGGTTTCGTTCTACCGCTGGCGGACACTGCTCGAAATCGGCAGCCTGATAAGGCTCTATAGAATCGCCGGTGACTTTCGCAAAAGAATGCGGCGGCTGCGGCAGAATTCTCTCTGGCATTCACAAAAAGAGGCCCTTGAGGCTGATCCGGTTTTAAAGGCCTATACCAGGCAGCCAGCTGCTGAATTTGTTAAAGAAAACGGGCTTGAATATCTAAATCGCACCTATTTCTCCCCCCTATTTAACAGTACCGGTTTTATTGAATATGACAAATGCAACACCTTTGCCTATCTCGATAATTTAATGGCCCTGGTCTGCAGGACTTATGTGGCCGATCACAGCCGCTGCTGCCGCCTTTTACCGAGGGGCTGGGAGGAAAAAATTATTCAGGGCCGGGTTACTCAACTGCACCGAACCGCTGATGGCTTATTAGAGGTCAGGGCCGGCGGAAAGATATACCAGACCGAAAATGTTGTTTTGGCCTTGCCCTATCATAACGCCAGACTATTCTATAATGTCCCGAAGCCGGCGCATAATATTCCGGTATTTGTGCTGGAGGTTGATGGTGAACGGAACAAATGCTGCCGGAACAAAGAGGTTGTATTTTTCCGGCCGGAAGAGCATGACATAACCATTCTCTGGCAGCAGGTAACTGGTACGGATATTATTTTCAGCAAGATAAGAGACCCGGAACTAAAGAGATATTATACGCGTCACCGGATTATAAACCGAGTTTACTGGAAGACCGCCGTGGTATTATCCGGCACTGAATGGTTTGAACAGAAGCTGGAGACAGGGGTTTATTTAGCCTCTGATTATAATATCTGCGGTCTGGAGGATGCCTACATTACCGGGGTTTATGCCGCAAATCAGATTTGTGAATCATCCTGATATCGAAACGGCAGATTATTTTCTTAAATAAAAAAATAGACCATTGACCATTGTCTATAGTCCAATGTTTATAATAAGGGTAAGAATAAGACAAATGGAGGAAAAATGGTCATGAAAGACTTAACCATCGGTAAGTTAGCAAAGCGGGCCGGCGTTACCATTGATACCGTACGTTTTTATGAGAGATGCGGCCTGGTGGCGGAACCGGAGAGGACGGCATCAAACTATCGCATCTACTCCGCGACTGAGGTTGCCAGGCTTCAATTTATCAAAAAGGCCAAATCGCTGGGGTTTTCCCTTAATGAAATTAAGGATCTGCTGATCCTGCGTCATACCTCGGAGGCTACCAAGGCGGAGGTGAAATCCAGGGTGGAGGGTAAAATCAGGGCTGTAAAGGCGAAAATTATTGATCTCAGCCATATTCTGGAGGACTTGGAAAAATTAAATCAGTCCTGCAGCGGGCATGGCTCGGCAGATGATTGTCCAATCCTGGAGGCCCTGGATAATGGTGAGGCAAAAGAGCACGTTTGTCACTGACAGTCAGGCCCGATTATCCGGGCGCAGCGAAACATGAAAATCGTGACAGGGACAATACTCCCGGCCGGTGACTTTCATATAAAAAATAAGGAGGTAGTCATGATGATGGGATTTGGAAGCTTAATATGGATTGTGATAATTGGCGGGGTTATTTATCTGGTGATGAGAGGCGGTGGCGGCGGTTGTTGCGGCGGCCATGATCATGGTGGTCACGACCATGGCGGTAACGGCGGCCATGACCAGAACGCGCCCATGGGACATAATAGTGGAATGGATCACCAGGCGGGGCATCATGGCCAGATCGCGGACGGCAAAGATCCGGTCTGCGGCATGAGCGTTAAGGATAATTCTATTACCAGCGAATACCAGGGGCATAGCTATTCCTTCTGCTCAGATCACTGCCGGGAAAAATTTGACGCGAATCCGGCAGATTTTATTAAATGAACGAATAATATGAATAATACGAACAATGCGGAAAACACAAAGGGCTGCTGCCGGATTTCAGCAGCCCGTACTATTAAAAAAGGAGCGGTAAAATGACAAATGCAAACCAACACCATGATCATCATGATAACCATGAGCCGCCGAGCTATGCTGATCCGGTCTGCGGCATGAGTACCGGTGATGAAAACGCATTTACCCCTTATGAACATGAGGGCAAGGTTTATTATTTCTGCAGCGATAACTGCATGAGTAAATTTAAGGCTGATCCCGGCTCCTTTACCCACGATCACAGTCATAGCGCTGCCGGCAAGGGGGACGAGGTACCGGCGGATAAGACTGGTGCCGCTTATACCTGTCCCATGCACCCGGAAATATTGCAGGATAAACCAGGAAGCTGCCCCAAATGCGGCATGGCCCTGGAGGCCCTGACTCCGGCGGTTCCATCATCCCATACGGAATATACCTGTCCCATGCACCCGGAAATAGTGCAGGACAAACCCGGTAGCTGTCCAAAATGCGGCATGGCTCTGGAGGCCATGACCGTCACCGATGATGAGGAGGATACGCAGGAATACGACTATATGCGCAAGCGTTTTATTTTTGGGGCCATTCTTACGGTGCCACTGGTGATTATTGCCATGCGTGATATTCTGCCCGGTGGTCATCTTATTGAGACTCTGGCCTCTCCAAAAATTCTGGACTGGATTGAGTTTATTCTGGCTACCCCGGTGGTACTATGGGCTGGCTGGACATTTTATGTGCGGGCGGTGCAGTCGGTAATTAATAAAAGCCTTAATATGTTCACCCTTATAGGCCTTGGGGTTTCCGTGTCCTATATTTACAGCCTTGTCGGTGTGTTCTTTCCGGAAATATTCCCCGACAGCATGCGGGCCTCGGATGGCTCGGTGGGTGTCTATTTTGAGGCGGCAGCGGTAATTGTTACCTTGATTCTGCTTGGTCAGGTCATGGAACTTGCCGCCCGTGGTCAGACCGGGGCTGCCATCAAGGCTCTGCTGGGCCTGGCTCCGAAAACGGCTCGTCTGATAAAGGAGGACGGCAGCGAAGAAGATATCCCTCTGGAGCATGTCAAGGCCGGTGATCATCTGCGGGTACGCCCCGGTGAAAAGGTACCGGTGGACGGAGTAGTTCTGGAGGGCAGCAGTTCGGTTGATGAATCCATGATTTCCGGTGAGCCCCTGGCCGTCAGAAAAGAGGCCGGTGATAAACTGATAGGCGCCACCGTAAACAGCACCGGGGCCTTGATTATGAAGGCCGAAAAGGTGGGCAGTGATACCCTGCTGGCCCAGATTGTCAAAATGGTATCCGATGCTCAGCGCAGCCGGGCTCCCATCCAGGAACTGGCGGACATGGTGGCTGGATATTTTGTGCCGGTGGTCATTGCCATCGCGGTCATTGCCTTTGGTGTCTGGTTTGTTTACGGGCCTGAACCACGCCTGGCTCTGGCCTTGATCGCCGCGGTTTCAGTACTTATTATCGCCTGCCCCTGCGCCCTTGGGCTGGCTACCCCCATGTCAATTATGGTGGCCACCGGCCGGGGTGCCGGTATGGGAGTTTTGTTTAAAAACGCTGAGGCCATTGAAACCCTGCGTAAGATTGATACCCTGGTGGTGGATAAAACCGGTACCCTGACTCTCGGCAAGCCTAAATTAACCTCCGTCATCTCAGCGGAGGTGGAGGAGAAAGAGCTTCTTTCTCTTGCTGCCAGCCTGGAAAAGAGCAGCGAGCATCCTCTCGCCGCGGCTATTGTTGAAGGAGCTGAAAGCCGTGGAATCACCTTTCTTGAAGTAAAGGATTTTGATTCACATACCGGTAAAGGGGTATCCGGCACCATTAACGGTAAGGCGGTGCTGCTTGGTAACCTTAAGTTGATGAAAGATTTTGCCATCGACGTAACAAGCCTGGCCGCCAAGGTTGAAGAGATGAGTAAAGAGGCTCAAACCGTGATGTTTATAGGCGTTGACGGGAAGTTCGGCGGTCTGGTGGCTGTTGCCGATCCAATTAAGGAGAGTACGCCGGAGGCCGTTAAAAAACTCCACGCTGAAGGTCTGCGGGTGGTAATGCTGACCGGTGATAATAAGGCTACGGCCCAGGCGGTGGCGGCTAAACTTGATATTGATGAGGTTGTGGCCGAAGTGCTGCCGGACCAGAAGGCGGCGGTGGTTAAGAAATTTCAGGATGAAGGCCACATGGTGGCCATGGCCGGTGACGGCATTAATGACGCCCCGGCTCTGGCTCGGGCTCATGTCGGTATCGCCATGGGTACCGGCACCGACGTGGCCATGGAATCAGCCGGCGTTACCCTGGTTAAGGGTGATCTCATCGGTATTGTCCGGGCCCGGAAGCTATCCCGCGCCACTATGGCGAATATCAAGGAAAATCTGTTCTTTGCCTTTATCTATAATTCAATTGGCGTGCCGGTGGCGGCCGGAGTTTTGTACCCCTTCTTCGGTATAACTCTTAGTCCCATTATCGCGGCAACGGCCATGAGCCTTTCCTCGGTTTCGGTGGTAACCAACGCCCTGCGGTTGAGAAGCAAAAAAATATAGCCGGCTGCTTCAGCCGTTGGTTACTCTATGACGGGACTTCTCGAAATCAACAATCCGGGAAGTCCCGTCATAATCTTTGGTGACGACTTCCCGGAGCTGAGAAATCTTTTTGATCAGACTTCTCAGCTCATTCAGGTTGGTTTTAATTCCTTCAAGCTCTTTATAAGGCTCGGAATCATGATCAAAATCATCCTGGAGAAGTTCCAGATTGCCAAGAGCCACGAACAGGGGGCTGTTCATCTCATGGGCCACCGTTCCGCTCAGTGCTTTTATTGCTTCCAGCTTTTCCCTGGTCAGGGCTTTCTGCTTGTCCTGTAAGAAGCCCATGGTGACTGCTACGATGTTAAAGAGGCCGACCTCCAGCAGACGTTCCAGGTCATCGGGACGGAATCCACGCCAGTGAACAGCAGAGAAAGAGAGATAAAAGATCGAGATGCTCAATACGGTTATAAGCGCCCCCCGGAGGCCGAACCAGAAAGCACTGAGAATTATTGGTAAAAAATACAGCTCTCTTGCTATGATATGGCCTTTTTCATAATCCCGGGAAATAAACATATGCAGGCCGCTGATTCCGATAACCATAAAAAAAATAATCAGCAATTTTTTTTTGTCTTTATATTGTTGAATAGTGGTTGAGGTCATTGTTCATCTCCTGACATTTTTCTTAAGCAGTACCATGCTGTATTTTCTGGACACGGATACAGCGAAATTATAGTATTAATACAGGTAAAATATTTAGAAAGAGCGTTTATATGTCAGCCCCCTGCCGATGGCATTGGCCTCATCATGATTTTCTGGTTTGCCTGTGCCTGGGGAGGGAGCCGGGCCGAAGCGTTATATTGAGAAGAAATTGTAACTGTTCAGCCAAAGCTGGGCCAACCGTGCTGAATTGTGAGTTGTAATTCTTGTAAAAAGAATAATCCTGTTGGGGCAAATTACAAGCTGAGTGAGCCTTACTTACTGTAGAATACAGATTATGAAAACGCCGTATTTAACAAAAAATTCCGGGCGGATCAATCTGCCCCGCCGTCGTTTTGTCAAGGGGGTGGCCGCTGGTGGAGCTCTCCTCGGTATGGGGGTATCTCCAGGAAGCCTGCTGGCGGAGACATCTTCTCCGGGGGAGAGGCAGGAAAATCTCAGTGGTCGGCAGTTTAAACTTACCATTGCCCCGCAGACCGTGAATTTTACCGGCCGTGTCCGGTTGGCAACGGCGGTGAATGGTTCGGTCCCCGGCCCCGTTATTCGCTGGCGGCAGGGTGACCGGGTGAAAATCGACGTTACCAATAAACTGGCGGAGTCCAGTTCCATTCACTGGCACGGTATTATTCTGCCCGCCCCCATGGACGGCGTGCCGGATATCAGCTTCAAGGGCATCGCTCCCGGCGGCACCTATCATTATGAGTTTCAACTTCGGCAGAGTGGTACCTACTGGTATCACAGTCACTCCGGCTTTCAGGAACAGACCGGTTTATACGGGCCGCTCATTGTTGAACCAAATGAGCCGGA
>JAJRZN010000056.1 GCA_024275235.1 Deltaproteobacteria bacterium
AGCGGCCGGCAAATGGGCACCAGCCGGGAAGAGGGCGGGGCGGTCGTCAAGCACCACGGGCATTTTCTTCCTGAGCAGAGCGGCAGCCTGGTGAATAGAGTTATCATACAGGGTATAGCCGGTCAATTTTGCCCCAGGCGCCGGCCGGGGCCAGCGGGCATCAAAAAAGGCCTTGCCGGTGAGGCCTTTTTTCTCCGCCGTCAGGGCATCGTTGATTATCCTTTTGACCACCTCCGGGCTGGGCCCGTCCAATCTGCTGACCATGAGCAGACGCCCCTTGACTAAGCTGCTTTTCCGGCCCTGCCAGCCAAGATAAGCGGGATTGGGCAGCCAGCCTGCCAGCGGATACTCCCCCTGGCGCACCAGGGCTATTTCTGAATCCACCGCCGCTCTCTGATTAGTCTTCCGCAGTTCTTTAATCCTTCCTATGATTTTGAGCTTGTCCTTATCCCCTCTCTGCCTTATCATATCTCTCTGGTGGCAAAGACGCTTAAGCGCTGACGTGTCCACAAACGACAACTTCGGCGCCCTGATTTTAAGCGGCACACCAAACATCAACACCAGGCATTTAATTGTACCATAACGTTCGTCGAGATAGTCGCGGACTGGTTTGGCGATTTCATGCTCATAAGCAAAACGGCTGATCTGTTCCCTGCGGGTAGTTTTTATAATAATGAGATTAACGGCGGGAATACCTCGTTTTACCATATAGAAATGGGCCAGTTTCAGGCTCTCAGCCACCCTTTGATTGGCAACTACGGCCACCTCGGAAGGGACTAATGCCGCACCTGAAGCCGGTGGCAGAAGAATCTGCAAACAAACAATCAAAAGAAAAGGCAGACGATATGCCGGCATATTTTTCCTTTGGATGGGTAAAGAATTCGACTTACTGTTAAATAACAAAATACCAATATAGCCCATGAACAACATAATTTCCCTCGTTATTTCCGGATTTACAGGTCTTGGGGCAGGCTGGTTCATCGCCAGGAAAAAGCCCGATTACTGTCCGCCCTGACTTTTTATTTACGGAGCCCTGGGCGCAGGGTTCGTAAGTTTCTATTTATTAACCAAATTGTAGAGGTGATTCCATGAAATACCTGATCCATCCCATTGTTGTGGGAACCAAGGAATTTGACAAGGGAATGATGACCTACCAGTATGATTACGGTACTCCCTTTACCATTCCCATCTACACCTGGTATCTCGAAGGCGAAGATGGAGGCGCTAATATTCTGGTGGATACCGGCGAGCTGCACCCCATCCAGTCTGAAAGCCGGGCCGCGGCCATTGGCGGGCCGATATACACCTTTGAAGAAGGCTTAAAGCGTTTTGACCTGCGGCCGGAGGATATTGACATCGTTATTCACACCCATCTCCATAACGATCATTGCGAAAACGACTATAAGTGTTCCAAGGCCTCCTTTTATATCCACGAAAAAGAGCTGGAAACCATTGCCAATCCGCACCCCCTGGACTTTCGTTATCTCGAAGACTTCATCTTTGAGATTCGTGACGGAGGCCAGATTATTCCGCTTAAAGGTGATCAGGAGATTGTGCCGGGCATTAAGGTTATCCATACCCCGGCCCATACCTCGGGCGGTATGTCGGTGGTGGTGGACACCCCCTCCGGCAAGGCCGTTATTACCGGCTTCTGCTGCCTGTTGGAAAACTTCTTTCCGCCAAAGGAAATAACAGCCATGGAGATGGAGGTTATTCCGCCCGGCACCCATGTCAATACCTACGAGGCCTATGACATCTTATGCCGGGTCAAGGAAGAAGCCGATATTATCATCCCCCTCCATGAGCCAAAGTTTGCCGCCCGGAAGACCATCGGCTGAGCGCTTACGGCGGGGCAATCTCCCTTCTTTACAATAATTCAGATTCCAATTATGATTGTGGTATAATTTTTGTAGAAGTTTTCGCAACCATAAAATCGGGACTGCCTTATATGAAGTACACAAAATTGCTCTGCCTGCTCACTTTTCTCTGTCTGTTGCCTCCCCTCACCGCCATTGCCGCCCCCGCTGGACCAAGCCGGAAGCCGGTGCAGATCGAAGCCGACCACATGCTCTCCACCCCCAAGGACAACTCCGTCTTCTTCTCCGGCCGGGTAGTGGCCAAACAGGGGATGATGACGATAAATGCCGATGAGTTGACAGTCTATTATAACTCCACCGAAAAGAAAAATAAGATTAACGCCCAGGACACCAAAGATATTAAACAGATGTGGGCCAAGGGCCATGTCAAGATCAACCAGGATAACTGGGTGGCCACCGGCGATACGGCCAAATATTTTGCCGCTAAGCGTAAGATAGTAATTACCGGCCACACCAAGGTCTGGCAAAATGGCAATATGGTGAGCGGTGAGCGTTTTATCCTCTTTTTAGACAGCGGCAAAAGTATTGTTGAACCAGGTACCGGCAAAGATGAACGGGTAAAGGCCTTTTTCTATCCCAGCCATGAAGACAAAAAGCAGACCCCTTAGGTCGAAAAACGATATGGCCATTCTGGAAACCAAAAACATAGTCAAGCGATACAAAAAGCGGCGGGTGGTGGACGGCATCAGTCTCCAGGTGGAAACCGGCCAGGTTGTCGGCCTCCTGGGACCTAACGGGGCCGGCAAGACCACCACCTTTTATTCCATTGCCGGTTTTATTCAGCCCGATTCCGGCGCTGTTTTCCTCAATGGTGAGGACTTAACCGGCCTCCCCATCCATAAACGGGCCCGGCGCGGACTCTCATATCTGGCGCAAGAGGCCTCGGTTTTTAAAAAATTAACGGTGCGGGAGAATGTCCAGATTATCTTAGAAACCCTGGGGCTGTCCAAAAAGGAGATTCGCGAACGTATCGCCCAGCTAATGAGTGATCTCCGCATAACTCATCTCGCTGATAACCCGGCCTATTCTCTCTCCGGCGGTGAGCGGCGGCGGGTAGAGATTATGCGGGCTCTGGCCACCCGGCCCATATTTATACTATTAGATGAACCTTTTGCCGGTATTGACCCTCTCTCCATCGCCGACCTCCAGGGCATTATCTCCAGCCTCCGTGACAAGGGTCTGGGCGTTTTAATCTCCGACCACAATGTCCGGGAAACCCTGACGGTCTGCGACTATGCCTATATAGTCAGTAACGGCAAGATTCTAACCCATGGCACTCCAGAGGAGATCATAAATTCCGCGGCTGCCAGAAAATGTACCTTGGAGAAAATTTCACTATGTAAGCGTGGGGATTTTTTATATGATATTTTCATAATCTGCCAGTTCCTATTATTTTCAAAATTTCACCCATGGATATTAAACGATGTCGTTACAATTAAGACAGCAGCTCAAATTAGCTCAACAACTGGTGATGACCCCGCAGCTCCAGCAGGCCATCCGCCTTTTGCAGCTGTCACGCTTGGAGTTGTCCGACACCGTCCAGGAGGAGATTGAACAAAATCCGGTATTGGAGGAAGATACCAATAATCCGGACAGCCTCCATGAGTCTCTGCAGGAGCTCACCGCCGAAGGCCAGGAGCCGGAAGCTGCCGCCCCCGGCAATACCACCGATGAGGTCAACCTGGAAAGCCCTTCCGGTCTCAAGGAGATTAACTGGGAAGATTACGCCAATGAATACGAGGATAAATCGGCCTTTAAACCTCAAAATGATCCTGACCTGCCCTCTCGTTTTGATATCCTGACTAAAAAGACCAACCTCTCCGATCATTTGCAGTGGCAGTTGAAATTTACCAATATTAACGACCAGGAAGAGGAGGTGGGAAATTTCATCATCGGCAATCTGGATCAGGATGGTTTCCTTGGGGTCAGTGATGAGGAAATTGTCGCCGCCACTAAATCGCCGGTCTTGATGGTACAAAAAATACTGGCTCTGATTCAGGATATGGATCCCCCCGGAATCGCCGCCCGCAGCCTGCAGGAGAGTCTGCTCCTGCAGTTGGCTCATCTCAACCTGAGCACCTCCACGGCCGGCGAGTTGGTGAGAAACCACCTGCCGGCCCTGACCAACCGGGATTACGCCGCCATTGTCAAGGACTCCGGCCACCCTTTAAAGGAGGTTCTGGCGGCTCTGGAAGTAATTAAAGGTCTCAACCCCCATCCCGGCCGCACCTATTCCGACGAAGAACCCCGTTATATCATTCCCGATGTCTATGTCTACAAGATGGATGGCGAATATGTCATTGTCTTAAATGATGATGGCATGCCGCGCCTTAAAATCAGCAAGTTTTATCAGGATATCCTCAAAGGCCATAAGGATATCCCCGGCCTCGCCAAAGATACCAAAAACTATATCCAGGGTAAATTAAAGTCGGCCATGTGGCTCATCAAGAGCATCCAGCAGCGCCAGCGCACTATTTATAACGTGGTGGAGAGCCTGCTTAAATTTCAACATGATTTTTTTGAAAAGGGGCCGGATTATATGCGGCCCCTAATCCTGAAGGATGTCGCTGATGATATAAATATGCACGAATCCACCATCAGCCGGGTGACCACCAATAAATATGTCCATACCCCCCAGGGACTTTTTGAATTAAAATACTTCTTTAATTCCGCCATTGCCAGAACCGGCGGCGAAGAGGCCCTGGCCTCGGAGAGCATCAAGGTCAAGATGAAACGGCTGATTCAGGCCGAAGACCCGTATAAACCATTGAGCGATATGGCCATTGTCAAGCTTCTGGCTCAGGAGAACAACATCAGAATCGCCCGCCGGACGGTGGCTAAATATCGTGAGAACATGGGTATACTGCCCTCTAAATATCGCCGCGCCCCCAAGTTGAAATAATATGCCGGAAATATCCCCCCAGCTTATTTTACTCACCGGCCTCTCCGGAGCCGGTAAGAGTACCGCCTCGCACGCCCTGGAGGACGCCGGTTTTTTCTGTATCGACAACTTCCCCGCCCTCCTGCTGCCCGATCTGGTGGCTAAAATAATCCAGCCCGGCAAACGCCGCCTGGCCCTGGTCATGGACACCAGGGATGAGGAATTTTATAATAATTATCCCCACGTAATCAGCGTACTGCGGGAGACAATTCCCAACCTGCGGGTCATCTACCTCGAAGCAGCGGCGGATATTCTCCTGCGGCGCTTCAGCGCCATGCGCCGCCTGCATCCCACCGCCAACGAATCCGTGCGGGACGGTATCGCCCTGGAGAAACGTCGTTTCTCCAACCTGCGGGAGTTGGCGGATATTATCATTGATACCTCCAGCCTTACCCCGCATCAACTGCGGGCCGTCCTCTTAAAAAAATATGAAGCCGTCCGAGAAACGGGTTTAAAGATTGACCTGTTATCCTTTGGCTTCAAACACGGCCTGCCACCGGAGGCTGATCTGGTCTTTGACGTCCGCTTCCTGGCCAACCCCTATTTCGTGCCGGAATTAAAGGAAATGAGCGGTCAGGAACAACCGGTGGCCGATTATGTCCTCCAGACCCCCGAGGCCGAAGAATTTCTGGCTCGGCTTCTGCCCCTTTTTGACTTTCTCATTCCATCTTACGCCAGAGAAGGCAAGACCTATCTCACCATTGCCATTGGCTGCACCGGCGGCCGCCACCGCTCGGTGGCCGTGGCTGAGTACCTGGCCCATCATCTTAATATCAGGGCGCTTACCATCCGTCACCGCGACTTACTTAAGCGCTAAGCCCATCAGTGTCTATTTTAGTCCTTTACATTTTTAGTATATGACATTAAATTAAATACTTAAATGCCAGACTTACAAATTACAGCTTGGGATTATGTATATGAAAGATGATATGAAAGATGAAGATGTTGAGCATGTGGCCGCCCTCTTAAAGACCATGTCACATCCTATCAGGATGCGGATATTATGCCTTTTGCAGGACAAGGAGTTAACGGTTGGTGATCTCCGCTCCGAGGTTAAGACCTCCAATGCCAATGTCTCCCAGCATCTCACCATACTTCGTAACAAGCAGATAATTGCCTCTCGTAAGGAGGCCAATTATATCTACAACCGGATAGCGGACAAGCGTATTTTAGAACTGATCTCAACTATGAAAAATTTATTCTGCCCGGCTAAATAAGAATTTACCAGGCCTGCCCTCTTTACTGGACATTTTAATCACAACTGAGAATTAGGAGAACGATATGGTAGTAAATGACTGGGTTCACTTCATCGCCGGGGCCTTCATCCTCATCAGCCTGGGGCTGGGGGTTTTTATTAATCCCAACTGGTTCTGGTTCACCGCCTTTGTGGGGGCAAACCTCATGCAGTTCGGATTCAGTAAAGTCTGCCCTCTGGCAATGATTCTTAAAAAACTCGGGGTACCTGAGAGCCGGCAATGTAAGTAGAGCAGTAATCAAACGACCGCATGAATTAATTCATAATTGCTATCAGATGATGGACTCGTAAAAAGTCCATCACTAACTAAAGATGGCTAAGTCAGCTAAGCGAAGACTGCGAAAAGTTCGATATACAGCTAAGCGTAGACTGCGAGGCGTGGTGGTTCGGCAGGGCTTCGGCCATACATATGGTATGC
>JAJRZN010000057.1 GCA_024275235.1 Deltaproteobacteria bacterium
ATCATGCGGCCGGATGTGATCTTAGCCGATATCATCCGCATCCTGCACCCGAACCTGCTTCCGCACCATAAACTCTATTATTACAGACAGTTAAAATGATAAAATTACGTTACCTCACACTTCTGCTGTTAGCCGCCATCGCCGCCGCCTTTGTCGTTGATCTCGCCACCGGCAGCGTCAATATCCCGCCCGCTCAGGTTCTGAGTGTATTATCAGGTAACGAACCGCAGCGGGCAAGCTGGGTCTCAATCATCATGATCTTCCGTCTGCCCAAGGCCATAACCGCCCTCACGGCCGGAGCCGCCCTCGCCCTGAGCGGCCTGATGATGCAGACCCTGTTCCGCAACCCCCTGGCCGGGCCGTCGGTGCTGGGGATCACTTCCGGTGCCAGCCTTGGCGTGGCCCTGGTGGTTCTGGGTGCCGCCATCAGCCAGCGGGGGGCGCAGCTCATCGAGGGACTGGGGGTCGGCGGCAATCTCACCCTGGTATTAGCCTCGGCCCTGGGGGCGATGCTCACCCTTACGGCCATTCTCATCGCCGCCCGCTGGGTGAAGAATGTCATGACCCTGTTGATTATCAGCCTCCTGGGCGGCTACGCCCTGGGCAGTATAGTGAGTATCCTGATTAACTTCAGCCGGCCGGAGATGGTTCAGGCCTATATGGCCTGGACCTTTGGCAGTTTCAGTAATATTACCTGGCGGGAGATGAGGATTTTTCTGCCGGTTATCGCCTTAACCTGCAGCCTCTGTATGCTGGTGGGTAAGCCGCTTAACGGCCTGCTCCTTGGCGAGACCTACGCCAAAAGCATGGGGCTGAGTTATCTGCCGGTACGGTTGATTGTCATCACTCTCACCGCCGTTCTGGTGGGCTGCGTCACCGCCTACTGCGGGCCGGTGGCCTTTATCGGTATCGCGGTGCCGCACCTGGCCAGGGTGGTGGCCTCCACCTCCGATCATCGGATATTGCTGCCCGTAACCGCGGCCATAGGCGGCATAACCGCCTTAAGCGCTGATATCCTGGCCCAGCTGCCGGGTCATTCCATAGTGCTGCCTCTTAATGCCGTCACCGCCCTCATCGGCAGCCCGGTGATTATCTGGTTCATCATAAAAAGGCAAAGAAGCTTTGTCTGATTGTCTGATGAACAGCCGGGACATCAGATACCTGATCCTGGCAATAACCAGCCGCTGCAACCTGAACTGCCGCTATTGCTATATGAGGGCCGGAAAGAACGGTGATGATATGGAAAACACCGTGCTTGAGCGGGCCTTCGACCTCATCAACCACGGTTATCCCTGCCACATCCAGGTTACCGGCGGCGAGCCGACCCTGGTTCCGGACAAAATAGCCAGGGCTGCCGAACTGAGCCGCTTGCTGCCGGTAAAACCGCGGCTGGCAATCCAGACCAACGCTACCCTGCTGACCAGGGAATTAGGGGATTTATTCAAGGAATACGAATTTCAGGTGGGGGTTAGTCTGGACGGGCCGCCAGCAGTCCATGACCGGGGGCGGGGCCGGGCCTCCGAGACCCTGCGCGGCCTCAAGCTGTTGGAGTCCATGAATATCCCCTTCCGGGTCACCACCGTGGTAACCGCTGACAATGTTCTGAGTCTCTATAAGACCGCCCTGCTCCTCGCCGGTTTCACAAACAGCCGCGGCATGGGCCTGGATCTGCTGGTGAACAAAGGCCGGGCGGTCACTAACCTTTCCCGGCCGCCTGCCGCCGCCGAGCTGCGGCAGGGAATAAACCACCTGCTTTCCACTTTAGCCATAATTAACCAGCGGCGGCCCCATGTCTTACGTCTGCGTGAACTGGACATGTTGAAAACCGGCCTCAGCGGCCGTCCCTTTTGCCAGGCAGCCGCCGCCCGGAGCCTGGCGGTAACCCCCACGGGCCGTCTATATCCCTGCGGCCAGACCATGGGTGATCCATATTTCTCCATGGGCAGCGTGAAGCAGCCGGATTTTCGCCAGCAGCCGCCGTTGACCGGAATCAGAATCAACTTCAAGGACTGCCAGACCTGTCCTCTGGGCGACAGATGCCCGGGCGAATGCCCGAGCCGCATACATTATAACGGCGGGAATAAAAGCCCGTTAATCTGTGCCATGTATACGGCCCTGCATTCCGGGCTCAACGGCGAAGCCGCCGCCTAAGCCGCTGTCGGCAGAGCGGTGTTAATATTTTTGGCCGCCGCCATTAATTTTTTATCCCGGCAGTTCATTATTACCGCGTCAAGACCCGCCTCAGCCAGCATGGGCAACAAACGGCAATGCAGGGCCGAGCGCTCTCCGGCGGCCAGGCAGACAGAGGAATTACTGATAGCGGCTATGGTGCGCAGACGGTGGTCACTTAATTCACCAAGCAGGCGGATGGAGTTAAGCAGCACCTCAATATTCGGCAGACCGGCGCTCACTCCCCAGGCCGCCGGATCAGGACGGCAGGAGATAACCGGATCAAGATAAAGCTGTTCCAGGGGCAGACCGACTTCGTTGGCTATCTCCTGTACCATTAAGGCCAGCCGCAGGCGGCCATCGGCATCCGTCGGAGTAAGTTTTGAACTGACAAGGAGAACAACGAGATTAGCCTGAAAGCGTTTCGCCGTTTTCATGGCCCTGATGAGTTCCGCCGGATTGGCGGTAACGGCATTAATGGTGGCGGTCCCCTGGTGTACCTCAAGAGCGCGCGGCTCATGGAGAACATGATTTGACAACAGGAGAGGAACATCCATTGCCTGCTGAATCGTTTCCACCAGCCAGGGGGTACGCAGACCGAACTTCCTGTTTTGGCCAAGATTAACATCAAGCGCCGCGGCCCCGGCCTCGACCTGACACCGGGCAAGACGCACCAGCCCCTCCGCGTCCTGCTCCTCCATAACCTGCAAAAAATCACGGTTCATAATGTGCAGATCTTCGCCGATAATTCTCATATTATTCTCCTTATATAATTTTTTTTCACGCCGGGCCCCGCGGTTATCCGGCAACGCCGATTTCCCTGGCAGCGCTGATTCAGGCAAAAAGTCCGTAATCAGGGAGAAGGGGTTTAAATCCATACCTAAAACTCATACCTGTAATTGACATAAACAGCACGGCCGGGCAGCGGGTACCCCTTTTTCTCATAATAATATTTGTCAAAGAGATTCCCCACTTTAAGCGTGAGCCGCTGATGCTCAAGAAAATTCACGCCAACCATTAAATCAGCCACCGTAAAAGAGGGATACTCCACCTCCGGATAACCGGCGGCATTCCAGTCGGTATCCTTCATCTTTCCCTGGGTACGGCATTGCAACTTGCCGTCAAACATGCCGTCATCATACTTAACCCCGTAATCAATGGTATATTTTGCCACATTATGAATATCCTTCATGGTGTGGTCGGCCTGTTCCTCCTCGGCCTTGAACATATGAGTTGAATTAACAAAAAAGGTCAGAGAACGGTTCCAGTCAAGAGGAGCACCGATATCATAGGAAAAATTAGTCTCCAGACCCTCCATTTTAGCACTGAGGCTGTTGACATAGGTCGTGATATTGCCGCTGGTGACGCTGGTAATTTTATCATCAACCCTGGTATGGAAAAAGGTAAGATCCATGGCCAGGCCCTGTTTAGGACGCTCGAAACCGGCCCCAAAGTCATAGGTCAGCGAGGACTCAGGATTTAAATTCGCGTTGCCCCTGGTAATCATGGTTACACTGCCGACCACCCGTTCCGAGTAACCGGCAAGCTGCGCCGCGGTGGGCGGCACAAAGGCCTTGCCTATGGTGCTATGAAGGCGGATTCCCCCGTCAAAGAGATAATTCAGGCCAGCCCTGGGGCTGAAGGTGGAAAAGGTTGCTGAATTGGGAGTAAAATCAGTCTTGTACGGCGTTTCCTTAGTCTTGACATCAAAGCTGTCATAACGGCCGCCAGCCGTGGCAGTGAGCCGTTTATCCATGAGTTTCCAGACCGTCTCCACATACCCGGCCCAGTTCTCCCGGCCTTCATCCGGCGAGTATGGCGCTTTTCTGGTACCATCCTGATTATAACTGCGGCTCACCTTGTCGATATTCTGATAATCAACCCCAAAAATAAAACGCTGGATGTCCCAGGTGTATTCATCCTTGAGCTGTATTCCCAGCCAGTCAATATCCGAATCATAGCTCCGATACGGAGTAACCTGAACCGGGGTAGACCAGCCGGTATAGTGTTTATAGGATTTTGAAGTCTCATTGGTCTTATAGGTTCTGACAGTCAGGCGGTTGTTATTGCCCAGCTTACCCCCCACGGTCAGGTCCAGACCGTAGTGATCAATATCCTTATGGCCCGATTTATCATCCCCGTCAAAGGTATCACCCGGTGTTTCAATATCACGGCCCTGATAGAGGGAAGCGCTGGCATCAAGCCGCCAGTTCTGCCCCAAATCCGAACCAAGACGGAAATAACCATTCCGCGTCTGATAGGTGGTATGGGCTCTGGTTTCACCATTACCCATCCTGAAGTCATCGGCCTGTTCAAAGCGGCGGGCGAAGATATCAAAGTCGAATCCTTTACCAAGGGCGCCGCCCAGGGCCGCCTTCTGAAAATTAGATTTAAAGGAACCGGCACCGGCCTCGGCCATGCCGGTAAGTTTACCGGTATGTTTTTTGGTAATAATATTGACAACCCCGCCCATGGCCTCCCCACCGTAGAGAGACGATGCCGGACCTTTTAGAATCTCAATACGTTCCACATCATCCGTTAAAATGGTGGCCAGATTAGTCGCCCCGGCCGGGCGGCCGTTAATTAATATCAGGCTGTGTTTGGTAATACCGGAAAATTCCGGCCGAAAACCGCGAATACCGATACCGGACAGGGCTCCAGGATACTGGATAACCCCAATGGAAGAGTTCTTTTTTAACTGGTCAGTGAGTGTATCTCCCACAGTCTGCTTAATCTCCCGGCTGTCGATAACCTCAACCTTAGCCGGAATTGCTCTGATATTCTCAGGACTGCGGGTAGCAGTGACTACCACTTCATTCATGGTGGGCTCAAAGGCTGGTGCAGTATCTTTCATCCCTGCCTGGGCCAGGGCTGGCAGGGATATGGCAAAGAGAGCCAAAGCGGCATTAAAAACTTTTTTCATTTTTCATCTCCTGTAAACGTTATTTCAGCTCCGGAGATGTCTGCCCCCAACGGCAAAAAAAAATCCCCGGACCAATTAATAAATTGATCCGGGGATTCCCTGATTTATCCACGAATTACCAAGCATCCAACTCTTTGTCCACGAGAGCGGGCTTTCTTGCCGGGCCATTTCTCCAGCGCGGCAGATCACAGCCTGAATCCCGCCTGAGAGACGGATTTCCAGCCATGATGCATTCATAGACAGGTCTTCTGACTTCCGGTTCATCTTACTTACCGCGCCTTCCCATTTGTCATAATGCATACACAAACAGTGACTTTAATGCGGTGTTCATCCCCGGTTACAGCGGCGGGCCCGTCCCGGATTTACACCGGGTTCCCTATTAAGCTCAACTAAGAGCATCTAAGAATGGCAAATAATTTAACTGATAATTTTTGGGACGTCAATTATTTTTTATACATGCCCCTCAGTATTGGGGCCTTCCGAAATCTTCAATTCTCCATTTTTAAATGAGACCACCGCCTCCCGCACCGTACCGCTGACCTCGTTTATTACCTGAATACCGGCAGCCTGACAGGTCTTAAAGGCGTTGGGCCCACAGTACCCGGTGAGCAGCACCTTAGCCCCCTTTTCATGAATCATGGTAGCAGCCTGAATACCAGCTCCTTTAAAAGCCTTTACGTTCTCACTATTGTCAATGGCCTCAAATTCAAAACTATCCGGATCAATCACCAGCAGATAGGCCGCCCGGCCAAAATGCTGATCGACCTCGGAATCAAGATCAACACCCTTGGCTGTTACAACTATTTTCATATCTTATCCTTATTCGTTACTGCCTTTATTGTGGGAGAGACAACCTGCGGCAGCCCCCTGAAGCAGGGTAATTAGTGACCGCCGCCGCAAACCTGATCATCGGCTATAATTGCCAGATTACCAGCAATCAGGTCTTCGACCACCGGGCGGATTTCGGCCCGTTCATCATCGTGATAAACCTCAATTCCCGCCTGTTTAAAGCCCATGAGCGGCCGCATACCGATACCCCCGACCACGATGGCCCCAACCTTATGCCCGCCGAGAAGATTTACCGGCACCATACAACCACCCTGGACATGCTCAACATTTTCAATCGTTGACACGCTCTCAATGGCACCATCCTTGACATCTATAATGGTGAAGACATCACAGTGACCAAAATGGCCTGACCGTTGACCGTCCA
>JAJRZN010000058.1 GCA_024275235.1 Deltaproteobacteria bacterium
CTTGCAGCCATGCAGCGTGATGCCCGGAAATAACAAAAATCTCATTTAACATGGAGACACAGTGAATATCAGAGGAGTAATTACCCTTATAATGACCCCCATTTTAACGGTTGTGGCCTGTATTCTGGCTATCATTGCCACAATTATCTTTCGGGTCTCCAGCGCCAAGATACAAATTTTACCCCGTTATTGGGCCAAGATTATTTCTCGACTGGCCGGCATGCGGGTTACGCTGCACGGAGGCGAGAATCTGACTGCCGGCCAGCCTTACATTCTGGCGGCTAATCACCAGAGTCAATTTGATATATTTGCCCTGCAGGGATATTTGAATATTGATTTTCGCTGGCTGGCCAAAAAAGAATTATTTAAGATCCCTGTTTTCGGCCTTGGTATGCGGCAGGCCGGTTATATCTCCATTGACCGTTCACGGGGCCGGGAGGCGATTAAAAGCCTGTATGCGGCAGCTGAACGTATTGCCGCCGGGGCCTCGGTTATTATCTTCCCGGAAGGAACAAGAAGCCCGGACGGCCATTTGCAGGATTTTAAAAGCGGCGGTATGGTTCTGGCGATTAAATCCGGGGTTCCCATAGTGCCGGTGGCTATTTGTGGTACTCATGACATATTACCCAAGGGCAAATTACTGGCCCGTCCGGGACGGGTTACCATTAATGTGGGCCGCCCCATTGCCACCAGTAATTTCAAGGTCAGCGATAAGCAGGAGCTGGCCCGCCGCCTGCATGATGAGGTAGCCGCTCTGGCGGCAAAGGGACAGGCCTGAGGTTTATGTGAAAGGCGGCGGCCAGGGATGTTGCCTTGGCCGTGATTTTGGTTTTGAGAAAAGTTATTTAAAGGACGAATGATGGATATTTCACAGACAATTGCGGCGCTTAAACAGCAGCCGGGCTTTGCTGAAAATGTTGGTATGGTTTTAGTGCACAACGGTACGGTACGGGGCTGGTCGAGAAAGGATCGGCAGGGAGTAATTGCCCTTGAGGTTATTCCTGATCTGGAAAAGATTGAGGAAATCCGGCAGGAGTTCCTCAAGTGGCCGGGAATTTTTGATATTAAAATAGAAGCTCTAACTGGAACTTTCATTCCTGGTGATGATCTGCTCTTTCTCGTAGTGGCCGGTGATATACGCGAGAATGTCAAAGCGGCTCTGGCTGGTCTTTTGGATCGAGTCAAGGCTGGGCCGATTAAGAAACGGGAAATTATGGCGGTTTAACGGCTTAATAAGATGGCGGCCATAATAAAAAGTATTACCTCTCCCAAGCATCTGTAATTAAACAATCACATGGGCGTGGTTGTGCTGTTAGATGATCTACAGACATATTCTCCTGTTTTCAACAGGTTATATAAAAGTGCTATTGCCAGCAGTAAAAAAAAACACCATTGGCAATAGTTTGCCATTCGGTTATTTTTTACTTTTTTAGTTCTGATTATTTAAGATTTTTTATTGACACTATTTTTTTTAAACTATAGTTACCGCCCATATATGAACAATTGCTCATACGAGCAGGTGCGATTATGGCTAATGTCTGTCAGTTATATTATGTAGACGAAGAACGAGTGGTGAGAGCGGATTTTAGAAAGCTCAACAAGTGATAAAATTGTTAACTTGGCGGAGATTTTCAAGGTTCTGGCTGACCCGAGCAGGGTACAAATTTAATTTATACATCCTTGTCGAAGAAAAGCTGCGTGTCTGCGATATAGCGACCACCGTGAATGCAATTTAATCAGCTGTTTCCTATCAACTGCGTATGTTACGGTTGATGGCGTCGTAAAAAGTTCGATCTACGGCGTTGTGGCGTTTCGGCAGACCATATGTATGGCCGAAGCCCTGCCGAACCTCCACGCCTCGGAGTCTCACTGTGTTCGCTTACCTGTATATCGAACTTTTCGCAGTCTTCGCTTAGCTGACTTAGCCATCTTTAGTTAGTGATGGACTTTTTACAAGCCCATCACGGTTGTCATTTCCATAAATTAAGAAAAGACGGCAAAATGGCCTGTTATTCACTTGACGATGATCATGTCTGCAACCTATTTGAATAAGGCATTCGTCATCTAAAGGAAGATTAATTTTTTTTGTCGCAATATCTGCATGTATTAGCATATGGTCAAATGCTGTTGTAAGAGGGATTATTATGTTCGCGAGTTTTATTATAACCTTTAGGGAAGCTCTGGAGGCAGCGCTTATTGTCGGGGTGATTTATGCCTATTTAGCAAAAATAAATAAATCATCTTTGAGCCGTTATCTATTTATCGGGGCGCTTGGCGGAATTTTTGCCAGTTTTAGTCTGGCTCTGGTGTTTAGAATGATTAGCAGCGAATTTAAGGGAACAGGGGAGGCTGTTTTTGAGGCGTTTTTCGGAATTTTTGCCGCTGTGGTTCTTACATATATGGTGTTCTGGATGGCCAAAAATTCCAGGATGATAAAGGGAGATGTCCTGGAAAAAGTGGATCTGGCCGTTTCCAGGGGGAAAATATTTGGCATAATGGCGCTTTCCTTTGCCGTGGTCTTTCGGGAAGGGGTTGAGGCAGTTCTGTTTCTCGGTAATTTGGCCGTAATTTCACCGGTTAATACGCTTATCGGGGCGGCCAGTGGACTGATAAGCGTAAGTATCCTTGCCTTTCTGATGTTCAGGGGGATTTACAGCTTTAATATCAGTAAGTTTTTCAAATATACCAGTATAATCATGATGATTTTTGCCGCCGGTCTTGTTGGTAAAGCTACATTTATGCTACAGGCTGGCGGACTGCTTCCGGGAACCATAGCGGCCTGGGATACCAGCCGGGTTATAAGTGATAGTGGTATCCCAGGCAGTTTCCTGAGTGCCCTGATTGGCTACAGTGCCAGACCGACAATCCTGCAGGTTATTTTCTATTTTTCGTATCTGGTGCTTGTCTTTTATTTATGGCTGGATAAAAAATCCTTGGATACTGATCTGCCCTATGGAGAAATATTTAGGCCGATAGGCTCCAAGTATAACGACAGACTCCTTTACAAAATTATAAAAATGCCTCTGACGACCAATATCAGTCGGATTATAATGCTGTTTATTTTTGTTCTGCTGCTTGCAGTTGCCCTTCTCCCCCTGAATATTGGTCCGTTTAATAATAATGGGCCCATAAAATTGGGTGGCTTCATTAATAATGAGGACGGCAATAATCTCTTTAATTTTTTACTGTGGATAATATGGATGCCCCTGCTCACGCTTACGGGTATCTTTTTGGGGCGTTTCTGGTGCGGCAATCTCTGTCCTTTGGGGTTAATCGCCGATCTCAGCAGAACTGTAGCAGATAAAATCTTTAAACCCGTAAAGCAGGCCGTCAAGCCCTATAATAATGTAGATCTGGTATTGCCTGTAACCTTTATCCTTATCACATTTGTTACCCGTATTTATCCAATTCAGGCCGTTGCTTTCGCTGGGCGTTACCTTTATCTGGACGCTGGTTCTGGCGCTTTCACTTTTGAGGCATAATATAGACAAACCAAGCCGCGTGTGGAGCGCCTTTATCCCGGTATTGGCCACCGCGACTATGATTTTGCTACTCTGGCTGCACTGGTATGGTTCTGGAATGGTTATTGATGTGACTTGATGGGAAACAAGGGTGGAAAATTCAGCTTAACAACCTTCAAAAACCACAGTATTCTATTAGGGTCGGAGAAAAAACAGGCAGATGACCATAAAAGGAAAAGTCTGGCTAAATCAGACAATCTTCCTGAAATCGCAGCACACCGGCATTAGAGTCCATTAAAACCGAGGCACCAATCGGCAGCATGACATTATCCGCCCCATGACTGACCGGAAAATTGGCCCAAACCGGTACCTCCTCCTTGGTTAACTCCAAGACCCGCTGCCAGATTAATTCAATATCGGCCAGTGTCCGCAGGTCGCTATTCAGAAAATCGCCCACTATCACTCCGGCCGCCTGCTCGAGCCGTCCCGCCTGCTGGAGATGAGTCAGCAGGCGGTCAACCCGGTAGACTGGTTCATTAATGTCCTCAATAAAGAGAATTGTCTGCTGCCAGTCTGGTTCGTAGGGGGTCGCGAGAAGATGGACAAGGGTGGTTAGATTGCCGCCCATGAGACGGCCGGCCGCCTGGCCGGGCCGGATAATTTCCAGTCTCCTCACCTTTAGCGGGCTGGGACGGCAGGGGCTGAGGGCCGTGAGACAATTATTCAGAGTCGCCCGCCCGTCCCGGATAATGGTTGACAACATGGGGCCATGCCAGGTTATCAAGCCGGTTCGGAAGGTAACGGCATTCAAGAGGGCGGTGAGATCCGAGAAGCCAAGCAGGATTTTGGGATTTTTTTCAAGTAATTTAAAATCAATAAAAGGCAGGAGACGGGCGGAGCCGAAACCACCCCGTACCGCTATAACAGCCTTGATATTTGAATCGCTGAAGCAGTCATGCAGTTCCTGCAGGCGCCTGCTGTCCACTCCGGCAAGATAATTGTCTCGCCGCTTGATGTCCGTGGCACAAACTACCCGCAGGCCGGCATCTCTCAGCCATTGTATCCCGATGCTTATGTTGGCGTTAAGCGGTCCGGAGGGGGCGATGAGGGCAACAGCATCCCCGCGTCGCAGGGCCGGTGGAATAATAGTTTTAAGAGGCGCAGTGTTCATGGATCAGCTTCAGTCCCTCCAGAGTTAGCAAAGGCTCAATATGTTTGATGGCCGGAGTAAGGGGGGCGATGAGCCGGGCAATGCCGCCGGTGGCCAGAACCAGCGGCGGGCTGCCGGTAAACTCGGCGCTCAGGCGTTTTATCAGCCCCTCAACGAGGCCGCTGTAACCGAACATTACTCCTGATTGAATGGCCGTTACCGTGTCGCGGCGAATGGCGGCTTGAGGCGGCTTGAGATGCACCTGAGGAAGACGCGCTGTCCTGACTCCGAGGGCTTCCAAAGAAATGGCAAGACCTGGGGCAATGGCGCCGCCAAGATACTCCCCCCGGTCAGAGACACAGTCAAAGGTAGTGGCAGTGCCGAAATCGACAATAATCAGTGCCTGGCTGAATTTGTGAAAACCGGCCACGGCATTTACCAGCCTGTCCGCCCCCACTTCCGAGGGTTCGGCGGTACAAATTGGTATGCCAAGATCAAGGCTGTTGGTCACCAGCAGGGGGGTGAGTGACAGCTGACGGGCAAAATTCAGCCAGCTCTCCTCGAGGGGAGGTACGACATTGGCTATTACCATGCCGGTGAGGGCGGTAAAATGTATATCCCGCATGGAGAACAAACCGTGCAGACAGGCGGCTATTTCATCAGCTGTGGCCCGGTGATTGGTCTGGATGCGCCAGTTGTAAAGCAGGCCTTCCGCCGCAAAGAGACCAACAACTGTATGGCTGTTTCCTATGTCAATGGTCAGCAGCATTTTTCTCTCACATCATGCGGATCCGGCCGCAATCGGGACAGACCCAGGTGGGGCCGTTGCTGAGTCCCCATTTATTCTCCGTAAAACACTCCGGACAGATCTGAAAACCGCAGGGACAGTTCCAGCAGAAAGGCAGCTCCCGGCGGCAGCAATGGCAGACAAAAATTTTGCCGCCCCGCCGCCGCTGGCTATATGATCTTTTTTCCTTGCTCATCTGCCGGATTCCGCCGTTAAAAAATGAAAAAGATGATGCGGCAGGCCGCTGCTGCCGTGACCGTAATTCACATTCATGCCCGCCCGCAGCAACTGCCAGACAAAGGCGCTGCTCCGGCGGCAGGCCAGTTCGTAATCCGCCCCCTGCAGACGATAAGCCGCCAGGGCCGAGGCGAAGGTGCAGCCGGTGCCGTGAGAGTTTTTGACCGACAAACGAGGCAGGCTGATCTTGATTGGCGCTTGCGGCTCCGCGGCAAGAAGCAGATAATTATCTACCTGAGCGCTGGTGGCAAAATGTCCTCCCTTTATCACAACGGCCTGAAGACGGGGATAGCGGCCCAAAAGCCCCCGCGCCGCCCTCAAGGAATCCTGGACGGACAGACAGTCTGCACCGCTTATCTGCCGCAGTTCATCAAGATTTGGAGTTAATACCGTGACCCGGCTGATCAGGCTGTCTAAACCGGGCAGATCGGCATCCTCAACCAGCAACGGCATACCGCTGGTTGAGGTTAGAACCGGATCATAGATTATTTCACCCTTAAAGTCATCCAGAACCTGGTTAACCGCCGAGGCAATCAGCGCCGAACCAATCATGCCAATCTTGATCTGGCTCACCCGGAGGTCAGCGAGTACAACCCGCACCTGTTCAGCGACAATTTCCGGGGCCAGGGGATAGACGGCGGTAACACCCATAGTATTCTGGGCCGTGAGACAGGTTATGGCGGCGGCTCCATAGACTCCCAGGCGGGTAAATGTCTTGAGATCAGCCTGGATTCCTGCCCCCCCGGAGGGGTCGGAACCGGCAATGCTCAAGACCGTCGGCGTTAAACTGTCAGCCACTGGCAGCGGCAGCTTTAATCTCCCGCAGGGTCAGCTTGTATTTTAGATCCTTGCCTGCCAGGGGGTGATTAAAATCAAGGGTAGCGAATTCTTTGTCTAAGGCCGTGAGCAGGGCTGGTATCTCATGTTTATTACCTTCATGCTCAATTTTCATGCCCAGCACCATACCGGGGCGTAGATTCTGATGATCTGGAAGTGTGCTGCGCTTCATACGGTGAATAAGCTCCGCTTTAACGGGGCCGTGGGCCTGAGCCGCCTTAATGGTAAAGGTTTTAGTCTCCCCAATCTCCATATTGATTACCGCCTCCTCAAAGGCCGGCAGCACTTCTCCGATGCCGATTTTAAATTCCAGCGGCCCGCTGGCCTCTGAGGATTCGAAAACCTCACCGGCTTCCAGAAAGCCATCATAGACCACAATGACCTTATCTCCAATTTTCGCTTTCATTATTTGTTCATCCCCCCTGATTGGCTTTGATAAAAGAAATTTGTTTTTTTTCTAAGAGCAGTGCCAGTTTCTCAAAGCTGACCGGCAGTTTGACCGGGGTAATATTCTGTAGATTTTTTTTAACCCCGTAGCTTTTAACCATTTTTTCGGCAGCCTGGCCGTAGGCCGTAATCGTCTGCTTCACCAAGGTAAATATTATGTCATAGGGAAACGGTTTGGAAAAATGATTAATCAGACTGTCAATAAAATCCCGCAGTTCGCGTCTCTCTTTATTTGAGCTGACGTGAATTGTCTTACAGCTGTTAACCGCCTTTTCTAAAATTATCTGTAATTCAACCTGGTTAAGAGCCTGATGGCCCTTAAGTGAAGTCACCATTAATTTCATGGAGCGAATAATACCCTTGGGGCCGGTAAAAAAGTCCCTGGTCTTTTTACTGCTCAAAGTAACGGGGTTCACCGGTGAATTATTTTTTTTGATTTCATCCTGTAAGGCAGGGATAATCTTATTCTTCAGGGTTAAGTGGTAGATGTTCAAGAATTCAAGATTTTCAGCAATATTTGCGCAGGTTTGAACCATATCACGCTTGTGGTATAAATCACTTAACAACCGGTAGACGGCGGCGGCCTGCTTCAACACCCCGTTTAATAACTCCTCGGTATTCTCTATGGCGGCAAGTTCTGGAAAGCGGCGGTTAAGGGCCTTTATACTTTCTTGATCGGCGGATAATATGTTCGCCGTTTTTTTATTAAAAATCAGCAACTGTTCTATGGTATTGCTACCAAGCTCAAGATAATGATAGAGAATTTCCTCCACCGGCCGGGGAAAATTAAGAATATCAACATGCTGGAAGCGGGACTGTAATTGCTCGGCCTGGCGGCTTAAGGCCGCGATGCCAGGTGGACTGTCATCCTTAATTTCCGCGCTCGCGGTCAACAGCCGGTAAACTTCCAGGCCTTCTTTAAAAATATGGGGCTGCTGATTGAGATGTCTGGCCAGGGGCAGAATGCTTTCAAAGCTAAGCAGACGTCGAATTTTTTTATCAGCATGAAGGAACTTATCCGTCATCTGGTGCAGTGAGAACAGCAAGGCCTCAAGCTGCCTTGATTTTTTCTCGAGTTGAGTGGCAGCCCGTAAGGCCAGCTCTGGATCACGGCAGTCAATCAAATCAGCCAGTTGGTTGCTGATTTCGTTATTACATAATTTGATATGGGCGGCGGCTCCCCTGGCCTGGCGCGGATAACCCTGCAGGGCCTTCTGCAGCTCCTTAGAGGAAATCCCCATTACCTTTAATTTATCTTCTATGCCAATGATATCAATATCTTTCCATATGGTAATCCGGGAGTCTCGCAGTAAATTAAAGAGCGCCTCCTTCTCCACCCGCAGATATTCACGGATATTGATTAGAATATCTTTACTTTGTTGCAGGCTGTCAGCTGTCATAAATGGCGTTTAGAGTGGAAGAAAATTACAAAAAGGGCTATATTACCCAAGCTTGGATTAATTTTAAATAAAAATTTTGTCCATCCTGACTGGATTCCGGCGCTTGGCGCTTTACCGTTGCCCGCCCTTGACAAACATTCCTGATGGACATATTCTACCACGATTGTGGAATTAATCTGCGAAAAATACAAGGAGAAAATGTCCGCCGCGCAGGCCTGTTGCCGACCAGGGAAATGGTACCAGTATTCCTGGTGCTGGAGCCGATGGAAACGCCGGACAGGGAGACAATGATGACCGAATTAAATTTTAAAAAGGGCGGCGGCCTGCTGCCGGTAATTGTCCAGGATTATTCAAGCCGCGAAGTCTTGATGCTGGCCTATATAAATAAAGAGGCCTGGGAGCAGACTATTGCCACCGGCAAGGCCCATTTCTGGAGCCGCTCCCGGAGTAAGTTGTGGTTAAAGGGCGAATCATCCAGGCATTATCAGATAATTAAGGAAATACTGTTAGACTGCGATGAGGACACGGTGATTTATCTCGTGGAGCAGCAGGGCGGAGCGGCCTGTCATAAGGGCTACCGCAGTTGTTTTTTCCGCCGTCTGCGGGGCGATGATTTTGAGATTAAAGATGAGCCGGTATTTGATCCGGCGGAGGTTTATAAAAAATGAAGTTGCTGAAACTTGGTATTCCCAAAGGCAGCCTGGAAAAGGCGACCATTGAGTTATTTGATAAATCGGGCTGGAAGATTAAGACCGTCTCCCGCAATTATTTCCCCGAAATTGATGATCCGGAGCTGTCCTGCTCCATTTGCCGGCCCCAGGAGATGTCCCGCTATATTGAAGACGGCATTCTGGATGCCGGCATTACCGGTAAGGACTGGACCCTGGAAAACGAATCCGATGTCGTGGTAGTGGCGGATTTGGTCTATTCCAAGGTCAGCCGCAAACCAACCCGCTGGGTAGTGGCGGTGCCGGGAGATTCAGACATTAACTGCCTGACTGACCTGGAAGGTAAAAAGATTTCCACCGAGCTGGTAAATTTCACCAGGAATTTTTTTAAAGATAAAAAAATTAATGTTGATATAGAATTTTCCTGGGGTGCCACTGAGGCCAAAGTGGTTTCAAAGCTGGCCGACGCCATTGTTGAGGTCACCGAGACTGAAACCACCATCCGCGCCCATGGCCTGAAGGTGATTTATGAGATGCTGGAGTCTAATACTCAGTTTATTGCCAATAAAAAGTCCTGGGATGATCCCTGGAAACGGGAGAAAATTGAGAATATAGCCATGCTTCTGCAGGGGGCTCTGAAGGCCGATAATATTGTGGGCCTGAAGTTAAACGTAGCCAATGAAAATCTGGAGCGGGTAATTGCTCTGATGCCCAGTATGAACGCCCCCACCATAGCCCATCTTTATAATAAGGATTGGTGTTCGGTGGAAACGGTTATCTCGGAGCATGAGGTGCGTGATATTATTCCACGTCTTATAAAAGCCGGGGCCGAGGGGATTATAGAGTATCCCCTGTCCAAGGTTATTTAAGAACGTCTGCCGGGCTTTTTGCAGCTCAAAATTACTAAAACCGGATTAGAGTATGCCTAATTACGCCAGGATTAGATTTTTGGCCAGTGCCTTTAACATGAAGCAGCTGCCCGAAGATACTCTGCCGGAGATCGCCTTTGCCGGCCGCTCCAATGTCGGGAAATCCAGCCTCATTAACAAGCTGGTCAACCAGCGGAAACTGGTAAAGGTCAGCTCCAGACCGGGCAAGACCCAGAGCCTTAATTTTTTTCTGGTGGACGAGACGGTCTATCTTGTCGATTTGCCTGGATACGGCTATGCCAAGGTTCCCCACAGCATGAAGGGCCTGTGGCAGCAACTGATCGCCGACTATATAGAAACCCGGCAGTCTCTGCGTTGTGTGGTGGTTATTATTGACATTCGTCATCCCTTGAAGAGCCTGGATTTTGAACTTATCTCCTGGCTGCGGGAAATTAATGTTCCGGCCCTGCCGGTTTATACCAAAATTGATAAAATAGCCAGGGGACAGCGTCTGCGTCATGCCGCGGCCCTGGACGCCGGACTTGGCATCTCACCAGATCAGAGGCTGTTATTCTCAGCCAAAACCGGCGAAGGGAAAGATGAGTTAATCATTCGCCTTGAGGATTTATATCGTTTAGAGGCTTAAAGGCCGGGAAATAAAATGGCAAAGGCAAAAATACTCTATATAGATGATGAAAAGATTAATCTAGGTAATTTTGCCGCATCATTTAAGGATGAGTTTGAGGTTATAACTGCCGTTTCAGGTAATGAGGGTCTGGAAATATTTAGGGCCAATCACGATATCGCTGTGATTGTTGCTGACCAGCGTATGCCGGGCATGAGCGGCGTGGAGATGCTGACTGGAATTTATAAGATGGATCCCGATCCCATCCGCATTATTCTCACCGGTTATATCAATCCGCAGGATATTATTCTGGCCGTTAATCAGGGCCATATTCATCAATACATCAATAAACCGTGGAATATAGACCAGGTACGAAGTATTCTGTGCCAGGCCGTTGACAAATATCAGCTAACCAGGGAAAACAAACGCCTGCTCAAGGTTCTGGCCGAGAAAAATGAAGCCCTGCAAACGGCCAATAAGCAGTTACTTGCCGATATTGAACTGCAGGCCAGGCTTGAGCGGCAAAACCGTGAGGCTGAAATTAAGATGATGTCGCAGGCCAAAATGGCCTCTCTGGGTCAGATAGCTACCGGTATCGCCCATGAAATAAATCAGCCTCTGACCTTTATCAAAATAGCCCTGGAATCCACGGCCCGCGATGTTGAGAATCAATCTCTCAATATTCCCGAGCTGCTGGAAGATATTAATGAATCGCAGAAGCAGATTCGTCGGATTACTCTGATTATAGACCATCTGCGCACCTTTGGCCGTAACAGCAGCGATGAGCAGGATCTGGTAAATATGCCTGAAGCCCTGGATAGCGCCCTGATTTTATTCAAGCAGAAAATCAAGGCCGGAGGGGTGGAACTGCGAATTACCGGGGCCGATAATCTTCCCCTGGTGTATGCCAATATCTCCAAGCTGGAGCAGGTGTTTACCAATTTGATCCAAAACAGTATGGATGCTTTGGAAGATGTGGATAAAGGCCGAATAGAGGTTGATTTTCAGTCGCAGGGCCGGCAGTTGGTTACCCGTTTTATTGATAATGGTCAGGGGATGGGGCCGGAGGTGCGGGAAAAGGTTTTTGAGCCCTTTTTCAGTACCAAAGAAACCGGCAGGGGTACTGGTCTGGGACTCTCGATTATATATGGTATTGTCAGTGAATTAAACGGTACCATTGACTGTGAGTCTGCCCCTGGCCAGGGTTGCACTTTCACCATTACTCTGCCAATCTTAAGTGATCCCCATAAGACATAAGAGCTCTCGTAGGTGATTTAAGGGGTTATAGATAAAATATTACGGCTTGTCCGGCTTAGGAGAATTACAAATGTCATTTAGTTCATTTGAGGAAGCCTTAAATATCTGTATGAATGCCGGGGAGGGCAGCAAGGAGCAGGACGAGGCGCTTCTCTACTGCCTGGAGTATGCCCCCGATGATTTAAAGGAGCAACTGCGGGCTATCCTGCGTCACAGCCCGGCCGGGCATAGTCATCATGACGGCTGCGGCTGCGGCTGCCATGATGAGGAGTAAACAGAGTTATGGTTAAAGTCGCGGCAGTAGGCCCGGAGCGATCCCAGACCTGGCAGGCGGCCGGCAGCTATCTCCCCCAGGCGGAGATTGTTCTCTATCCGGACGCCAACAAGGTTATTGACGCCCTGGCACATGGTGAAACAGATTTTGCCATTCTGCCCATTTATAATACCAGGGAAGGCGGTATTAAGGATATTCAAGCCCTTGAACGTCTGCGGCGGGGATATTGGATTGACAATATTGTCCTGCCCATTCAACTCTCTCTCGGCAGTCTGAACCGAACGGAGCCGATTAAAATCCTTATGGGTACCATGTCTGTCCTCAAACAATGTGAGGAGTTTATAGGCGAAAAATACCCGGATGCCTCACTGCTCGCGGTCCATGATGTCAAGGCGGCTGTTGCCGGTATCAAGGCAGAGAATAAAGCCGGTTACGGTATTATTGAGACCTCGGCACTTCTGAAGGAGCAGAAACTGATTATTCGGCATCTTGATGTCGCCCCCCATAACCGGACGAGATTTGCCATTTTAGGCCCTGAAATGACAGTGCCCACCGGCTATGATGCCACCGCCCTTTTCACCATTCCCCTTAACGACCGGGTTGGTTTGTTTTATGATATTCTTGGTGAATTTACCCGGCGGGGCATCAATATCATTGACCTGCAGTCTGAAAATGATATAAAAACCCAGAAGCTGAAAATCTATATCGAGGTCGAAGGCCATCGTGACGACCCAGCCCTTGAAGAAGTTCTAACCTGCCTGCAAAATCAGGTTATCCATGAACCGCACGCCATCAAAACCATGGGCTCTTTTCCCAGGGTTGATATGCGCCAGAAATTTATTAAATCCTTTGGCTTTATCGGCACCGGGGCCATGGGCCGCTGGTTTGCCGATAAGTTACGCAATGAGGGTTACCAGACCACCCTATGCGGTCGTTCCACCAGGATGCGGCCGGCCGAGATGATCCCAGAGGTTGATGTGGTGATTATCTGTGTGCCCATTAGTGCCACCCCTTCCACGATCAGGGAATACGGCCCCCTGCTGCGACCGGGTCAGGCCCTTATTTTACTGGTGGGGGCGGCAGAGGAGACTATTAAAGCCGCCCTTGAGTCCACCCTGCCGGAGGTGGAGGTTATGTTGGTACATAATCTCTGGGGGCCGAAGACTGCCGTCATGAAGGACAAGAATGCCGTCGTGGTTCGCACCAGCCGCAGCGGTCGTTTCTGTGGTGAATTTGAGGCCTTTCTCTATAAACACGGGGCCGATATTTTTCAAGACAGTCCGGCCCGCCATGATCTGCTCATGGGAGTGAGCCAGAAACTGCCCACCGCCATCTCTCTCGCCATGGCCATGGCCCTGAAGGACAATCAAATCGCCCCGGATGACATTGCCAGTCACTCAACACTGACCTCGCTGTACGGGATTCTGGGTATGGCCCGTGTTCACGCCCAAAACCCCGCCACCTATGCGGAAATTCTCATTGCCGGAGGAGCGGGCAACCAAATAGTGGATTCATTCCAGCAGAATCTCATGGAGGTCATGCGGATGGCCGGCAGGCGGGATATGAGGAAATTAAAGGCTACCATTAAGGATAACCGGGCCTATTTCTCCGAGGATTTTTTAGAAGACAGGATGGAACAGGCCCTGGCCGTGGATCAGACCCTGGGCCGAATGCTGCGAAAATAAAAAAATCGAAGGTTTTAACAGCACAAACGTTGAAGTTACAAATTAATAAAGTCCTTTTTATTGGCCAGAGTAGGGACATCTTGTAATACGTACCGACATTCCGGCCTCGATCGAATATGAGGCACGGAGTAGGGGCGTATTGCAATACGCCCTTGATCTCATCCACTAAACCTAAATTGTCGCCGACAAGATAAAACATTTTTAAACTTAAAATTTAAACAACCTCTTTAATAAATTATCATGCACCAGATTTTTATCTATCTGGCCCCGCCGTTAGTAGGGGCCTTTATTGGTTATATGACCAATTATGTTGCCATTCGTATGCTGTTCCGGCCCCTTAAACCCTGGCGGTTTCTTGGTTGGCGACTGCCCATGACTCCAGGGGTTATTCCAGCCAAACGCCATGAGCTGGCCATTAATATGGGTCGTATGGTGGGCCGCCATCTGCTGACCAGTAGTGATATAACCAAGGCCTTAAACGGCAAGGCCTTCAAAAAACAGTTAGCTCTGGTCATTAACACCAAAGTACAGGGGCTTTTAAATCGGGATCTGGGGCCGCTGAGCAGTATAGTTCCCAGGCGTTTCGCCTCTTATCTTGAGGCGGGCTTAAAGATTCTGCGCTGGCGCGGTCTGAAGATTGTTCATAATCATCTCGCTGGTGATGCCTTTGCTGCAGAGATGGCGGTAATCATTGCCAACCATATTGAGGAGACTGCAGATAAACCTCTCACGACGATTCTGCCCGTCGAGGCCCAGGCCCGCATGCTGGCCGTACTTGAAAAAGCGGTGCGTAACATGCTTGCCAACCCCGGAACAGAGGCGTGGCTGAGTAACTATATTGAGCAAAAGCTGCGGGAGATAATGACGGCGGAACGTACCCCGCGCCAATTGTTGCCGGCCGCCATTCCTGATTTTATTCTTGGCTTCATTGAACGGGAGACCCCTGCCCTGCTGGCTAAGGCGGCCCAAATAGCAGAGGAACCAGGAAGCCGGGATAAAATTGTTAAGGCTGTTTGTGCCGCTATTAATAATTTCATTGCCGGCTTAGGCCCCATGGCCGCCCTGGCCGCCGGTTTCATTTCCCCGGAACTTATTGAGGGTAAGGTCAGGGAGTATCTCGATGAACACGGCGCGGAGCTTTCCGCCTGGCTGCAGGGTGAAGAGGTGCAGGAACGCCTGCGGGATATTTTGAACGGTTGGATAAATAACCTGCTGGATCAGCCCATGGCAGAATTGCTGGCCAATGTTGAGGAAGAAAAAATAAACCTTATCCGGGTGGAACTGGCGGCGCAGGCCGCCCGCGTTCTGCGGGAACCACGTTTAACCGCCATGGTTATTAATCTGTTAAGCGAAGCCCTGAAAGAGTTGTCCAACTCACCTATTCATGAAGTGATTGTCCGTTTATTCGGCAGCGATGGTATGGGACGCGGTAAGGATTGGGCCGCGCGGGAGGTGGTAACCATGTTTCGTTCCCGTGAGGTCAAGCAGGTTCTCGACCACCTGCTCGGCGGCCTGTTGGAGCAGGAACTTTTCCGCCGCCCCATCGGCCCGCTGCATAATTTTCTGCCTAAGGCGGTGCAGAGCAGTCTGGCGGAATATATTATCGAGCAAAGCAACCTTCTTATGGCCCGTGAAGTGCCGGGGCTTTTGGATTCTCCGAACCTGGAGCAGATGGTGAGCAAAAAGGTGGACGGCTTAGACCTCCTTCAGCTCGAAAATCTGCTTCTAAGTATTATGGAAGAACAATTCAAATATATCAATCTTTTTGGCGCTCTTCTCGGTGGTATTATCGGGCTGCTGAATCTGGTTTTTATTATTTGATGGCGTCGTAAAAAGCTCGATCTACGGCGTTGTGGCGTTTCGGCAGACCTCCGGCATACCACATGTATGGCCGGAGCCCTGCCGAACCACCACGCCTCGGAGTCTCACTGTGTTCGCTTACCTGTATATCGAACTTTTCGCAGTCTTCGCTTAGCTGACTTAGCCATCTTTAGTTAGTGATGGACTTTTTACTATGTCGTCTAGCCATTGAGGTATAATTGGTAAGGCTTGAAACTATCGTAACTGCTCAGATGTGCCCGAGATGTGGCCGATAAGGTGCAGCTGAACATTTTCTGTTTTTCTCTGATACTGCCTTAATATAACTATAAATGACTACGCAAGATCATCTGATTGACTGGTTAACCCTGGCCCTTGTTCCCGGACTGGGAGTGGTTGGTATGGGGCGCTTGATCCGAGAGCTGGGGGGGCCTGAGCAGATATTAGCGGCCGGCAGAGAACGCCTTTTACAGGTACGGGGGATTCGGCAGCCCGTAGCAGATGCTATTGTCCATGCCCCCCCACTCCGTGAAGCCGAACTTGAACTCCAGCGTATCCGGCGCCATAATTTCAGTCTGCTGACTTGGAATGACCCCGTTTATCCCGCCCTTCTGCGGGAGATATATACCCCTCCCATGCTGCTTTATGTCAATGGTGACGTTGAGCTCTTGAATAGGCCCTCTATTGCCATTGTGGGCTCCAGGGCCGCTACCAGCTATGGCCTGAAGATTGGCCGCCGTCTCGGGAGCGAGCTTGGCGCCCGCGGCTTTAACGTGGTCAGCGGTCTGGCCCTGGGAGTTGATGCTGCCGCTCATGCCGCCGCTCTTGAGGCCGGCGGCATTACTGTTGCCGTTTTGGGCTGCGGCCTGGATGTCCCTTATCCCCGCCGTAATCTTGGTCTGGCCCGGCAGATTGCCGACCGGGGGGTTATTGTCAGTGAATATCCCCTGGGCACCAAGCCCGAGGCCTTTCGTTTTCCGGCCCGTAACCGTATAATAAGCGGTCTGGCCCTCGGCGTGGTGGTTGTCGAGGCCGCCAAACGTTCCGGCTCTTTGATTACCGCCCGCTTCGCCATGGATGAGGGCCGGGAGGTATTCGCTATTCCGGGGCGGGTTGATTCTGTCGCCAGTGCCGGTGCTCACAGTCTCCTTCAGCAGGGAGCCAAACTGGTTTACAAGCTTGATGATATTTTGGTGGAATTAAGCGCTCATCTGACGGATTTTAAGACTGTAGCCCAGGCAGAGCAAAACAAAGAAGATACGGTTGCCGGGGAAGTGGAGCTGACTTCGGAAGAGAAGTCGTTAATGAAGATTCTGGAGCCATATCCCAGCCATATTGACAACATCATCGACCGGGCTGCTGCCAAAGCGGCCAAGGTGCAGGAAATCCTCTTGATGCTGGAATTAAAGGGGCTGGTGGAATCCCTGCCCGGCAGCCAATATCGTCTTACCGGCCAAATGCCTTAAAAAAAGCGGTTAGAGGGGCCTTATAAAACCGGGTATCAAGTTTTCCCCCTTCTTCTGGCCCTAACCGTTATCAGAAGGCAAGTCGCAGGGCGGTGCTGGCCATATCCAATAACGCGGCGGGATAAATACCAATAAAAATAATGGCGCTTATGAGGACAAGACTCACCGCTTTGGTGCCTATGTCAACCCTGATGGGCTCGGTATCAACTTCCGGTTCATTGCAATAGGTTACCTTAACCACGGAGAGATAATAGTAGATGGCAATGGCGGCGTTTAAGGCCCCGAGGATAACCACGGTGAGATGGCCGGCCTGCATGGCTCCGGCGAGGAGGAGAAATTCGCCCATAAATCCGGCAAAGGGTGGAATACCGGCCAGGGCAAACATACTTAATCCCATGGTAAAGGCCAGCAGAGGTGAGCGTTTATAAAGTCCGGCCAGTCCGGCAATGGGTACATTCTCGCCAGACTTGGAGACCTTGCAGATCACCATGAAACAGGCCAGGTTCATGACAAGATAGCCCAGGATATAATATATGGAGGTGGCGTATCCGGCCTCTTTAAAGGTCAGAATACCGAGGAGGACAAAGCCGGCATGGGCCACGGCGGAAAACCCCATCATTCGTTTGAAATCTGTCTGGCGCAGGGCGCAGAGATTACCATAGAACATCGAACAGACAGCCAATATGGCCATGAAGTTGATAATGGCCTCCGAGGGATTGATTAAATTAACAATTCGGATCAACATTGCCACTCCGGCTAATTTAGGAACCGTGGCGAGGAAGGCGGTGGTTTCATTGGCGCCGCCTTCATAGGCATCGGAGACCCAGAAGTGAAAGGGGAAGATGGCAAGCTTGAACATGAAGACACACAGAATCATGACTATACCCACCACTGCCGCCGGTTCGTGGATAAGGGCGGGAAGTTTGGCGGTAATCGCGGTTAGACTGGTGCTGCCGGTGAGTCCGAATATATAGCTCATGCCAAAGAGCATAATGCCAGTGGCCATAACTCCGAAGAGCATGTATTTAATCCCGGCCTCCATCTGAATCCGCAGACCATGTTCAGTGCTGCGCATGGGCAGCATCAGATAGAGGGAGAAGGAGGAGAGTTCCAGGGAGACAAAGATTGCCACGAGGTCAACGCTGGATACCAGCATCATGAGCCCCAGGGTACTTAAAATCAGACAGAGATAATATTCAGGCCTCACTCTCTTTTCAATCCCCTGGTGCCTGCCGCCGAAGATTAATACGGCGGTCATCCCGGCGGTGATCATTGTTTTAAAGAGCTGTGAAAAGAGATCAACACTGTAGGCCCCGCCAAACATCATACCGCTGAGATTAACCCCGCTGGCACTCAGAATAAGGGCGCCAAAACCAGCGGCCAAGGCTACATTCCGGGCGCTGTTATGGTCATCACTTAAAGAGAGCAGGAAGACAATGAGGGCTCCAAGAAGGAGAAAAAGTTCTGGGGCAAAGAGCATTATATTCATAAATATTTCCTACTATCAAGGCAGACAGGCTATGGCGGGATGGACTACTCCGGCGTTGACCTGTGCCAATAAATGATGCACGGTACTGTGCATTACCGAGAGGAACGGCCCGGGGGCCAGACCTATCCAGAAGACAAATACCAAAAATGGAGCGAGAGTCACAATCTCCCGGGTATTCAGATCCAGGAGACCCTCATGTGAGGGGTTGTTTACGCCGCCCCAGATAACTCTTTGCAGCATCCTCAGCATATAAGCGGCGGCCAGGATGGCACCTGGAATGGCGACGGCGGTAACCAGTTTATGATTAGCGAAGCCGCCGGCCAGCACCAGAAACTCACCGACAAAGGAGTTGGTGCCCGGAAAGGCGAAGGATGACAGAGAAAAGATGGCGAAAAAGGTGACGAAGACCGGCATATATTTACCGACCCCGGTGGCGGTAGCCAGTTCCCGGCTGTGGGTTCGTTCGTAAATCATCCCCACGCAGAGTAAGAGAGCCCCGGTGGTGACCCCGTGGTTAATCATCTGTAAAATGGCACCTTCCATGCCCCGGAAGTTGAGGACAAAGATACCAAGGGTGATAAAACCCATATGGCCGACGCTGGAATAGGCAATCAGCTTCTTCATGTCATGCTGGGCCAGGGCGGTAAAACCGCCGTAAAGGATACCGGCCACCGACAGCCAGAGAATGTAAGGCATAAAGGTCAGAGTGGCCTGCGGGGTCATGGGCAGACAGAAGCGCAGCAGACCGTATGTCCCCATCTTCAGCAGGATACTGGCCAAAATAACCGATCCGGCGGTGGGCGCCTCAACATGGGCGGCCGGCAGCCAGGTATGTACCGGAAACATTGGTACCTTGACGGCAAAGGCCACAAAGAAGGCCAGAAATATAAGAATCTGGAAAGTAGTTGAATAGGGCTGCCCCATGAGGGCCGGAATGAAAAAAGTATGCGGAGCGCTGTGCAGATAAAGGGCGATTATTGCCACCAGCATCATCACTGAACCTGCCAGGGTGTAAATAAAGAACTTTGTAGAGGCGTAGACCTTGCGGGGCCCGCCCCAGATGGCAATGAGCATATACATGGGGATCAGCATCGCCTCCCACATGATATAAAAGAGGATAAAATCCAGGGCGGCGAAAACCCCAAGCATGGTGGTTTCCAAGATCAGCATGCAGATCATGAAGGTCTTGACCCTCTTGGCGATATAACGCCAGGAGGCCAGAATACAAAGCGGCATGATGATGGTGGTGAGCAGGACGAGAAGCAGACTTATCCCGTCCAGGCCAAGGGTATAATTAATATTCCACTGGGGAATCCAGGCTTGATGCTCGGCGAATTGAAATTTATAACTGCTTGAATTAAAGGCAGAATAGAGGGGCAGGGAGATAATCGCATTAAGGCTGGTCACAATCAGAGCCCAGACCCTGGCTACCTTATCTCCGGAGAGGAACATGGCAATAAAGGCACCGGCCAGCGGCAGAAAAATCAGCACGCTTAGAATGGGAAAGCCTTTATTCAGAATCAAGAAATCCATCTCTTATAACACCTCAATTATTAATTGATTGGCGGTAACTGTTCATCAGCACCTCGTTTTTGCCCATTTTTGCCTTCTCGCATACCAAAGTATGCTTCAAAGTCAAAAATGAACAAAGATGAGGCACTTCTGGACAGTTACATTCCATGTTTGTTGCTAATTTCGGACATATTCGCTGAATATTTACGATATTGGTACCTGTTAAGTGCCCCGCAGGTCATTTTAATGCTAACTGAAAACATAGGCGATCAACAGTACCCCGCCAATGGCTGAAGCCCAGAAGATACTGGATTGGAGTCCGGCCTGTGAACGGCGCACCACGCCGCCCACCTCTCGCACCCCGCGGGCGCTGCCATCAATTGTTCCGTCAATGGCATTCCAGTCAAACCATGACCAGAATTTGGAGACAACCATCAAAGGCCCAAGACCGATTACCCGGTATATAACCCCCACCCAGTTGTCGATGGTCTGCAGGGGTACCTTGGCCATCCAGAAGAAGCCGCGGCCCGCCATGCGGTAGAACCAATCCAGATCCAGGCTGATCTCGGCCGTGGGCTGCAGTTTCCGGCGCAGCAGATAACAGGCCAGAGCCGTGGCCGCCACCACCTGCATCGTCTCGGAGATATGCATGGGTGTATAGGCGTTAAAGGTATTGGCAAAGGGCAGCATATTATACAGAAACGGGGTGTAAGAGCCGATAAAGA
>JAJRZN010000059.1 GCA_024275235.1 Deltaproteobacteria bacterium
CCTTTTTGCTGTTGGTCTGGTCTCTCTGCCGGGCATGATGACCGGTCAGATACTTTCCGGTATCTCGCCACTCATCGCCGTCCGTTATCAGATTATGGTAATGTGTATGGTCTTTGGAGCGGCTGGTATCTCCAGCGCCGTCTTTCTCCGCCTCCAGAAAAATACTTAAAAATATCCCTGAGACCAGAATCTGAATTTATCTGTATACCACAGACCTTGCCTTTTTTAGTCCATTAATGAGTTTAATTCTGTTTGTACCTTTAAAGTGCTGGCAGGAGACGCAGGGCTGCTCGGGATACTTCCGCTACTGATATTTGTTGAATACATACCGTATGGTTAGGACATCTCGGAGTATAACCAAACTTCGTGTAGGGTGAGCAGGGAAAATTTTTATTAATCACAATATGTTGTTGTCCACGGGGAGCCCATTTAGCTGCGATTCCGGGGCCGAAAAGAGAGACACTTGCCACTCCCAATCCAGCGGCCATATGGAGTATTCCTGAATCGCCGCTGATTAAAAGTTCTGATCGTTCAAGTATTGCTGCGGATTGGGCAAGTGTTGTCCGCCCGGCAATGTTTATGCCGTTGATCTCTTTTGTGATAATTTTCCTTCCAGCGCTTATATCATCTTTATTTCCAATAACAATTACGTGAAATCCCCTGGTGTTAAGAATTACTGCAAGTTGATGAAATTTTTCAGTTTCCCATCTCCTTGGCGCGATACTGGCTCCGGGGAAAATGGTGACAAGCGGCTTGCTGCCCAAGGGCATAAGCAGCCTGGCTGCTTCCTGTTGAGCTGGAGTGGGGACGGTCAGAAAGGGGGGTGTTAAATGCGCGGGCGGCTGGATTTCCAGTGCTGTCAGGAGCTTAAAAAAACTGTTGATCTCATAATCATTGTGGCTATAGGGAATGAGGTTAGTTAACAGGCGTTTTCGTTCGTTGGTGGCAAAGCCGATGAGTTGTCTGGCGCCGGTGAGTCTCGCCACAACCGCTGACAACCGGTGCCATTGCTCGGTATCAATTACAACGCAGGGCTTGCTTCGTATGGCCGCCCACATTTGCGCCATAGAGTCATATCGCCAGAGTTGATCTATTTCTGGTATCAGAGAGAAGGCGCCCGCATTTCTTTTTTCAGCAAGTATGGTCAGAAACGTATCAGGATACTGACGCCTGATTTCTCTGATGGCGGGGGCCAGCAGGAGCGCGTCTCCGATTCCTCCTGGACGAATAATCAAAATGGAAGCCGGTGAATGACTGTTTATTGCTGTCGGTGGAGACGGCAGTATATAACAGGCTGGTTTACCAGTTATAGAATCAATAATCTTAATGAGATGTTGTTTCAGCATTATACGTCAGTGAAGCGCTGATTTACTGTTTCTATTCGGGGCCGATTGTTTTTGTTGTTTTACCGCGATAAGCAGAAAATTGTATTCATCGGCTGTTAAATTCCAGAATTGATAAATTTTTATAAGAGTAAGTTGTGGAAAATTAAGTAGAAAATTCTCCATATATTCAGGAGAAAACTCCGCAATTTTGTGATGTTCGTTAGGCTGTTCATCGTGATTACGGCAGACGCTGATATAGCGTTGCTGGTGGGGCAGCAATAAAATTAACATTCCTTTGTCGTGAAGCACTCTGCTCCATTCACCAAGGGCTTTGTACTGTTCTTCAGCGTTGAAATCCTCGAATAAATGACTTGAGTAAATGTAGTCGAGGCTGCTGGCGGCAAACCAGTGTAAATTTATGGCGTTCCCCTTAACATGGATGGGACTTCTCCCGCACTTGGTGTATGGGGCGGGCAGGTCAAGGCAGACAGCTTCCGGTACGATGGGATCGCCGCCACAGCCAAGATCCAGACCGCTGAGAAGTCTCAGGTCATGTCCGGTTGTGTCGTGAATGATCTGGAGAATGGTATGGCGATGCCTGGCGGTCTCACTGGTGGCTGAAGAGTAGTAATGCAGGTAGGCATAATACGGGTGACGTTTCTTTGATAGTAACAATTTGGCCGCTTTAGTGATGTCCGCTGTTGAGATACGATCAAAACAGGCACTGGAATGACCGTCATTATGAAGTTTTTTGCAGGGACTGTGTCCGTGGGTGAAGCACGGCCCGCAGGCTATCGGGGCGTCAAGGGTGATGTTGTCCGGATAGTATTTCGTGCGGAGGGCCCCTGGAAAGGGGCCGTAAATGCCGATGGCCGGGGTCTGGAAGGCGGCGGCTATATGTACCACTGATGAATCGGGAGCAATGACAAGATCCAGCTGATTGATCAAACTGATCAGGTCATTAATACTGCGTGAATATGTGGCAAAATTACATATCCTGGCCTGGGGGTGGCGGTCGTGAATTTTTTCCAGCAGGGTTTGGGAAGATGATTCTTCACGATGCTCCGCGATAAGCACAATAAGGGCATTGGGGAAAATTCGCAGCAGTTCGGAGGCCGTGCGGAGCCAGAAGGCCTGGGATGGTGTTCTTATGGGGCTGCCTGATTTTAACTGTAGGCCAATAGTCGTTTCGGCGCTGCTGGTACACGTCAGCTCCTGCGCTTGGGCAGACAAGACAGGCCTTTTTTCCCTGTCGGACAGGGCCTGAAAGAAATATTTCTCGGCGAAGAGGTCATAGACGTTTTTCTTTTCGGCATCAGGGTCTTTCTCTATGCTGTTATCGAGAAATAGAACATAGTCATGGGTGAACAGGGCAAATATATTGGGCCAGGCGTGATTCAGTGTTTTGTCTATATATGCAATATTATTTGTCAGTTCATGGTAATTGATTCGTGTCATGAAGGTAAGGCATGTTGTCGGTGATTTTGTTTTGATTTTTTTGATAAATGGTGAAATGAAAAGGATATCACCTATACCGCCATGTCTGATAATCAGGACTGATTTATGATCAAGGTTATCCCAGTCCGGTTTTTTCCAGTTTCGGAATGTTACGCTTACCCATTCCATGAAGATAAGAAACAATTTGTTGGTTACCTTGAACAGGAAAGAGAGCATCTGGCGTAAGTTGATAATTTTATTGTCTGATGATTTGTTTGTCATGTAGAGTTTAGTCCCCTGCGTACAGGTTGTCTGTATATTTAATATTCCACGGTTTTGGGTGGGCAATGACCTGGTAATTGTTCTGATTTGTTTCTGCTTATTGTTTCTGTATTTTTTTTAGTATCCTGCATATAGCCGCTACAGGGATTCTTTGTATACTGGGGAAGCGGGGATCATCGGCGGGGCGGTCGTTGCCGGGGAAAATGGCCTCATTATCCCTGACGATATGGATGTTGCTGCCTTTGGGGGTCCAGTATTCCAGCGACGGCCCGGACAGGATAATCATTTTTTTATCCAAGGCTTTGCCTATATGGGCCACGGAGGTGTTAGGGCAGATAATCAGGTTTGCCTGCCGGACAGAGTTGATGAGTTCATGAACATTGGCGGATGGAGAAAATATGATTCTGTCGGCATGGCTGTCGAGTTTTTTGCCAATGTAGTTCCGAAAATCATTAAAACCGTTGTCCCTGCCAAAGATTAGAACCTTGTGATGCTGATTTTTGACGATAAAGGAGATGAGTTCCGTCCACTGCTCTTTGCTCCAGGTAAAGGCGGCGGCGTCACTTCGCCGGCTCCAGGGATGAATCGCGGTTATGAAGGCGGGATCGTCCGGTGTTTGGAGGGACTGGTTCAGCCGCAGGGGCAGGGTAAACCGGTATGCCTGATCCGGAAAGGCGGCGGCTGTCAGGACAGCCGCCTGATTCAGGTGTATATCATAAATATAGCTGCCTTGCGGAGGAGTGATTATATCCGCGTTTATGAGATTGAAATCAACGCGGAAATGGAGAAGATTAAATGCCTTCAGAAGTGAAAACAGAAAGAAACCCTGCATGGAGCCGGGGAGCATCTGGATACCGAAAATCTCGTATCCCTGCTTCCTGTACCGATGGAGGGTAAGTATAAAGAGTACCAGGTCTCTGACGGAGAATATATTGAAAAATTTATTGCGATGACTGCCGTATGGCCATAAGGAAATATTTGTATTAGCGCGATGGATAATAATACACCTGGCATTGCTGTATCTTTCTATGGCGTTTATGAGACTCCCGAAGATCAGGTAATCTCCCAGGGCCGAGGTCATTGTGTAGATAAGTAGTTTTTTGTTATCCGGGGTCAATTAATTTTCTCTACAGAGTGGATTGGATATGGTTTCAAGTCTGGATTGTTGTTTTGATGCCGCTTTGCCGGCCGCCTGTTTTGTCAGCAGCTCTCATTGTGTGTCTCCCGTAATTTTGCCGTGTTTAATATAAATAATCCGATCCGCTATGCTCTCCATAAGTTGTTTGTTGTGGGTTATTATAACCATGGTCTTCCCCCGACTCTTCATCGCGCTGATTTTACTGAGACATTTTTTCTGAAAATCCTCATCTCCCACCGCCAGTATCTCATCTATGAGGTATATGTCGGTGTCGCAATGAATGGCAATGGCGAAGGCGAGTCTTAAGTACATGCCGGAAGAAAATCTCTTTACGGGCATATCAATGAAATCGTTTAACTCAGAGAACGAAATTATAGCGTCTTCTTTGTCTTTTATTTCAGATATTTTCATTCCAAGAATAGTGCCGTTCATAAAGATATTTTCCCGTCCCGTCAGATCCGGGTGAAAACCGGCTCCAATCTCAATCAATGGTGCTATCCGGCCGTTAACCATGACATTACCCCTTGTCGGATAGGTTACACCCGAAATAACTTTTAATATTGTACTTTTTCCGGCGCCGTTTGGGCCATAAAAACCAAGCACCTGGCCGCATGGTAACGAAAAATCAACATCCTGCAGGGCCCAGAAGTCATCTGCTGCCAGCTGGTTGTCGGAACGTGGACGAAGACAGCTCATGATGTCTTCTCTTAAAGAGCGGTGGAAAATGCTCTGTCGTGAGTATTTTTTCCAGACATTGCGGAACGATATGGCAAGATTTTCAGATGACATCTGCAAATTTTTTTTCTGTTGATTTAAAGAAACGGTAGCTCAGTAAGGATATGACACAGACAAATATCAGCATGACAAGGTACTGCCAGAGGATGGGTGGTCTCTCTTCCAGTAAACAACGGCGCATGTTTTCTATAATAAATACCAGGGGGTTGAGAAAGAGAAGGAGTTTTAAATGCCAGGGAACCCGGTCAATGGAATAAAAAATTGGTGTACCAAAGAACCATAACTGAATAACGAAACCAATGGCCAGATTTACATCACGATAATACACATTCAGTGCCGAGAGGAAAAGGCAGACCGCGGTGGTAAACAGGAACAGGATGAAAAACAACGGGACAACCCATAAGGTGGTCAGTGTGAACGGCGTTTTATAATAGATCATCAATACGATCAGGAAAAGAGCGGCGATACAGAAATCAACTATGGCAATGGCGATGCCTGAAAGTGGTAATATCTCGCGGGGAAAATAAATTTTTGTAATCAGGGTGTAATTGGTAACCAGGCTGGGAATGGCGTAGTTCAGAGAAGCCGCGAAAAAACTCCAGGGCAGTAAGGCGGAATAGAGAAATACCGGGTAGGGATATTTTGAGATATGTACCGGCATGATTTCTGTGAAGACAAATGTGAAAAGGAGCATCATACTGATAGGTTGAATAGCGGCCCAGAGAATGCCAAGGACGGATTGTCTATAGCGGATATTAAATTCACGCCAGACAAAGATCAGAAAAAGGTCTTTGAATTTAAAAAGGTTCTTTATCTCCCCCCGCAAAGATATGTTGTGTCGGCCGCTCTGGCGGTTTCTGTTCATGCTTTTTGTACTTTTTGTGTTAGATGGGGCTGTCATTTTTCGTGTAACTAAAGGTAATTATTTTATTATGATACCAATTTTATGCTGCCAATCAACCGTAAATTATGGCGGCGATCATAATTGTCCAGAGCAGGCTGCTGATAAAAAGGGGACTATCTTTTAGTATTGCCTCTGTGGGGTCGCCGACAACTTTGTTTCTGGTCAGGAAGGTGTATCTCAGCAGGGCGAAGAAACAGACCGGCAGCGTATAAACCAGGCCTGGTTTAGTTATAACATAAAGGCTGTATGTAATCATGACG
>JAJRZN010000060.1 GCA_024275235.1 Deltaproteobacteria bacterium
GATGGCTGGTCTTATTGCCCGGCGTATTGTCTGCTGGGCGGAGAAGGGTGATGTCTTTAAAATCGGCCAGCGCTTCGGGCTTATCCGTTTTGGCTCCCGGGTGGATGTCTATCTCCCCAATAAGGTGCAGATAGAGGTTCGTAATGGTCAGAAGGTTCGAGGCGGTGAGACGGTGTTAGGATATTTTCCCATTTAGTTACACCCGTAAAGAAACAATATGGCTCTTAAATCTGTAAAAGGTATGGATTAAGCGGCTATGGAATACGCCCTCTTCACTTAGCATTGAGGGCGGAGGTAGAATTATGGATAAAATATTTATTTTTGATACCACACTGCGGGATGGTGAGCAGTCACCGGGCGCCAGCATGAATATGCAGGAGAAGTTCCGCCTGGCCCAGCAGTTTGTGAAAATGAATGTTGATGTTATTGAGGCCGGTTTCCCGGTGGCCTCCAGGGGCGATTTTGAATGCGTCAAGAACATCGCCGATAATGTGCGGGGGATTCAGGTGGCAGGCCTGGCCCGCTGCCATGAGCGCGATATTGATACCGCCTGGGAGGCCTTGAAAAATGGCGAAAATCCCCGTATTCATGTCTTTCTCGCTACTTCAGAAATTCATATGATTCACAAACTGAAGATGAGCCGGGAGCAGGTGCTTGAACTGGCGGTGGCCTCGGTGCGGCACGCGGCTCAATATACCTCAAATGTTGAGTTTTCAGCCGAGGATGCCTCGCGCAGCGAGCTGGATTTTGTCTGTGAGGTATTTGAGGCAGTTATCAGGGCCGGGGCAGTTACGCTTAATTTTCCGGATACCACGGGTTATGCCATGCCCGAGGAGTTTGGGGCCAAGATCCGTTATCTCATGAAACATATTCCCAGTATTGACCGGGCTACGGTGAGTGTTCACTGTCATAATGATCTGGGTCTGGCCACCGCCAATTCTCTGGCCGCGGTGCAGGCCGGTGCCCGTCAGGTTGAGTGCACGATAAACGGTATCGGCGAAAGGGCCGGTAATACGGCCATGGAGGAGATTGTCATGGCTCTCCGTACCAGGGCCGACCTGCTGGATGTTGCCACGGAGGTGGTGACGGAGCAGATCAGCGTCACCAGTCGCATGGTGAGTACCATAACCGGGATGCAGGTGCAGCCTAATAAGGCCATTGTCGGGGCTAATGCCTTTGCCCATGAGTCCGGTATCCACCAGGATGGGATACTGAAAGAACGGACCACCTATGAGATTATGAATCCCTGCGATATCGGGCTTAATCAGAATAATCTGGTTCTCGGCAAGCATTCCGGCCGGCACGCCCTGCATGAGAAGATTAAAGCCATGGGCTATACCGTCAATGATGAGCAACTGTCCCGGGTGCTTGAGCGTTTCAAGGCGGTGGCGGATGTCAAGAAGGAGATGTTCGACGAGGATCTTGAGGCTATTCTCATGGATGAGGTGCTACGGGTGCCGGTGAGCTATGAGCTGTTGTCTCTTGGCGCCATGAGCGGCAGTAAGACCCTGCCTACCTCCGCGGTGCTGATGAGGGTGAACGGTAAAGAGGCCAGGGGCTGCGCTCTTGGAGTGGGGCCCATTGATGCCACCTTTCGGGCCATTGCCCAGCTGACGGGAACCAGCAGTAAGCTCCTCTACTTCGCGGTCAGCTCCATTACCGGTGGAACTGACGCTCAGGGCGAGGTTATGGTACGCATAGAGGATAACGGCACGGTGGTTCTTGGTAAGGGGGCTGATCCTGATATAGTAACGGCGGCGGCCAAGGCCTATTTAAACGGCCTGAATCGTCTGCAGTATTTAAAGAATAGCAAATAAGGTTGAATTAAAGATATGACTGTGAGTAAAAAAATGAACATTGCGGTGGCCGGAGCCACCGGAGCGGTGGGCGGGGCCATGCTGCAGACTCTGGCGCGTCGTGATTTTCCCATTGCTGAGTTGCGTCTGCTGGCCTCTTCCCGCTCGGCTGGTAAAAAATTATCCTTTCGGGGGCGGGAATATATCGTCCAGGAGATGACTCACGATTCCTTTGCCGGGATTGATATCGCCCTGTTCTCGGCCGGTGCCGCCCGCTCCCTGGAGTTCGCCCCGGCAGCGGCGGCGGCCGGGGCGGTGGTGGTGGATAACTCCAGCGCCTTCCGCATGGATCCGGAGATTCCTCTCGTGGTGCCGGAGGTTAATTCCCATGCCATTGCGCAGTACAAAAAACGGGGAATTATCGCCAATCCCAATTGCTCGACAATTCAGATGATGGTAGCCCTCAAACCTATTTATGATCAGGTGGGGATTAAGCGTATCGTGGTTTCAACCTATCAGGCGGTTTCCGGCTCCGGGGCTCTGGCCATTGCCGAGCTGGAGACTCAGATGCGGGACTGGGCTGCTGGTAAGGAGATTTGCCATAGCGTTTATCCGCATCAGATTGCCTTTAATTGTCTGCCCCATATTGATTCATTTCTGGAGAATGGTTATACCAAAGAAGAGATGAAGATGGTCAACGAGACTCATAAGATATTTGAGGACGATAATATTGCCGTCAGTACGACGGCCGTGCGGGTGCCGGTAATTTACGGTCATTCGGAATCGATTAATATTGAGACAAGAGAGAAGATAAGCGCTGCCGAGGTTAAAGAGCTGATTCGTCAGGCTCCTGGCGCCAGACTGGTGGATGAGCCTGAAAATATGGTCTATCCTCTCGCCGTGGACTGTGCCGGTGAATTTGAGACCATGGTGGGCCGGATCAGGGAGGATAATTCCATTGCCAACGGTATTAATATGTGGGTAGTGGCCGATAATATTCTTAAAGGCGCGGCCCTGAACGCGGTACAGATTGCCGAGGTTGTGGCGGCTGATTACCTGTAAGGTGCGGATTATTGCCGGGAGCAATCGGGGGATGAGGCTCCGGGGGCCGGGAGGCAAAGGGGGGCTGAAACTGCGGCCCACCAGCGACCGGGCCCGGGAGGCGCTCTTTAATATTCTGAGCTTGGAGACCCTGCGCGGGGCCATGGTTCTCGACCTCTTTGCCGGAACCGGAGCCCTGGGGCTGGAGGCCTTGAGCCGGGGGGCGTCAGGGGCTGTATTTGTCGATGACAGTACCCTGGCTCTAAGCCTGATCAAGAAAAATATCGCCCAATGCGGCTTTTCAGAGAGGACGCGGGTCTTACGGCGTGATCTTCTGAAAGGCCGTTTTTTTTTGCCGTTCTCTGAGCTTGGCGGCCCCTTTAATCTGATACTGCTGGATCCGCCGTATCGGCAGCAGATATGTCATCGTCTGTTGCCGGAATTGTCGGCGGTCGGTTTAGTTGCCCCGAAAGGCCTCGTGGTCTGCGAAGAATTCCAGGGGGAAGAGCTGCCGGAGGAGGTGCCAGGACTACACCTCTTTGACCAGCGTCGTTACGGGGATACCGGCTTTTGGTTCTATCGGCCAAAGTTACTATAATTCAATTGTTGCGGAAAAAATTTATGACCTACGAACCATTCATTGCCGAGGAAACCACGGATACCGTGGCGGTGTATCCCGGCACCTTTGATCCCATCACCATGGGGCATATTGATATTATCCGCCGGGCTCTGGAGATATTCGACCGGGTAATTATTGCTGTGGCCCGTAATCCCGCCAAGACCCCGCTCTTCAGCCTGGAGGAGCGTCTGCAGATGATTAGAGATTCCTTTACTTCTGAAGAAGACGGTCGTATTGAGATTGAGGCCGTAGAGGGCCTGCTGGTGGATTTCGCTTATCGAAAAGGGGCCAAGGCCATTGTCAGGGGCCTGCGGGCGGTATCGGATTTTGACTATGAATTCCAGATGGCCCTGATGAACCGCCGTCTGGAAAGGGAGGTGGAAACGGTATTTCTGATGACCGCCTTTCGCTGGATATATATCAGTTCCAGTATTATTAAGGATGCGGCCCGGCATGGCGGAGATATCAGCGGCCTGGTGCCGGATCATGTCTGTGAACGGCTGCGGGAAAAATTTTTACGCTGAATTATGGTCTTGAATCGCCGTAGATTTTTAAAACTTGGTCTGACGACTGCCGCTCTCTGGCCGACGGTGGGGATGGCTGATTCCACGCCTTTTAAGGCCCTGTCGGCGTTAAATGCCGTTGGTGCCGGACGAGTGGTGAGGCGGCATTCTGTTTGCGGTATGTGCCGGGCCGGTTGTCTCATAGATGCTGTTATTGAGGCCGGGCGTCTGCTGCGGGTGGAGGGAAACGCCGCAGATCTTACTACGAACGGCAGGCTCTGCGCCCGGGGGCTGGCCGCTCCGGCTCTGGTGCATGATCCTGATCTTCTGCGCTATCCCCTGCGGCGGGTGGGTGAGCGGGGTGAGGGGCGCTGGCGGCGGATAAGCTGGGGTGAGGCCGTTGATACCATTACCGGCAAGATAAACCAGGAACTGCGGGCTGGCGGCGCTGAGCGCCTGGCTCTTCTCACGGGTGGTTCTTCTGCTTCATTCATTAAGGAATTATTTACTGATTTTGGCTGTCGGCAGATAAACGATTCCGCCTGGGAGTATTGCCAGGCCAATCAGGACTTGGCCTCTGACCTCAGTTTTGGCCGGGGCGGTGGTCTGGATATGAGTTTTGAGCAGGCCTCCTGCCTGGTATTGCTGGGCTCTCATCTCGGGGAGAACGTCGAGGTGCCGGTGATGCGGAAATTCAGTCGGGCCATGGCCCGGGGAGCGGATCTCATTGTTGCGGATCCCCGTTTCTCTTCTGTCGCCGCCAAGGCCCGTTATCATCTGATGCTGCGGCCCGGCAGCGATAACGCTCTGCTTCTTGCCTGGCTTAAATATATTATTGAAAATGGTCTCTATAATCGGGAGCTGGAGTCATCATTTGACCTTGAGGCTCTGCGGGTAAGGCTGGCAGACTATGATCTTGAAGAACTAAGCGCGGCCTGTGACCTGAAGCCGGCTGATATCAAGGCCAGCGCTGAGCTGATGAGCAGCGCCGCCCCGGCGGTGTTCGTTTACCCCGGCCGCCATAATTCCTGGTATGGCAATGATGTCCAGCGTCTGCGTCTAAAGGCTGTTCTCAATGTTGTGTTAGGGGCGGAGTCCAGGGTTGTTAATGATACCCGGCCACCGAGGGTGCCGGAGAAGGCGCGTCTATACAGTACGATTATTAACCGTCTCCAGCAGGGGCGGATTGGTTGTCTCGGTATCTGGGGTCAGAACCCTTTGCAGGCCCACGGTAATACCTATCGTACCATTAACGCCCTGCGGCAGGCTGATTTTGTTTTCTGCTGTGATATCTATCCCGGCGAGGCGGCCCTTTACGCCGATATTATTCTGCCCGAGGCCGGTTTTTTAGAACGTTCAGAGATTATTGTCAGTCCTGGCAGACGGCGCGCGGCCCTGCGCCAGGCGGTGCTGAAACCGCGTTTTGAGGCCCAGGAGCCCTATTGGATTGTCAAACAGCTGTCTTCCCGCCTGGGGCGGGGCCGGCGTTTTGGTTTTGATTCGGTCAAGGAACGTCTGACCGATGACCTGCGGCAGATGGGGCTAAGCTGGGATAAACTGCAGGAGCGGGGTTTTGCGGCTCCTCTTATTGCGGCTGCGCCATTACCGGCCTCCGTGGTTTCCACGGTCAGGATTAGATTGAAGAATGAACTGTCTAATGGAACTATTGATCAACTACTGAAATTTGCTGCGGTTTCTCCGCCCCCCAAGGGCTTCGCCCGCCTGCTCTCCGGCTGTTCGCCGGTGGATTCCAGGGGGCTGGTAAATAATCGCTGGCTGCGTCATGAACTGGAAGAAAATGAATTATGGCTTAACGACCGTTTGGCCCGGCAGCTCGGCATTGTTCAGGGCCAGGAGCTCTTTTTGGAGAACCAGGACGGCCTGCGCAGTATGCGGCCGGTGCGGATAAAGGTTACCCCCGGTATCCGGGCGGACTGTCTTTATATGGCTCATGGCTTCGGCTGCCAGTCGTCTTTTCTTACCGCCGCTTATGGTCACGGAGTGGCGGACAGCCCCCTGATGGTCAGAAGTATTCCTGATCCACTTTCCGGGGTGCGGGGTTGGCGGGTTAATTTTGTCCGCTTTATTAAAGGTGGCGCACCGCTGCCCATTCCCAGCCTGGATCTGCCCTTGACGGCCTCCTCCGGCCCTTATCGGTGAGGAATAAGAATATGGATAAGAACAAGTTATTTCCAGACCCCAGACGACGGCGTTTGTTGGCCGACGGCGGCAGGGGAATATGGTATCTCGCTCTTCTGGGCCTTTTTTACCCGCTTTTGCGGTTTGTGAATTTCGCTATTCCCCGGAAACCGCGCAAGGTTAGGGTGGAAATGAATATTCCACCGGGTGGATTTTATATCGGTGCTGATTTTGTTGTCTTTGCCAATGCCAAAAAGGTCTGGGCGGTGTCCCGCACCTGTACCCATCTTGGCTGCAAGCTTGCCTACAACGAGACTAAGAAAGAATTAATCTGCCCCTGTCATCACAGTATTTGTTCTAAAGCCGGTAAAAGACTGGCCGGGCCGGCGAGACGTAATCTGCCCCGTTACAAGGTCAGTAAAACTGCTGGTAAGCCCGGCTATATGGTGATTATTTAGGGCTTATGCGGGGGCTATTGGATATAAAATGGGGGGCCAGGAGCATGGCGGCCCTTTATGTTTCGCTATTCTCCGGTATGGTACTGGCCCTGCAGTACGACCCTTCCCATGCCTATTACTCTGTCTCCGTGATAGACACCCTGGTGCCTTTTGGCACCTTCTGGCGTTCCCTGCATTTTTATTCCAGTCAGCTTTTTCTGCTGTTGCTGGTGGCTCATTTCTTGACTATGTTTTTGAAAAATCCGCCCTCGGTCTCTCTGCTGAGCTGGCCCCGTCTGGTATTTGCCATGCTGGTGGTTGTCCTGCTGCTGTTCAGCGGTTATATTCTGCGGGCCGATGCCACCGGTTCCTCGGCCGGGCATATAGCTGAAAACATTATTTTATCAATCCCTGTTCTGGGACACGCTCTAAACGCCTTTCTCTTTGATATCTCTGCCGATGGTATGCGGCGGGTCTATGCCGACCATCTCATCGGTCTAATTCTGATTTTCGTCGTTCTTACCTGGCCGCATATCAGGCGTTATGTGGTGGGCTGGCGGCAGTTCCCCTGGCTTATTCTGGCGCTTGCCGTCTGGGCGGCGCTTATCCCCGCCCCCATGGACGCGGCCAGACTCGGGGTATTTCATATTACCGGTCCCTGGTTTTTTGTCGGTTTGCAGGAGATGCTGCGTCATATACCACCCCTGCCGGCGGGGATAATCTGGCCGGCGCTGCTGGTGGTCTTACTGCTCTTTCTGCGCCCAGGGGGGCGTTATCGGCATCTGGCGGCGATTTTGACTCTAATATGGCTGACGGCCTATTTATTGCTGACTGTTATTGGCTGGCGGTAGAGGCGGCGGCCTGGTCAGACGCGCGTCTTTGGCTCCCGCAGGGGCGTATTGAACGTAAGAGACCCTTTTTATAAATCAAATATCACATTCAGGTGGGCAGGGGAATTTCGATACAGAAGGTGGAGCCTTGCCCTGGTTTAGCGCTCACCGTTATGCTGCCGCCATGGCCCTCGATAATCTGCTGGACGATGGCCAGCCCCAATCCGGTTCCAGCCTCCCTCGTGGTGAAGAAGGGGGTGAAAATCTGCTTTGCTGTCTTCTTATCCATGCCGCATCCGGTATCGCTCACTATGATTTCGGTTACGGTCTTTCCAGCTTTACCCTCGGTTTCGGCGGCCCGGATGGTGATAATCCCCTCTTCTTCGTCAAGGGCCAGACAGGCGTTGTGGATGAGGTTGATCAGCACCTGGCGAAACTGATGCGGATCTGCCCAGCATTCAAGATTGGCGGGGATCTCGGTTTCCAGGTGGCAGGTGGCCGGTAGACGGCCGCCCCGCTCTAAAATATCCTGGCTTTCAGCTATCTCCCCGCTCAAAGACAGCCATTGTGGCTCCGGACACGCCGGTTTGGAGAATTGTAGAAAATTGCTGATCTTGCTCTCTAAGCGCTGGCTTTCGCGCAGGATTATTTTGAGAAGAGTCAGGTTGCCGGGGTCGGTATCGGCATCCTGTTCCAGAACCTGGGCCGCGCCGGCAATAGCGGCAAGAGGATTGCGGAATTCGTGGGCAATACCGGCCGCGATTTCACCGATGGCCGCCATCTTCTCACTCTGCTTGATCTTGTTTTCCATCTCTCTGATACGGCTCAGATCTTGGAGGGTATATACCCGGCAGTCATCGCAGCCCTCGGGCATGTTGAGTCTGGCCCATGAATAACCCACCGGAATTTTTCGTTTATCCTGGCGCATAATATCAATTACCGGTCTTTCCTCGTGACCGCCGGTGAGGGGAAAATCGGCCAGGCGGCTGATGGGGCGGCCAATGATTTCCAGAGGCTGATAGCCGGTTATCTGGGCCGCTGCCGGGTTGAAGGAGGTGATTATGCCCAGATTATCCACTGTAATTATTCCCGAAGATATATCGGCAAAAATCTGTTTATAGAGCAGGGTTATGCGGTCAAAATTCTGTGAGGTCTGCTTGAGGATATCCTCGGTATGGCGCTGTCTCTGGGCCAGAAAGGAGCTGAGGATGGCGACGATATAGAAGGAGAGGCCATAGATGGTGATGTTCTGCCAGAATAAATCAGGCAGGCGGCTGAACATATGGAGGCTGTGGGGCAGAATCTGACCTGGGCCGGAATATTCAGTGCTGAGAACCAGGGCGTAATTTATAAGGTTAAAGGTGGCGATGAGCAGGCCGCCGCTCTTAAAAAGCAGCATTCCGGCACTGATAACCGGGAAGAAATAGAGGAAGGTGAATATGGAGTGACTGCCGCCGGAAAAATATACTATTGTCCCGATCATAATCGAGTCCATGGTGATCTGAAAGAGGGCGAACAGGCGGTAGTCCCGGCAATGGTTAAGAATAAGGCTGGAGATAATGCTGAAGATATAGACCGCTGAAATAAAGATCAGGATATGGGGCAGGGGGGCGATAACCAGATTGGTGAGACTGATCTGCAGCAGGGCGATGACCCCGAGCAGCAGACTCAGGGTACTGACCCGCAACAGCAGAAGCCATTTGATCTGGCGGCGCAGGAGAGCGGCGGCCGGGGATAAATCAGCGGGGGGTGTCATTATCAATGCCGTATTTTTTTATTTTATAACGCAGGGAGCGGAAGCTTATTTTCAGGAGTTCGGCGGCCTTCATCTTGGAGCCGCCGGCCTTGGTCAGGGCTTCACGCAACAGGCGTCTCTCCAGGTTTTCAACCGCCTGCTCCAGGCCCAGAGCAAAGTCGTCATCGGCGGCTGCCGCACCTTGCTGACCTTGGGACACCTGTCTGTGGCTGGCAATGGACAGGCTCTCCGGCAGGATTATGTTGGAATTTTCCATGGCCACCCCCCGTTCAATGATGTTTTCCAGCTCCCGGACGTTGCCGGGGAAATCATAATTCATCAAGACCTCCATGGAATAGGAGGAGAGAGCGGAGATATCTTTAGCAAAGAGCCGCGAATATTTTTTCAGGAAATAGTCAACCAGCAGAGGGACATCCCCCTTTCTTTCCCGCAGAGGCGGGACGCGGATGGGAACCACGGACAGGCGGTAGAAGAGATCTTCCCGGAAACGTCCGGCAATGACCTCCTGCTCCAGATTACGGTTAGTGGCGGTTATAACCCGGATATTGACCTTGATAGTATGCGAGCCGCCCACGGGCTTGAATTCGCGTTCCTGGATCACCCGCAGGAGCTTGGTCTGCACCAGGGGGGTTAATTCTCCTACCTCATCCAAGAAAACGCTGCCCCTGTCGGCCTCGGCAAAGAGGCCCTGCTTGTTGTTGACGGCCCCGGTGAAAGAACCCTTGACGTGGCCGAAGACCTCACTCTCAAAGAGATTCTCCGGAATAGCGTTACAGATAATGGGCACAAAGGCATGCTCAGCGGCCTTGCTGAGATTATGGACGGCGTGGGCCACCAGCTCCTTGCCGGTGCCGGATTCCCCTTGAATAAGAACATTGGCATGGGTAGGGGCGATGCGGCTGATAAGATCAAATATCTTCAGCATTTCCGGGCTTTGGGCGATGATCCCCTGAAAGGTCTTTCCGGCTGGTTGCGTGGCTGTATTGCGGGCCGTCAATAAGGCGGAGTGGATAATTTCCTTGATTTCCGCCACGTTAAAGGGCTTGGTGATATAGTCGTAGGCCCCGCCCTTCATGGCGGCCACCGCGTCTTCCGGTGAGGCGTAGGCGGTAATCAGAATCACCGGTATTGTGAGTCCGGCACTTCTGATCTGTTCCAGGAACTCAATGCCGCTCATCTCCGGCATTTTAATATCGGAGATAATCAGGTCATAGTCCCGCCTCTCTATGGCGGTGATGGCATCCTGAGCGTTGGCCGCGGTGTCGGCGGCATAGCCCTCTTTTTCCAGCAGGACTTTAAGAAACTCCCGCATGCTTAATTCATCATCTATAATCAGTATATCGGCCATGGCGGCTTATCTTCTGTTTTGCTCCCCCCGAAGCAGCAGGAGGGGAATATTAATATGGTGTTTCAGGGTGTCAGAGACGCTGCCGAATAGCAGGTCGCCAAAAAAACCGTGACCGTGGGTGGCCATGGCAACTAAATCATAATCGCCTGTCGCAATCTCCGCCAGTATTTCTTCCTCCGGCTCACCATTTTTCAGCAGGGTGAAGGCCTTAATCCCCTGATCTATAAGATGATCGCGGGATGCCTGCAGGCTTTTTTCCGCCCTGTGGCGCAGGGCTCGTTTCTGGTCAAGGCTGTGGGCGTGCAGCACATGAAGGAGATAAACCTCGGCCTGATTCTGGCGGGCGACGAGGGCGATATGGTTGATAATGGCCTCGTCGACCCTTGAGCAGTCAATGGCCACTAATATCTTTTTGTATATCTGCATATCCGGGGCCTCCGTCAGAAGCTGCTGTGGAGCAGGTAGAGGTTAAGAACAATTACTATGGTGGTAATGATAAGAGCGGCCGTAAATTCCAGACTGCCGCTTCGGAATCGCCCCATGCGCCGCTGATTGCGGCAGATAATTAATAATGGGATCAGGGTAAAGGGCAGTTGCAGACTCAAAACCACCTGGCTGAAGAGGAGGACGCGAAAGGTATTTAGATTAAGGGCGATAATTAAAAAGGAGGGAATGGCGGTGATGAAGACCGATATTCGGTAGAGCATGGTACGCGGATCCTCCGGCTGCCCTGAAAATCCAGTAATTACATTTACCTCGGCCATGGACGAGGTAATGGATGAGCCCACCCCGGCAAAGACTAAGGCCACGGCAAAGAGCAGGGCGGCGAGGGGGCCGGCCAGGGGGCGCAGGGTGGCGGCCGCCTGCTCGATACTGCTGACCGCGATATTATGGCGGGAGAAGACCGCCGCCGCCACGATGATCATAGCTGAATTGACTATCCAGCCCGCCAGCATGGCAATGGTTGTATCCAGTTTCTCAAGGTGTAGCATCTTGATCTTTTCGGTCTCTGAGGCTCCCCATTCGCGGCTGTGAATGACATTGGAGTGGAGGAAGATATTATGGGGCATGACCACCGCCCCGAGGATTGCCATGGCCACATAAATGCTGTCGTGGCTCAGGCGGGGGATAACCAGGGCCGGGGCCAGGGTCTGCCAGTCAGGTTTTACAATGAATATCTCTATAACATAGCAGAGGCTGATTATACCGAGAAAGGCCATGATCATGGCTTCAAGGCGGTGATAACGCTGGCTGATAATCAGAAATATCTCCAGGAATACAGTGACAAGCGCTCCCAGCCACAGGGGAAAGCCCAGGAGAAGATTAAAGCCGATGGCCCCGCCCAGGAGTTCCGCTACATCGGTGGCGACACAGGCCAGAATAATGCTAAGTCCTATGAAGGCCGCCACCGGAGCCGGGAAATGTTCCCGGATATTAACGGCCAGTGACTTGCCGGTGGCAATTCCAACCTTGGCCGTCATATGCTGAATCACGATGAGCATCAGGGTACTCATGGTAATGACCCAGAGCAGCTGATAGCCGAAGCGGGAGCCACCCTCAATATTAGTGGCCCAGTTACCGGGATCGATAAAACCTACGGTGATCAGAAATCCCGGCCCCATAAAGCCCAGGATTGTCTTAAGGGGGGCGACCCGCCTGGCGCTCATGATCTGTTATTTGACGGTATAGGTGAAATGAAATACCCTCTTACGGCCGTCGTTCAGCCTGGTTCCCACATCGAGTTTGTAAAGACCTGGCTTATCCATGGTAATATCAGAGCCGAAGGTGCCCTCCATGGCCATGAGCATAATCGGGCTGCTGGTTTTTCCGGCCGGATCGGTGATTTTAAGCGCCGCCATGCCGTCTGTCAGCTGTTTACCTGATTTCCGGTCGGTGAACATGATCATGAAATGATTGGTGGTGCTCAGGCCCCTTTTGGCCATAGCCGCTTTGATATCTTTAAGATGGGCCATGGCGCTGACTCCATCTACCTCAAGCATGGGCAGCATAATCTGTTTGCCGCCTGTTTTCATGGTCATGTCCATATTCATTCCGGCCTGGGCTGTACTCAGGATGGCGAAGCAGAGGATAAGGGTTATGGTGATAGATTTCAGACGCATGTTGAATCTCCTTTCTGTGATTTGTTTTAACGGGCGAAGCTGTCAATATCACCGGACTATCGGGATATCGCAGAAATGAATGAAGGTGATAATATGGTCATAATTCGCTCTAAGTCAAAAAAAAA
>JAJRZN010000061.1 GCA_024275235.1 Deltaproteobacteria bacterium
CTACTGCGAACAGCCGCCCTACGAGGTACTGGCTACCCGCTGGCTGGACCACCGGACCATCGGCTTTCTGCACGCCTTGGGCGAGTGCGTGGAGGCTTTTTACAATAACCGCTTTTTTCGTTCGCTATGGCATTATATCCTGAACCGCCGGCAGGAGCCCTTTCTTTTTTTCCAGGCGCTGCTTGAGACCGCCAGGGATCATGGCTTCTTCGAACTGGCCCATACACCGGAGCTGCTGGCCCGCATCCTGTGCGAACTGGCGGCCGGCCGGCCGGACAGGGAACTGCTGCTGGAGCTGCTTCGCTACGATTGGCTGCGCTGCGGTCATCGCCGGCTGCCCCGATACCTGGCAACGACACCGGCCGGCGATATCCGCGCTGAAATGCGGCGGCAACTGCCGCAAAATTATACCGGCCTGTTCACCTACCGGGACCGGGATGAGTTTTTAAAGCAGAGGGCATTCCTCCGCTTGTCCGGCGCCGCCCTGCGGGAGCTCGGCCTTAGTCGCAACGGCCGGGCCGGCACCGTCTGTTTTCTGCCGGAACAGACCACAGGGGTTATCAAGCACAGCCGACCAGTCCTGCTGTAAGCCGCCACAGGCACCCCATCTTTACGCGGTCGCTCCCGCCCCCGCATAGAGGGACTATAGCGAACGGCAGCGACTGCGCAAATCTGTGGCACCTGTGGCGGCTTACGGCCTGGCACCCCATCTTTACGCGGTCGCTCCCGCCCCCGCATAGAAGGACTATAGCGAACGGCAGCGACTGCGCAAATCTGTGGCACCTGTGGCGGCTTACGGCCTGGCACCAGAAGGAAGGGGGAAATAATCACGGATTCAGGATGAAAACGAAAACGACAAAGAAACCGGGAATCAGGGTCGGGATGGTGGGCGATACTGGGATCGAACCAGTGACCCCTGCCGTGTGAAGGCAGTGCTCTCCCGCTGAGCTAATCGCCCGACCCGAAATCACAACTCGTTAAATTAGTGCATTCCTCCGGCGCCGTCAACAGCGGAGAGCACTGCCGGCATTTTTCTCGTCCAGCCCCGGCCGCCTTAAGGATTGCGAAAACCGGGCAAAACGACAAAAAAAACCCCGCATGTTGCGGGGTTTTTTGTCTATTTACTTCTGAGGCGCAAGTAAACAAGCCATAGCTTTCGTCCACCTCAATCAGGGCGAGGATTACTAAGGCTTATCGATACACCCCTTTACAGCATGCTTACAGGGTGACAACATTCGCGGCTGCCGGACCTTCTGACCATCAACAAGATCAAACTTGACGCGGGCGCCCTCTTCCAGGGATTTGAAACCTTGTGCCTGGATTGCTGAGTGATGAACGAAAACATCTTTGCCGCCGTCCTGCTCAATAAAGCCAAAACCTTTGGAATCATTAAACCATTTTACTGTTCCTTCTGCCATTTTACTACTCCTTTGTACTGGGTCCCAGATGGTGACCACTTTTTAATATAACCGGATCAAAAATAAATAATCCGGCTTGCAGTTTGGTTGCCCAAACTGAACTGTACCCCGGTTGGAAAGAGCCGGAACACCCAAGTCAAACAACCTGGGCCAGCGGAACCCGCCCTTGCCTCCTCGGCAGCGGCAGACTTTCTTTCTTACTGGCGTTTCTTTAATTTTTATTATTAATACTTCGTTTCTTTTCACTGCCTTGCCGTACCGGCCCACGTTTTTTTCAAAACCGGTACCAGCAAGGCGGCAGAGATATTTTTCCGTTTTTTTATTTTGTTATTTATCAGGGGAAATAATGTGGATTGCTGCTCTGGATACTGACTCGACTGAACAAAGCTGATTCCGGCCTGAGCCGTGTTGCTCCTTCATCTCCCTGCCGGTTAAAGGCGACGCCCCGGCTGGAAGCGCAAAGACTTACCGGCGCGGTCCTCTCTTTTTCTATAAATCGGTATATTATTGTACGAAAATCTGCCGGGATAAGGTCTCCGGCCGGTTCTCCTTGATAAGCAATCAGCAAAAACTTTAACGGCATCGCACAATACAAGGAAACACGGCAAGGGCCTGATGGAGAAAAGAATATGCTTAAACCTGAATATTTCTTGATTACCGTCAATAGACAGCATCTTCCCCAGGATGTCAATAAA
>JAJRZN010000062.1 GCA_024275235.1 Deltaproteobacteria bacterium
CCAGCGTCGTCTGCATGAGGCCAATTTGACCCTTGAAAAATTATCATCCCTTGACGGCCTGACTAATATTGCCAATCGCCGGAAGTTCGACCATACCCTGCGTCAGGAGTGGAATCGGGCCATGCGCAATTTATGCCCTATCTCACTCATTATGCTGGATATAGATTTCTTTAAACTGTATAACGATACTTACGGTCATCAGGGTGGTGACGAGACCTTAAAGGCCGTGGCCGAGGTTTTAAAGGAGATGGAAAAACGTCCCGGAGATCTTGCCGCCCGTTACGGCGGCGAGGAGTTCGCGCTTATTTTGCCGGAAACTGATCCGAACGGGGCCTCGGATGTGGCCTATAGTATTATCGAACAGGTGCGGGCCCTGGCCATCCGCCATGAGTCCTCCAGGGTCAGCGATATCCTGACGGTAAGTATCGGCACCTCGACCATGGCTCCGGTTCGTAAAAGTAAGCCTGACAGCCTTGTTGCCGTGGCAGACCGGGCGCTTTATCAGGCCAAGAACAAGGGTCGTAATCAGGTGGTTGTCTCTAAGGCCGGCCAGGACTGAAAATTACCCCTGAATTAATACAATATGGAAAGGATATGACAAAGCCAATAACAACAACAGATTTTGGAGGTTTGAACCTCATCCATCGTGGGAAGGTTCGTGATTTGTATGAGTTGGATGATGCTCTATTGATGGTGGCAACGGATCGGATATCCGCCTTTGATGTGGTGATGGCGGAGCCCATTGATTCCAAGGGGGCTGTTTTAACTGAGATGTCGCTCTTCTGGTTTGACTATTTAGGTGATGTTATCCCCAATCATCTGATCAGCGCCAGAGTGGAGGATTACCCTGCCGTCTGTCGACCCTATGCCGCTGATCTTGCCGGTCGCAGCATGCTGGTTAAAAAAGCCAACCCCCTGCCCGTGGAGTGTATTGTGCGTGGCTATATCTCCGGTTCGCTCTGGAAGGCCTATACCAGAGGCGAAGACCCCTGCGGACTTTCTCTGCCCGCTGGTCTTCAGGAGTCTGAAAAACTACCCCAGGCTATATTTACCCCTTCCACCAAGGACGAGGCCGGGATGCATGATGAGAATATCTCGGTGGAGAGAATGCGGCAGATTGTTGGTGATAAGGAGACAGAGCGGATTATGGAAGTCAGTCTCCGCCTCTATGAAAAGGCGGCGGCCTACGCCCTGGAACGGGGCATAATCATTGCTGACACAAAATTTGAACTGGGCTGGTATGAGGGGGAATTGATCTTGATTGATGAGGTGTTGACCCCGGATTCATCTCGTTTCTGGCCTCTGGCGGACTATGAAACGGGCCGTGGCCAGGCCAGTTTTGACAAACAATTCCTGCGCGATTATCTATTGTCCATCAAGTGGTCGAAAACTCCGCCGCCTCCACCTCTGCCGGCTGAGATTATTGCTAAGACCAGGGAGCGTTACCTTGAGGCCTTGGAACGGATCAGGGGGCGGAAACCCGGAGTGTAGCGGAGAACTCTGGATGCCTGATGTCCATCCCCTTATCCGCGGCTTAATAGTTGTTTCTTCTCTCCTGGCTTTTTGTGTTGTCAGCGGTTGCGTCGGGCAGGCTGTTCTCCCCACCGGGGCCGGAATATTTCATTATCATATTCAGGAGGACAGGCGGGATCTGGAGACAATGATCCGCCGTCTTTACGCCAAAAACCCCAAATATCAACCTTCCCGTGTCATGCGGCATAAAAGGATTGAGCAGATATTCCACGGTCGGCCGTTGTTGGATAAATACGCCGGCATGCCCTCTAACGAGGTTTTGAGTGCGGCCTTTGCCCCTGATACCAGTGAACCGGACAGGGTGTTTTTATTGGGACTGGGGATGATGAAGAGTATCAGAGAGGCTTACGGCGTGGAGCATAAACAGATAATGATAACCGCGCTCCAGGTGCCGCTGGAACGTCTGCAGCGCCTGTATCGCAACCTGAATCAGGTAAACTGGCGGTTAAAGACCTATAAGGACAAGCAGGGCCGCTTATTATTTTTAACTAACGAAAAAGGGGCGGACGGCTATCTTAATATGGGCTATGAGGTTATCATGACTGCCATCCTCACCAGGGTGCAGGACGATATCTATCTGCGGGGCGGGCTGCCGGGGAAATATATATTCGATATGTCCACCATGTTTGTCTCGATTATTTTATAAGCCGTTGGCCGCCAGTTCTTTAATCAACTCCCGCTGACGTTCTGAAAGCTCTTTGGGCCTGGGTACCGCCACCAGCACCTTGACGATGAGATCTCCTCTCGGTCCGTGGGGGCCGCTCGGCAGTCCATGGCCCTTCAAGCGCAGCTTGGCCTGGGGCTGAATGCCGGCCGGAATCTTGACTTTTAAGGTCTTGCCTTCCAGGGTGGTTACCTCAGTTTTGTCGCCACGTACCGCGGTACTGAAAGGAACCTGCTTCTCGTGAATCAGGTCATTACCGTCCCTGATAAACTCCGGATCGGGCTGCACCCTTATTTTTATATAGAGATCGCCGGGAGGCCCGCCGGTCGGTGAAGGTGAGCCCTTACCGGTTACCCGCAGCTTTTTACCGGAATCTATCCCGGCCGGGATCTTTACCGATACCCTTTCCGCCTTGCCGCCCCGGCCTAAGGCGATGGTTTTCTCAGCCCCGTGCAGCACCTCGCGCAGATTGATGACAAGTTCCATCTGCAGGTCGCCGCCCTTAACGACCTGACAACTCTGGCGGCCGTTGAAGTTAGCACTGTTGAACTGGGTGGCGCCGCCCATTCCCCCAAAAATTGATTCAAAGGGGTTGCCGCCGCCCATGCCGGTATTCATGCCGCCGCGCGGCCGGCCGCCCATGCCGCCGAGGTTGATGCCGAATTCGCGGAAGATATCCCCCAGGTCGGCGTTCTTGAAAATATCCTCCTGGGTGTAGCGCTTCTGGAAATCGGCGGAGCCAAAGGTGTCGTACTGTTTCTTTTTCTCCGGGTCGGAGAGAACGGCGTAGGCCTCGCTGATTTGTTTAAATTTCTCTTCCGCCTGTTTATCGCCTTTATTACGGTCAGGGTGATATTTAAGGGCCAGTTTACGGTAGACCTTTTTGATCTCGTCCTTGGTAGCCTGCTTGTTTATGCCTAATACCTTATAGTAATCCATGCTTTTTTTATGTTGTATAATTTAAATCCGCCAATCATTATTTTAAGTCCGCGGGGCTTATTTCTGCTATAATAAGTCGACTGTTCTGATTTGGCAAGGTTAATGACCGCAGGTTTCTTTATTAAAAACGTTATTTTATAGGGTAAACAGGATTATGGAAATAATTATTATCGCTGCCATGGCCTCTAACCGGGTTATCGGCCGGGCCGGCACTGTTCCGTGGCATAATTCCCATGAATTGCGTTTTTTTAAAAAAACCACCTGGGGAGCACCATTGATTATGGGGCGTAAGACCTTTGACTCCATAGGCAGACCCCTGCCGGGGCGGGATAATATTGTTGTCAGTCGTCGGCAGGGGCTTAAAATAGCCGGTTGCCGGACGGCTTTAAGTTTAAGGGAGGCCTTAAACCTATGTGCCGGGGCTGCCAGGGTCTTTATCATCGGCGGGGCGCAGATATTTCAGGAGGCAATGCCCCTGACGCATACGATTATGCTCTCGGTGCTGCCCGATGATGTGCCTGGTGATACCCTGTTCCCCGACATCGACGTTGATTTTAAATTACAGTCATCGTCAATGGTGCCGGGTGATGAACCATACCGGCTGGAAATTTACCGGCGGCCATGATTTTTTTATTGAAACGCCTGACCTTTTATGTATAGAATTGAGGAACTGTTTAGCTTCTATATTGGAATCTGGATGCAGGATTGTATTACATACTTTTGAACATACTGCCATCAATCCTCATTTATGGCACGGATGTAGGGGCGGATTGCAATATGCCCATGTTATCTAAAAAATAATGAAACAAGGGGAGAAAATGACAAACAGTGTCTATCAGATGGTGGAATTTGTGGGGACGAGTAAGGTCTCCTGGGAGGACGCGGCCAAAAATGCCATAGCCAACGCCAGGAAGAAGTACAGCGACCTGCGGGTAGCGACGGTGAAAGAACTGGATATGACCATTGAGGGGGAGTTGGTTTCTACCTTTCGCGCCAAGGTGATTATTTCCTTTAAATCTCATAATTGACGGTTGCCAGCTGACCGGAATTAGCGCCTGAAAAATATAACCGAGGATAATTAGATGACCGTACCGGCAGATATCAAGATAGTTCTGGCCGAAGATGCCGTGACTATGCGCAAGATCGAGGTTAAAACCCTTAAAAAGCTTGGCTTCGAGAATGTCCTGCAGGCCAACAATGGTAAAGAGGCCGTGGCTGTTATTGAGGAAAATAACGGCGTTGATCTAATTATCAGTGATTGGAATATGCCGGAAATGGGCGGTGATGAACTGGCTATCTGGCTTCGAGGACAGGAAAAATTTAAGGATATACCATTTTTGATGGCCACCGGTCAGTCTGATCGTGGTCAGGCTGAAAAGGCCTTGAGTCATGGAGCCAACGCCCTCATTGCCAAGCCCTTCACTCCTGATGAATTGCGGGATAAGATTAATGAAGTTATGGGTGAGGGCGGCAAAGAGGACGAAATCGCCGCGGGGCCGCAGATGGGGGCCTCGGGTAAGGTTAAGCTCCGGGTAGCCCATATCCAGATCACCGATCATCTCGTGCTTGGCGTGCTTAAACATTGGATAGACAAAGGTCAGGTAACGCCGGAACATTTTGAGTTGGAGACCCATTGTCTGGCAGGCTGGAACCCGGTGCAGAGCGGTCTTGAAAAGGGTACGGTGGACGCCGCCTGTATTCTGGCACCCATTGCCATGGATCTCTATAATTACGGGGTACCGGTGAAGCTGGTACTTTTCGCTCACCGCAGCGGCAGTATCTTCGTGCGCAGTACCCAGGGGAATTATCAGCCGCCATATCCGGATTTTTTTAAACAGCGTACCGTTCTTATCCCCCATAAGATGTCCATTCATCACATGCTGGTGCATATGTTTTTTGAGGGGATCGGCCTTAAGGCCAGTCTTCATAAGGGTGACGATGTTGATGTTAATCTGGAGATTGTGGCGCCCATAAACATGCCGCCTTTTCTGAAGGATAACGCCAATGCCGCCGGTTTTATGGTGGCGGAACCCATTGGCACCAAATCAATTGCCGCCGGTATTGCCGAGCAGCAGTTTCTCTCCAATCAGCTCTGGCAGAATCATCCCTGCTGTGTGGTAACGGTGCGGGATGACTTTTCGGCCGCTCATAAGGAGGCGGTCTATGAATTTACCGCTCTTCTCGTCAAGGCGGGGAAATATATTGCTGAACGGCCGGAGGCCGCGGCAGAAATCGCTGTTAATTTTCTCGACCCGGACGGTAAACTGGGTTTAAAAGTGCCGGTATTGAAGAACGTCCTCACCGATCCGCAGGGTATTAAAACCTCTGATCTCTATCCATCCAAAGAAGATCTGAATAAGATGCAGCACTATATGCATGACAGCATGGAGGTTGGCGGCCTGGTTGACCTTGATAAATTTATTGATCCCCAGTATGCCGATGCCGCCTGTGCCGGTATGCCGCGCACCTCCTCGGTGCTTGACCTGACCCCGGAGGTTCTGGAAGGTATATTAAGGCCGCTGGCGGAACAGCATGACGCCGGCGCCAAAGCCATGCTGGAGCAGGAAGGACGCTATCTCACCTTTATGCTTAATAAACAGGAATTCGGCATAAATATTTTCAAGATCAGGGAAATTATCAAGATGATGGAGTTCGTTCAGGTTCATCAGGCCCCGCCTTATGCCAAGGGGGTAATTAACCTGCGTGACAAGGTGATTCCGGTAATTGACATGCGGGCCAAGCTCGGGATGCCGGAGGCTGATTATACTGACAGAAGTTGTATCATCATTGTCGAGACTACTGCCTTTGGCGGTGATACCAAGCAGGTGGGGCTGGCGGTGGATGCCGTCTCCGAGGTGATCAGTTTTAAATCGGCTGATATTGATGATCCGCCCCGGCTTGGGGCCGCCATTGATACCAATTACATTCTGGGAATGGCCAAGACCGATGACAGTGTCAAGATTCTTTTAGATATTGATCGTGCTATTAATTATTAACTTGCAAGGACTGATAAATGAGTAAAATTGAGTGGCAGGATGAATTCTCTGTCCGTAATGAGGAAATTGATCGTCAGCATCGGAAGTGGCTGGCTATTTATAATAAAATGCATGTCACCATGATGGAGGGTGACAATGAGGCCCTTGATACTCTGGGGCAGAAGGCCCTGGATGAGATGGAGGAGTATGGCCGCAAACATTTTGCCTTTGAAGAGGATTATATGCGGCAGCTGGGCTATACCGATCTAAACGCCCACCAGCTTCTGCACAAGAATTTTTATACTATGCTTAATAAGTTCCGGCAGAATATGGCCGATGGTGAAATTGTGCTTAATTCTCATATTATCAAGACGGTCAAGAACTGGCTGCTGAGCCATATTCTGGTGGAGGATCAGAAATACGCCCTCTTTGCCGACAGAAAATAATGCTCAGGCCGTGTTTTTTTCTCTGGTTTTCTCGAAAGTTATCTCCGGCCATTGCTCCATACAATAATTAAGATACCATTCACTCTGGGCCAGATAGGTTAAATTACCCTCGGCATCGGTATAGAGGCTGGCCTGGTTAGCGGCCTTGAAGCGGTCTAATTCATGGCGCTCTGCGCTTATCCAGCGGGCGGCGGCCAGATCCACAGTTTCATAAATTGCCTCCACCTGGTATTCCGCCTTCAGGCGGGCCATGGTAACCTCAAACTGTAACTCACCCACCGCCCCCAGTACCAGGCCGCTGCCTAATATGGGCTTAAAAAATTGTACTGCTCCTTCTTCCGCCAACTGAGTCAGGCCTTTATGAAGCTGTTTAAGCCGCAAGGGGTTTTTCAGTAAGACACGTCGGAAAAGATCGGGGGCGAAACTGGGAATTCCGGTGAAGCGCAGGGGCTCCTTTTCGGAGAAGGTATCACCTATTTTGATGGTACCGTGATTGTAAATTCCTATAATGTCACCTGGGTATGCCTCTTCAATATTGGTGCGGCCCTGGGCCATGAAGATGGTGGCATTGGCCAAGGGAATCTCTTTACCAAGGCGGTTATGCAGAACCTTCATCCCACGGCTGAATTTGCCGGAGCAGATACGCAGAAAGGCGATGCGGTCGCGGTGGGCCGGGTTCATATTGGCCTGGATTTTAAAGGTAAAGCCCGAGAATGCCTCTTCATCCGGATAAACCATCCGGCTTGCCGCCTGCCGGGGGCCGGGGGGCGGGGCATTTTCCACAAAGGCGTCTAATAGTTCCTGCACCCCGAAATTATTGACCGCGCTGCCAAAGAATACCGGAGTTTGGGAGGCCGAGAGATAATCATCGCGGTTATAGGGGCTGGCCGCTCCTTCGAGAAGTTCAATGTCACCTTGTAATTCTTCCGCCTCCTCGGCACCAATCAATTCCGCCAGCCGCGGGTCGTTGAGATCCTCAATGGTTATGCCTTGCCTGCTCCTGGTTTCCTGACTGGGGCTGAAGAGATGGAGTTTATGGTTGTACAGGCTGTATACCCCCTTAAATGATTTACCCATGCCGATGGGCCAGGTAAGGGGGGCGCATTCAATCTGCAGTTTATCCTCAATATCCGCCATGACCTCGAGAGGCTCCATCCCGGCCCGGTCGAGTTTATTGATAAAGGTGATAATGGGGGTGTTGCGCATGCGGCAGACCTCCATCAGACGCTCGGTCTGGTTTTCCACCCCCTTGGCGCTGTCAATAACCATCAGAGCGCTGTCCACGGCAGTTAATACCCGGTAGGTGTCCTCGGAAAAATCCTGATGGCCCGGAGTATCTAAGAGGTTTATCTCAAAGTTCCGGTAGCCGAATTTCATTACTGAGGTGGTAACTGATATCCCGCGTTCCTGTTCAACCGCCATCCAGTCGGAGGTTGCCTTACGGGCCGCCTTGCGGGATTTGACCGCTCCGGCCAGTTGAATGGCACCGCCGAAGAGGAGGAGCTTTTCGGTGAGGGTGGTTTTACCGGCATCGGGGTGGCTGATAATCCCGAAGGTGCGGCAGCGTTCTATTTGTTGCTTGTATAGGCCCATTTTTATCCGTTTTTTTATAAGACGACAAAGTCGTATTAGTCGTATTTTTCGTGCGTTACTGGCCGCTGTTATTACCACATAATAGTTAAAAAATAAACCTCAAGCTGTATTCCTGTTCCCGTCTGCCGTCTTGACATTATAGATGGCCGCACTTATTTGTTTATTTACTGCTGAATGTTGTCAATCGGCAATACATACAAAATATGAGGAGAATAAATAATGCAAAATGATAAATTTACTTTGAAATCACAGGAAGCCCTGCAGAATTGCCAGCGTATCGCCGAGCAGAACGGCCAGCAGGAAATTGTAGCCGAGCATTTGCTGAAGGCCATTCTGGAGCAGCAGGAGGGGGCGGTTGTTCCGGTCCTGCAGAAGATGGGGATTGCCCCGGAGACGGTAAGCGCAGAATCGCAGCGTCTGTTGAGTGCCCTGCCCAAGGTCTCGGGCAGCGGTTTTGGCCAGGTCTATCTTTCGGGTACCCTTAAAAAGACCATTGATGAGGCCTTTAAACTTGCCTCTAAGATGCAGGACGAATATGTCAGCCAGGAGCATCTGTTCATGGCCATATTAGAGGAAAAAGGCTCGGCAGTGGCCAGGGCTCTGCAGGGACTTGGGATAAACTCTAAATCTTTTATGCAGGCTCTGGCTACTATTCGCGGCAGTCAGCGGGTTACCGATCCTGATCCCGAGGGGAAATATCAGGCCCTGGAAAAATATGGCCGTAATCTGACGCTGCTGGCCAAACAGGGCAAGCTGGATCCGGTTATCGGTCGTGATGACGAGGTGCGGCGGGTGGTGCAGGTGCTGGCTCGGCGCACCAAGAATAATCCTGTTCTCATCGGGGAGCCGGGAGTGGGGAAGACCGCCATTGTTGAGGGCCTGGCCCAGCGTATTGTTATGGGCGATATCCCGGATAGTTTAAGCAATAAGCAGGTTGTGGCCTTAGACATCGGGGCTTTGCTGGCCGGGGCAAAATACCGGGGTGAATTTGAGGATCGCCTGAAGGCCGTTTTAAAGGAGGTGGAAAGCCGGGCCGGAGAGATTATTCTTTTTATTGATGAAATCCATACCCTGGTGGGGGCCGGAGCCTCTGAAGGGGCCATGGACGCCTCAAATATGCTTAAACCCGCCCTGGCCAGAGGGGAGCTGCATTGCGTCGGGGCTACCACCTTAAACGAATTCCGTACTATTGAACGTGACCCAGCCCTGGAACGTCGTTTTCAGCAGGTTCTGGTGCAGGAGCCGAGCTTAGATGATACCATTGCCATTCTGCGTGGTATCAAGGAAAAATACGAGGTGCATCACGGTATCCGGATTACCGATGCCGCTACCGTGGCTGCCGCCACCCTCTCCAACCGCTATATCTCAGATCGTTTTCTGCCTGACAAGGCCATTGATCTGATTGACGAGGCCAGTTCCAGGCTGCGGATTGAGATTGATTCCATGCCCACCGAGATTGACGAGATTGACCGCAGGCGTATCAAGCTGGAGATTGAGCGTGAGGCCTTGAAAAAGGAGAAAGACGCGGCCTCCAAGGAGCGTCTCGCCAAGGTGGAGGCCGAGTTGGCCGATGTTAATGAAACCTTGAACAGCATGAAGGGCCATTGGACGCTGGAAAAGGATAAAATTCAGGAAATCAGAAGGATCAAGGGCGAGATAGATGAGGCCAAAGTAGAGGAACAGCAGGCCGAGAGGCGGGGTGATTTAAGCCGGGTGGCCGAGATTCGCTATGGTCTGATAGCTGAATTGGAGAAGAAACTCACGGCCGCCAATGAGGAATTGCAGGCCGTTCAAAAAGATCGGAAAATGCTGAAAGAGGAGGTGGATGAAGAAGACATCGCCCAGGTAGTGGCCAAGTGGACGGGGATTCCCGTTGACCGCCTGCTGGCCGGAGAGCAGGAAAAGCTGGTCAAGGCCGATGAATATCTGGCCCGGCGGGTAGTGGGGCAGGAACGGGCCATTCACGCCGTGGCCAATGCCGTGCGCCGTTCACGGGCCGGACTCCAGGACCCTAACCGGCCCCTGGGCGTCTTTATCTTCCTGGGCCCCACCGGAGTGGGGAAGACGGAACTGGCCCGTACCCTGGCCGACTTTCTTTTTAACAGTGAGCACTCCATGATCCGGCTCGATATGTCGGAGTTTATGGAGAAACATTCCGTGGCTCGTCTCATCGGGGCGCCTCCCGGTTATGTGGGTTATGATCAGGGCGGTTATCTCACCGAGGCAGTACGGCGGCGGCCATATTCGGTTATTCTCTTTGACGAGATTGAAAAGGCCCACCCCGATGTCTTTAACGTTCTGCTCCAGATTTTAGATGACGGGCGGATGACGGACGGCAAGGGCCGGACGGTTGATTTCAAGAATACCATCCTGATTATGACCTCTAATCTCGGTAGTCAGCTGATTATGGATATGGGCGGCGAAGAGAGCCCGGAGCTGCGGGCCAGACTTGATGAGATGCTGCATCGACAATTTAAACCGGAATTTTTAAACCGCATTGACGAGATAATCACCTTTCACAGCCTCACCAAGGAGCATCTTGCCAGGATTGTGGATATTCAGCTGACTTCGCTCCTGCAGCGGGTGGCTGAACGTAATATAAAACTTGAATTCAGCCGCGGGGCAAAGGATTTTCTAATTCAGGCCGGTTTTGACCCAGCCTTTGGGGCCCGGCCCTTGAAACGTGCCATTCAGCATTATGTCCAGGATGCCCTGGCCATGAAGATTCTCGAAGGCAGTTTTAAGGACGGAGACACCATAAAGGTAGAGGCGGCGGCTGATGGCGGGGGCCTGGAATTTACAAATTAAGAAACTTCCTGCAGGCACGGACGTAGGGGCGTATTGAATACGCCCCTGTTTTATATATAATAACGATACACAAAGAACAAAAAGAACAAAAAAATATGACTGATAACGATAACGAGACGCTGATAGAAAAATTACGGATAAAAACGGAGGATTGTTACGCCAATCACAAAATGTGTTGTTCCGAATCAATAATCTATGCTTTAAACCACGCTTTGGATGGTGGCCTGGAGGATGAAACAGCGATGAGGATAGGGGCGGGGTTTTGCGGCGGCATGGGGGCAAATGAGGGGTGCGGAGCACTGAACGGAGCCATATTTGTCCTGGGCCTGCTGCTCACCGCCAATGAGAATCACAGCCGTAGAACCAATAAAAAAATTCGCTCTGCCAGCGCTGAATTACATAATAAATTCAAGAAAAAATTTAAATATGAAAAATGCGCTGATTTAACAAAAGCCCAGAAGGGTAATCATCAGGCCAGACTCTGTAATTGCCAGAACATTACCGGCATAAGCGCTGAACTGGCAGCACGAATTATTTTTCAGCATCGTCCGGAATTGGCGGCTGAAGTGGATGATGAATTTCTAATCGTTCAGGAGACTAAAGTCGGCGGCCTGGTCAAAAAAATTCGTTCTTCCCTGGGATTATGATTCAGGCTCAAATTCGTTTTTGCCGGCCCCGCATACTGGACATACCCAGTCCTCGGGCAGGTCAGCAAAAGGTGTTCCTGGAGAGATACCGTTTTTGGGATCACCGGCCTCAGGCTCATAGACATAGCCGCATACTGTGCATACATAATTCATTTTTTTCTCCCTTCTTTTATAACTACTCAGCGAGGGCTGAAAATTACCCCCAACTCTTTACATGAAAACAAGTACTGGCACGAAACACCAATAATGATAGAGCATAAAGCTGGAATAGGCAAAAAAATTATCATCGCCGGTGTTATTGCGCTGCTGATTGTGCTCTTCCGTTATTATGATCTGGGCCAATATATGACGCTGGCCTACCTGAAGAGCTCTCAAGCTCATTTTCAGGCCCTGTATCAGGCGAACCGCTTATTGGTGATCCTGACCTATATGGGAATTTACATCCTGGTCACCGCTCTGTCTCTGCCGGGAGCAGTGGTGCTGACTCTGGCCGGAGGCGGTCTCTTTGGTCTGGTAGTGGGAACCGCTGTGGTCTCTGTGGCCAGTACCATCGGCGCCACTCTGGCTTGCGCGGTCTCCCGTTTTCTGCTGCGGGAGTGGGTGGCGGCGAGATTTGGCGCTAAACTGACGGCCATTAATGAGGGGATTGAACGGGAGGGGGCCTTTTATCTTTTTACCCTGCGCCTGGTACCTGTCTTCCCGTTCTTTATGGTTAATCTGCTTATGGGCCTCACCAGAATGCGGCTCTTTACTTATTTCTGGGTTTCGCAGCTGGGAATGCTGGCTGGGACTATCGTTTATGTTAACGCCGGTAAAGAGCTGGCCGGGATAGATTCATTAAGTGGTATTATGTCACCGGGGCTCCTGGCCTCCTTTGTGGTTCTCGGCCTCTTTCCTATTCTGGTCAAGAAGGGGCTGGCCCTGTATAAAAAGAGAAGAAAATAAGGCTATAGGTTGTTTATCAGGCAGGAGGATACATGGCAAATTACGATTATGATATCGGCATTATCGGCGGCGGTGCCGCCGGGCTTACCGTGGCCTCCGGCGCGGCCCGGTTGGGGGCTAAAACCCTGGTATTGGAAAAAGAACCCAATCTGGGCGGAGACTGCCTGCATTATGGCTGTGTCCCGAGCAAGACCCTGATTAAGAGCGCCCATGTTTATCATTTGATGAAGAGCGGGCCGCGTTTCGGTCTGCCGGCTCTTAGTCCGCCGCCGGTTGATTTTCGGGCAGTGGCAGATCGTATTCGTTCGGTGGTGGCCGAAATCCAGCGGCATGACTCGGTGAAGCGTTTCTGTAAACTGGGGGCCAAAGTGGAATTCGGTTCCCCGGTCTTTAGCGATGAGCATGTAATTGATCTTGACGGTCGGAGAATTTCGGCCCGAACCTGGGTTATTGCCTCCGGTTCCTCGGCGGCTCTGCCCAGGGTTTTGGGTTTGGATACGACTCCTGTGCTCACCAATCGTGATATCTTCTATCTCGACAACCTCCCGGCATCAATGATTATCCTCGGGGCGGGGCCCATTGCCATTGAGATGGCCCAGGCCTTTAATCGTCTGGGCTGCCGGATAACGGTGGTACAGCGCAGTGCCCAGATATTAAGTAAAGAGGATGAGGATATGGCAGCCCTTATTCAGGCGGAGCTGGAGGGTGAAGGTGTCCGCTTTCTGCTTAATTCAACCCTGATTAAGGTTAGTGACGGCGGCGCGGAACGGCGGGTGGAGATTCGGGACGCGGCTGGTTCTTCTCATATCCTCAAGGCCGAGGCCCTGCTGGCGGCCCTGGGCCGCGATGCCAATGTGGAGGGGCTGGGGCTGGAAGGTATTGACTTATCATTTGACCGTCGGGGAATAAAGGTTAATTCATATCTCAAGACCCGTCATAAACATATTTACGCTGCCGGTGATGTGATTGGCGGCTATCAATTCACCCATGTGGCGGGCTATGAGGGCGGGGTAGTCTTGAGCAACGCCATTTTCCATCTGCCCAAGAAGGCTGATTATACCTTTGTTCCGTGGTGCACTTACTGTCACCCTGAATTGGCCGGTATAGGTTTAACGGAGAAGGCGGCCCGGCAGGCGGGGATGGATTACACGGTCTTTACGGAGGAATTCGCCGCCAATGACCGGAGTCTGGCCGAAGGTGAGGGGGTGGGGCGGATAAAACTCCTCTTGGACAAGAGAGAAAAACCGCTTGGTGTCCAGATTCTTGGCCCCCGGGCGGGTGATATATTAAGTGAATGGGTGGCGATTATGAATGGCGGCACGGGGTTGTCAAAAATTGCCTCTGCCATTCATCCTTATCCAACTTTAAGTGAGATCAATAAAAAGGTGGTTGGCTCGGTATTCACTCCTAAAATCTTCTCTGATATAGTGCGTAAGGGCCTGAAGTTTTTTTTCAGTTTCAAGGGGCGGGCCTGTACCTGTGGCCGGGATATGAATTGTGAGTAAGCGCTCGCATACGATCGTAGTCGTACCGCTGCATTTTGAGAGGTTATAAAGTCAAGAGCGTGGTTTATTGAGCGCTTACCAATCAATTATGTCTAAAACGGTACATCATCGCCCATAACCGGTTCTGCCAGGGGTGGTTCTTCCTGGTTAAAATTACCGCTCTGGCCGCCCTGGTTCTTGGGGGAGAGCATCTTCATTTCCCGGGCTACAATTTCCGTGGTGTAGCGTTTGTTGCCGTCCTTGTCGTCCCACTGCCGGGTTTGAATACGGCCCTCTATATATACCTTTGAGCCCTTGGAAAGATACTCGCCGCATATTTCGCCAAGACGGCCAAATGCCACTATCCGGTGCCATTCCGTCCGTTCCTCTTTGTTGCCGTCTTTAACCCAGTTTTCAGTAGTGGCGATATTGAAAGTGGCAACCGCGGCTCCGCTCTGGGTGTAACGTACCTCCGGGTCGGCACCAAGGTTGCCTATGAGGATAGCTTTATTAACCATGATTTCTCCTTTATTTGTGATAAATTGTGGTTGATTATGTTCCGTGTACTAATAAATAATTTTACAACAAAGGTCAAAAGGTTTCCTGAGGAGGATTGATTATGAGTCACAGTATGCGAGCCATGGTGCTGAAGGAGCGGGGCGGTAGTCTGGAGCTGTCCACTCTGCCGCGGCCTGAGGCGGGTGAAGGTCAGTTTTTGATTCAGGTTGAGTGCTGCGGGGTTTGTCGGACGGATCTCCATATAATCGACGGCGACCTGCATGACCCATGCTTACCGTTGATCCCCGGTCATGAAATTGTCGGCCGGGTAGCGGCGGTGGGCAGCGGGCTTGACTCAACCTGGCTGGACCGCCGGGTGGGGGTGCCCTGGCTGGGCGGAGTCTGCGGCCATTGCGGTTTTTGCGTCAGCGGCCGGGAGAATCTCTGTGATGAGCCTCGGTTTACCGGCTACCGGATTAATGGCGGTTATGCCGAATACACCGTGGCCGCGGCCGGCTTCTGTCTGCCCATGCCCGCGGCCTATGATGCCGTTCATGCCGCGCCGCTGCTCTGCGCCGGGCTCATCGGCTTTCGTTCTCTGCGCATGAGCGGTGAGGCGCGGCGGCTGGGGCTGTATGGTTTTGGGGCCGCGGCCCATATCATTACCCAAGTGGCCATAGCCCAGGGCCGCCAGGTTTACGCCTTTACCCGGCCGGGTGATGAACGCGGTCAGCAATTTGCCCGGCGGCTGGGGGCGGTCTGGGCCGGCGGCTCTGATGAACTGCCTCCCGTGGAGCTGGAGGCGGCGATTATCTTTGCTCCGGCCGGGCATTTAGTACCCCAGGCCCTGCGAGTTCTTGAAAAGGGCGGCGTGGTGGTTTGTGCCGGAATTTATATGAGTGATATTCCCGCCTTTCCCTATGAGCTGCTGTGGGGTGAACGGCGGATATGCTCCGTGGCTAATCTCACCAGGGAGGACGGCCGGGAATTTTTTGCTTTTATCGACAGTCATTTAGTTAAAACTGAGGTCAAGACCTATCCCCTGACCGCCGCCAATGAGGCGCTTGGCGATCTGCGCCAGGGCCGGATTAAGGGGGCGGCTGTTTTAACGGTCAGAAATTGCCCCTGAAACGTTTACGATGAAAGTATATCTAAAATGGCTCAGCAGGCGGTTATAAAGTTTTCCCGGATAAAATCACGGCAGGAGTCAATATCTTTTAAGGACTGCAGGCGGGCCGCCAGCCGGTGGCCGAATTTCAGGTTGGTACTGAAATGCCAGGTGAATTCTTTTATCCGCCCTATGGCCATGCGGGGCGGGAAAAAATTTATGATTTCATTAAACAACTCTTCATAGGTACGGAGCAGAAACTCCGGGCTGATTTCTTGCTCTATGCCGCCTATTTCAGCGAATATCCAGGGCCTCCTTACCGCCGCCCGGCCAATCATCACCCCGTCACAGCCGGTTTGAGCGGTCATTTTCAGACAATCTTCGCGGCTGTTGACATCGCCATTGCCAATAACCGGGATTTTCACCATCGTTTTCAGATGGCCGATATACTCCCAGCGGGCCCGGCGTTTCAGCTTCTCCGTGGTCAGGCGGGGGTGGAGGGTAATGGCATCCACCCCGTTTTTTTCAATGACCGCGGCCAGCTCTCCAAGAAATACCAAATCGGGCTTTTTACCGAGGCGGATTTTGACCGTCATGGCCCGGGGGGTTGCCTGGCGCACGGCCTTGATAATGGAGTCAGTGAGTTGCAGATCTGACAATAAATGGCCTCCGGCCCGGCGGCGGGCTATGTTGGGGGCGGGGCAGGCCAGGTTTAAGTCTATTATTTCGGCCTGGGTCAGGTGAGCCGCCCCCAGGGCCGCTTCTTCCGGGCTGGGGGCTACAATCTGCCAGGCCATGGGATGTTCAAGGGCTGAACTCCGGAGCCAGGGCGATTTTTTTTTAACGTCACAGGGCAGATGACGGGCGCTTAACATCTCGCTGAAAAAGAGGCCGGGGGGCTTAAACCCGGCGACCAGTCTGCGGAACGGCGAATGACTGATCCCGGCCATGGGGGCCAGAATCAAGGGCGGGTCAATGGTGGTTTGGCCTATCTTAAAGGGAGATATCTGGGGCATATTTTGGATTTGTTGTTGAATGTGGTAAACAGGGGGCCGCTGAAGTTACATAAAATGTTAGATTGACCCCGGCTTGCAGTTTGTGTTATTTAACCTGCATTAATTGAAAGGCCAATAATAAAAAATTGGCGGCGCGATATTTGAGCATTTTATAATGGCACGGACGTAGGGGCGTATTGCAATACGCCCCCGGTTGAACAAAATATTTATTGCGCTGAATAACCACCAACAAACAACAAACGGATAAAATGGAAAATGAGTCTAAATTAGTTCCCATTCTGCGGGAGGGGGTTGAGATTGTCAAAATGATCGCCTTTCGTGATCTGCGTGAGGTTGTGAGCCGCCGGTTTCCAGAGCGGGAACGGCAGTATCATAATAAATTGACCGGGGCGGTGATAAATCGTTGTTTCGGGATCGTTAATCCGGAGCCTGACTTTCAGGAATTCGCTCAAAGTGAATCTCAGGTGATTGAGGATATTCTGAACCGCCTGAGCGCTGATTTGCCGCAACTCCGGATTCCCCTTACTGATGCCTTGCGTATCATGGTCTTGTGCGACCATCAGGAGGGGGTGGATAATTCCATAATTCTCTCGCAAAACCAGGAACATGGAATTTTACTGGTTGAGCGTGATCTGCCAATGCCGCATCGTTTTATTGAGCTGGTGCGCCGCATCGGGGCCTCTCTCGGGCTGGTTGTGCCGCCTCTGCCGGAACAGGAAACTAATGCTGCTGAAGAAGGAGAAAATAAAAATGTCTGCTGCGGAATCTAATATTATAAGATCCGGCCTTAAAGGCCGTTATCGGCCTTTGTTGACCATGGGGGCTGTTTACCTGCTGTTGTCTTTTGTGCTGCGTATTGTCCTCTGGGCAGCTATGGGCCGCAATTTTCAGGTCTCCGCCGCGCAGGAATTTATAATTCTGGGCCTGGGGGTGGTGAATGATCTGCTGGTTTTGCCGCCGCTGCTGCTGTTTTTTACTCTAATTCTGACCCTGCTGCCCAATTTGAAGGGTGAGTCTATGTTTCGCCGCCTCTGGGCCCGTTTTTTCTCCATGGCGGCCATCTTTGGCTTTATCTATCTATCCATTGCCGAGTTTTTCTTTTTTGCCGAGTTTAACGCCCGTTTCAACTTGGTGGCAGTGGACTATCTCATCTACCCCAATGAGGTCTTTGTCAACATCTGGGAGACCTATCACGTTCTCTGGCTTCTGCTGGCCACGGCCCTGCTGACGATTATCATTCAGGCCATTTTTGACCGCCGTCTAATCCGCCGCCGCCTGCCGGCCATGCCCTTTAAGCGCCGTCTGCTTTTTCTCGGGATTCATATCCTGCTGACGATTTTCTGTCTCAGCCTTTTCTCCACCGACAGTCTGGCTATTTTTAAAAACCGGGTGGCCAACGAGATAACCGCCAACGGGATCAGCAGCTTTTTCCGGGCCCTGCATACTAATGAACTGAATTTTAAACAATACTACCGAACTATTGACGATAAGCGGGCTTTTACCATTATGCGCCGGCAGTTATGTACCTCCGACAGCCTGGCCGCAAAGGGCTTTAATGAGAATCTGAACCGTACATTTCCCGCTCCGGTAAAGGGGCTTGGCAAGTTGAAAAAGGGGCTTGGCAAGTTGAATATTGTGGCCGTGGTGGAGGAGTCCTTCGGGGCTCAATTTGTCGGGGCCTATGGAGATAAACGGGGTCTGACCCCTAATTTTGATCGTCTCGCCAAACAAGGTCTGTTGTTTACCAATGCCTATGCCAGCGGCACCAGGACGG
>JAJRZN010000063.1 GCA_024275235.1 Deltaproteobacteria bacterium
CCGCCCATTACCCGTTCCGAATAGGCGCTCAGAGTCCCCGGCACGGTACGGATAACGGACTCTATTTTTTTACCCAGCCGGCTTAATACCTTAAGATCATTACCCATAATCTTGATACCCACCGGGGTCTTAATGCCGGTGGAAAGCATATCAATTCTGGTCTTGATGGGCATGGTCCAGGCGTTGGTGAGGCCTGGGAACTGGATGGCGTTGTTTAATTGTTCGGTTAATTTATTCAGACTGATGGGTACCATGTCCGGCAGTATTTTGCGGGGCAGCCATTGCGCCCAGGCCGGCCAGTTCTCATAAAAACGCCGGACTTTATGATGAGGCCAGGCGCTCTCCGGTTTCAGCTGGATGGTGGTCTCCATCATACTCAAAGGAGCCGGGTCGGTGTCGGTATCAGCCCGGCCAGCTTTACCGAATACCGATTTAACCTCTGGAAAGGAGGCGATAATACGGTCAGTCTGCTGCAAAAGCTCCTTGGCCTTGGTGATAGAGATTCCGGGCAGGGTAGTGGGCATATAGAGCAGGTCGCCCTCATTTAAAGGCGGCATGAACTCCGAGCCTAACTTGCTGAGGGGCCAGGCGGCGGAGATGGTAATCAAAACAGCAATCAGGAGGGTGGTCTTGCGCCATTTAAGGACTATATCAACCACCGGCAGGTAGATAAAGGCCAGCAGGCGGTTGATGGGGTTCTTCTCTTCCGGCCTGATTTTACCCCGGATAAAAAGGCCCATGAGTACCGGAATCAGGGTAATGGAGAGAAAGGCGGCCGCTCCCATGGCATAGGTCTTGGTAAAGGCCAGGGGCTTGAACATCCGGCCCGACTGCCCGGTCAAGGTGAAAACCGGGAAAAATGAGACGGTGATGACGAGGAGCGAATAAAAGAGACTGGGGCCAACCTCAACAGCGGCCTCCTGGATTACCTGCCAATGAGGTTTTCTGCCCTTATTATGTTCAATATGTTTATGGGCATTTTCAATCATGATAATAGCGGCGTCAATCATGGCCCCAATGGCGATGGCGATACCGCCCAGGCTCATGATATTGGCGTTAATCCCCTGAGCGTACATAACAATGAAGGCAATGAGGATGGCAATGGGCAGGGTGATGATGGCTACCAGGGCGGAAGGCAGGTGGAAGAGGAATATTGCCGTTACCACCGCCACCACGATACTCTCCTCGATGAGCTTGCTGCGCAGGGTGTCCACCGCCCGGTCAATGAGACCGGAACGGTCATAGACCGTTTTGATGGTAACGCCCGCCGGCAGCCCCCTTTTTAATTCCGCCAGTTTTTTCTTGACCCGCTCAATGGTTTTGAGGGCGTTGCCGCCGTAACGCATGATTATCACGCCGCCCACGGCTTCGCCCCGGCCGTTCAGATCAGCCAGGCCCCGCCGCAGTTCCGGGCCTATCCGTACCTGGGCCAGATCTTTGAGGAGGATGGGGGTGCCGTTCTTGTCGGTACCCACCACCACCTCTTCAATATCCTTTTTGGACTTGAAATACCCCAGCCCCCGCACCATGAATTCGGTCTCGGCCATCTCCACGAGACGACCGCCGACATCATTATTGCTGCGCTGGATGGCCTTTTTGATCCGGGCAATGGTGATATGATAGGCCAGCAGGCGATCCGGGTTTATCACTACCTGGTATTGCTTGACATAACCGCCTATACTGGCGACCTCGGCCACGCCTTTGACCCCGGTTAAGCCGTAACGCATATACCAGTCCTGGATGGAGCGTAATTGCTGAAGATTATGATTCTTACTCTGCAGGACATATTCATAGACCCAGCCAACCCCGGTGGCGTCAGGTCCCAGGCTGGGGCTGACCCCCTTGGGCAGCAGGTGGGCGGCGGAGTTAAGATATTCCAGTACCCTGGAACGGGCCCAGTAGAGATCGGTGCCGTCCTTGAAGATGATATAGACAAAGGAGAGCCCGAAAAAGGAGTAACCCCGCACCACTTTGGCATAGGGTACGGCCATCATCTGGGTGGTGAGCGGATAGGTTACCTGATCCTCCACCACCTGGGGGGCCTGGCCCGGATATTTGGTAAAGACAATGACCTGAACATCGGAAAGGTCGGGAATGGCGTCTAAGGGGATATTTCGCAGGGCGTAGATGCCGCCGGCGATGACGAAGCTGGTTAAGAGCAGCACCATGAACTTATTACGGATAGAGGCGTTGATAATTTTTTCAAGCATGGCGGGCTCCCTTAAAAGAGGTCATTGAGATTTTCTTTTTTACTGGCCCTGGGAGCGGCTGGCATTTTCATCTTCTTTTTATTGACCTCCAGCATGCCCTGTATCGCTGCCCGGAGGTTACTTTCTGAATCCAGCATGAACTGGGCCGAGGTGACCACCCGTTCATTTTCCAGGAGGCCCTGCCGCACCTGAACCAGCCCGTTCTGGCCCGCTAAGCCGGTCTTGATCCGGCGGGGTTCAAATTTACCCTTGCTTAAAGCTATAAAAACGGTCTTGCTGGTGCCGGAGTTGAGAACGGCGTTTTCCGGGATGGTCAGGACGTTATGCAGGGGTCTGGTCATAATCTCGACGTTGACGTACATATCCGGTTTAAGGATCATTCCAGGATTGGCGAATTCCAGTCTGGCCTTCATTGTCCGGGTTTTGGCCTCCATATAGGGGTAGAGAAAGGTTAGCTTACCGTATAATTTACGGCTGTCGGCAAAGGGCAGGGTAACGGTGGCCTTTAGCCCGGTCTTTACCCAGGGCATGTCGGACTCATAGATGTCGGCGTTGATCCACACCCTGGAGATGTCTGATATGGCTAACAGTTCGGTACCGGCTTTGGCGTACGTGCCTTCGTTGACATCCTTCCGGGTGATGATACCGCTGTAAGGGGAGTAGATGGTGATGGTTTTCTGAACCTTCTGATTCTTTTTCAGGGCCTCAATCTGCTTTTTTGAGACATCCCAAAGCTCCAGGCGGCGGCGGGCCGCTGCCAGTAATTGTCTGGCACCCTGGGCGATTTCCGGAAAGGAGTTGTTGGCCAGGGCCTTATTATTGTGCAGGGCGAGGAGAAATTCCTGTTGGGTACTCACCAACTCCGGGCTGTATATCTTTAACAGGGCCTCACCCTTTTTTATCTTCTGTCCCTTCTGGTTGGCATAGAGTTTCTCCACCCAGCCGGAAATTTTGGTGTTGATGGAGTATTGGAGCGGTTCTTCATAGCGCACCAGGCCCACGGTATGAATTATATGGCTCAGGTTGCGTTTCTTGACCAGGACAGTGCGAACTCCCATATCCTGGATGGTCACCGGATCAATACTGATCAACGATCCGCTCTGCGCTTCATCTTCATAGACCGGTACCAGATCCATACCCATGGGCGATTTGCCGGGGCTGTTGCGGATATAGGTGGGATCCATGGGGGCCTTCCAGTATTTAATTTTTCGTTCACTCTTTTTTTCGGCGGCCTGGACTCCCGGCGTCTGAAAAGAGGGCGGCAGCGCCCCGGTGAAAACGATAAAAATGGCGCAGGAAAAGGC
>JAJRZN010000064.1 GCA_024275235.1 Deltaproteobacteria bacterium
ATATAGAGGTTTGTTCCGCGGTCTGCCGGGCAGGCTGTAATTCATTCAATATAAATAAGGAGATCATGGCTGTATGGCCTTAATTGTGCAGAAGTTTGGTGGTACTTCGGTGGCTGATCCCGCTAAGATCAAGGCGGTGGCTGAACGGGTATTACGTACTAAGAAACAGGGGAATCAGATGGTGGTGGTGCTGTCCGCCATGGCGGGGGAGACCAATCGCTTTGTTGATATGGCCGGGCAGATGCAGGAACAGCCTGACGAACGCGAGTTTGACGTCCTGCTGGCCAGCGGTGAGCAGGTAACCATCGCCCTCTTTGCCATGGCGGTAAAGGGGATGGGGGGCGATGCCGTTTCCCTGCTGGGAGATCAGGTGAAGATAGTCACCGATAGTGTGCATACCAGGGCCCGGATAAAATCAATTGATACCAGCCTGATTAATAAACATCTTAAAGAAAATCGGATAGTGGTGGTGGCCGGTTTCCAGGGGGTAACGGAGGCGGATGATCTCACCACCCTGGGTCGCGGCGGTTCTGATACCACAGCCGTGGCCTTGTCGGCAGTACTCAAGGCTGATATGTGTGAGATATTTACCGATGTTGAAGGAATTTATACCACCGATCCCAATGTCTACGCCGCGGCTCGTAAAATTGACCGCATAACCTATGATGAGATGCTGGAACTGGCCAGTCTCGGGGCCAAGGTGCTGGACATCCGTTCCGTGGGAATGGCCAAGAGGTATAAGGTACCACTGCATGTCAGGTCAACTTTTACTGAAAATGATGGAACATGGGTTGTTGAGGAGAATAAAAATATGGAATCAATGTTGGTTTCCGGAGTTACTTACAGCAGGAATGAGGCTCGTATCACCATTAGCAAAATTCATGATATTCCCGGCATAGCCTCGAAGATTTTTACCCCTATTTCTGATGCCGGGGTGGTGGTGGATATGATTATTCAAAATACCAGGGCCGGGGAGATGACCGATATGACCTTCACCGTACCCCGGACGGATTATAAAAAGGCCATGGATATAGTCCGTAATCTCGATATTGCCGGGCCTGACCAGGTGTCGGGTTCTGAGGAAATTATTAAAGTTTCCATCGTCGGGGTGGGGATGCGTAATCATTCCGGGATTGCCACCACTATGTTTCATGTTCTGGCCCGGGAGGGGATTAATATTCATATGATCAGCACCTCGGAGATTAAGGTCTCCTGCGTAATTGATGAGAAATACACTGAACTGGCGGTAAGGGCGCTGCATGATGCCTTTTCCTTAGAGAAAGACAACCAACCGGAAGAGGAATAGGGATGGCAGACAAAATAACCGTTTATGACACAACCCTGCGGGACGGCACTCAGGCGGAGAACTTTAACCTGTCGGTGGAGGATAAGGTTCGGATTACTCTGAAACTTGATGAGCTGGGAATTGATTTTGTAGAGGGCGGCTGGCCCGGCTCCAATCCTACCTCGGTACAGTATTTTGAGGAGATGAAAAATTACAGTCTCCGGCATACCAAAGTTGCCGCCTTTGGCAGTACCCGCCTGTTCAGCAACCCGGCCTCCGAGGACGCTAATCTAAAGGCCCTGCTTGATGCAGAAGCCCCCTGTGTGACTATCTTCGGCAAGACCTGGGATGTTCATGTTAAAGTGGCTTTGCGGATTTCCATGGCCGATAATCTGTTGATTATTGATGAATCCCTGCGTTATCTGCGGCCCCATGTTGAACACCTGTTTTATGACGCGGAACATTTTTTTGACGGTTTTAAAACCAATAAAGACTATGCCCTGAGCAGTATCGCCGCGGCCCATGAGGCCGGGGCCGAGTGTCTGATACTTTGTGATACCAATGGCGGTACCATGCCAGGTGAAATTCAGACCATTATGCGGGAGGTGAAGGATTTCTTCCGGCAGCGCGGCGGGGAGGTTAAGATTGGTATTCACGCCCATAACGATTCCGAGACCGCGGTGGCCAACTCGCTTCTTGCCATTAACGAGGGTGCCGTGCAGGTGCAGGGTACCATGAATGGTTATGGCGAGCGCTGCGGCAACGCCAATCTGACCTCCATCATGCCGGCCCTGGCTCTGAAGATGAATCGTGACTTCACGGCCCGTGACAATCTTGATAAATTGACTGAGACAGCCCGTTTTGTCAATGAACTGGCCAATCTGCCCCATAACAAATATCAGCCCTATGTGGGGGCGTCGGCCTTTGCCCACAAGGGCGGTATTCACGTTTCGGCGGTGAAACGTAACCCCCTGACTTATGAACATATAAAACCGGAGCTGGTGGGCAATTGCCGCCGGGTGCTGATCTCTGACCAATCGGGGCGCAGCAATGTTCTCCATAAGGCCAAGAAATTTGGGCTTGATCTGGAAAGCACTGATCCCTTAGTGACCACCATCCTCAAAAAATTGAAGGATCTTGAAAATCAGGGATTTCAGTATGAGGGGGCTGAGGCCTCTTTTGAACTGCTCATGCGGCGGGCCATGGGAACCCTGCCGGTATTTTTTGAATTAAAGGGTTTTAGGGTTTTGAATCAGAAGGAGCGCCGTGACAGTTACCCCCTGGCCGAGGCCACCATTCAGCTTGAGGTGGCCGGAGAAACGGTACATACCGCCGCTCTCGGCGAGGGGCCGGTTAACGCCCTGGATAACGCCCTGCGTAAGGCCCTGACCTGTTTTTATCCCCAGTTATCTGAGATGAGTCTGAGCGACTATAAGGTGCGGGTTTTATCCTCTGAACATGGTACCGGTTCGCGGGTGCGGGTATTAATCGAGAGCCGTGATCATCATTCGCAATGGGGAACTGTGGGGGTGTCGCATGATATTCTTGAAGCAAGCTGGCAGGCCCTGGTAGATGCCATTTCCTATAAATTGCATAAAGACAAGATCAGTCGGCAGGATGACGGGCAGGACAGGGCGCCTGGCTGTTGACCCCAGGGTAATTGTCCTGGTGCTGCTGGGGGCCGTTATCTGTTTGCCCCAGCTGCGGCAGATGAAGAGGGCTAAAAGGGCAGCGCTCAGTCCGGAGCCGCCGATTATCTGGCTGCGGAAGGTGGCCGGGGCCGGGGCTCTCTATGAGGTGAATAAATCTGGCGGCTGGGCTGGATTATACAAACGGCTGGGAATTGTCAGTCCCTCTCATAACACGGTATCCTGGCCGCCGGCCGATATGACGGCTTTTCGGCTGCGGCCCGCACAGGCGCCGCAGCCTGTTGCCTGGCCCCCGTCTCTCGCCTTTCTGGCCTGGCGGCCGCTCTCCATTAATCTAACCACGGCCGATTCTCTTACTATGATTCATGGTATCGGGCCTGAACTGGCTGAGGCTGTTGTCAGTTGGCGCCGGCTGCATGGCCCCTTCAACAGTCGAGTCGATCTGCTGAAGGTCAGCGGTATTGGTCCGAAGACCGCGGATAAAATTGCGGCTCAGGTGGATTTCGGCCCGCGATAGATCTTTATTATTTGTAACTATTCAGCGTGATGCCCAAAAGTGACGATCCCCTCGAAGCGTAACTGTTCAGCAGTGCTCCAGGTTTGTTTATTTAGGACTTCGAAGCATACTTTGGTATTCGAGAAGTTCTAAATGGGCAAAGATGGGGTGCTGCTGAACAGTTACTATTATTTTATTATTGGGGCAGGGTGAAGGTAAATTTGGTGCCTTTGCTGGAGGTGGTGAAGGTGAGGCTGCCGCCGTGTTCTTCCTCAATTATCTGGCGGCAGGAGGTCAGGCCCAGGCCGTTGCCTTCTGCCCTGGTGCTGAAGCTGGGGGAGAAAATTTTAGCTCTAAGGGGGCCGGGGATACCATGGCCCTCATCACTGATGGAAACCACGGCCTGATTTTTTCGGTATTGCAGGTCTATTCTGATACGCCCTCCGGTTTTACTGGCCTGGGCCGCGTTGATTACCAGATTGGTTATCACCCGGCGGATATCCGTGGCCTGACATTTGATATTATCCCTGTCAATATCCGTCAGGTGTAATTCCACCAGTTTATCCTGGATATCGGGATGAACCTTGAAGGTACCGGCGCTGAGTTCGGTAATTATGGTCGATAGAGAATGGCGGCTGATCTCCTTCCGGGGCTGGAGGCGTTTGGCATTGGCCAGGGCCTCACTCATCATGGCCGTCAGATCCTGGCTGCATTTGCGCATGAGGTGGATATAATGAAGCTGTTTTTTGTCCCGGCAATTCTTCTCCAGCAGATGCAGTAAGGTAAAGGCGGCCATATTATTACGCATGTCGTGGATGAGAATATTGGCTTGAGTAAATTCGGCGGCGATTAATTCGTTATCCTGGCGCAGCCGCCGGCTCAGGGTCTTGAGCATGGCGGTAATAACCCGCGGCTCATGGGCAAAATAATGCTTAAACTGGCTGGCGCTGATGGTCAGGAGCCGGGAACCGGCAGCGGCGATAACGGTGGTCGAGCGCGGCTCATCCTCCAGCAGCGCCATCTCACCGATATAATCCACCGCCGTTACCTTGCTGATCCGGCGGTCTTGCTTGACGATCTGTAACTCCCCTTCCATGAGAATATACATCTCGCCGCCTTTTTCTCCTTCCCGGCAGAGTGTGGTTTCGGTCTTGGCGTGAAACTCGCTGATTTCGGCGGCAAGGTTGGTCAGCTCCGCTGCCGACAGGGCGCTGAATATGTCTAACTTCTGGAGAACACTAAGAATTTCTGAGATGTCTTTCCCTTCTCGCATGATTATCAGATGAAGATATGAATTTTGGCCTTGTCCCGTCTCTGTTTGATGAAGGCCTCTAACTTACGTTGGATATCCCGTTGTTTAAGATATACTTTTAATTTTTTCTCAATATCGGCGTAGGGGGTAACATAGGCCGGTTTATTGCCGGTGACCATTAGCAGGTGATAGCCGTAGCCCGTATTGATAACAGTGCTGACCGCCCCCTTTTTCAGTTTAAAAACCACATCTTCAAAGGCCTTTGGCATCTGGCCCTGCATCAGAAAACCCATATTACCGCCGTTGGCCTTAGAGGGGTCTTCTGAGTATTCACGGGCCAGCTTGGCGAAATCAGCCCCTTGTTGTAATTTCTTCTGCACGGCCTTAATTTTTTTGAGGGCCGCCTGTCTTTTATCCCGTGAGTCATTTGGGGCTGATTTTATCATGATCTGGCTGATTTTTACCTGTGCCGGCCGCGTAAAATCTGCCAGGTGGTTATGGTAATATTTGCGGCTCTCCTCATCGGTGACTATGGTTTTGTCGGCAAATTCCCGGCGGATAAATTTATCCACCACCACCTTGCGGCGCATCTCCGCCCTGGTAAAATTATTTTTAAAGGTCTTGCTGCCGGGGTATTGCCGTTTGATTTTGGCAAGCTCGCTTTTTATCTCCGCTGGACTGGCCGCGATGCCGGATTCCCTACCTGCCTGATAGAGAATACGGCCGCCAATGAGGATGGCCAGAACCTGCTTTTTCATCTCTTTAATCTGCTCCTTTGACATCTTGTTACTGTAAAAACGCTGTTGCAGGCGGCTCATCTCCATGGATAATTCATGGCGTGAAATGGGGGCGCCATTAACATAAGCGGCGTTGGTCTTGCTGTCCAGCTTAGCTTTCTGGCCGCAGGCGGAAAGCAGAAAGGCCATGATGATAAAGGTGAAAAACTGGCAGAGTATAATTTTTTTGACGGTCATGTTTTGATCCTTTGGGGTTTGTGGATATTGATGGAATTTTTAATAGTTCATCAGTTACCGGGCAATTAATTCAATAATATCTTTAATCCGGCAGCAATAGGAAAACTCATTGGCGTGCCAGATCAGCAGTTTTACCATATTATCTTGAAAATGGATATGTTCCGCGTCAATGACACAGGAATGTTTACTGCCTTTAAGATCAATACTTACCAGGGGTTCACGGCTGATTTTCATTATGCCCCGGAGCGCGGTTGCCGCCTCTTCGGCAAGGGCCGCGATAAAATCGGCCCGCTCAGGGGTCTGGCGGAGACAGACGGTGAGATCCGCCAGATGGATATGCGGGGTGGCAACCCTTATTGCCAGGGCATCAAAGCGGCCGCGCAGGGCCGGAATTACGGCTGGAATCTGATGGCTGGCGCTGGTGGGGCAGGGGATGAGGTTAAGCCCGGCTGCCCTGGCTCGGCGTGGTTCCGGATCAAAATGATCCAGAAGGTGCTGGGCACTGGTACTGGAATGGATAAAGGTGGCAAGAGCCCGTTCAACCCCCCAGAGACGGTTAATGGTGTTGAGCGCTGGAGCTATGCAGTTAGTGGTACAACTCGAGGAACTGATTATTTTATGCTGCGCCGGGTGGTATAAATTTTCATTAACACCGAGGCAGATTATGGCGTCAGCCTTGCTGGCCGCCGCGGTAATTAAAACCCGCCCAGCCCCGGCCGCGAGATGGGCCGCCGCTCTATCCGCCTCGGTAAAATGACCGCTGCATTCGATAATCAGGTCAATATGCTCAGTCTGCCAGGGCAGCAGGGCTGGATCAGGCTCATGAAAAAATATGATTTTATGGCGGTCAATGCATAAAATATCATTGTGAACAGATATTTCAGCGGGGAATATCCCCTGGCAGCTGTCATATTTCAGCAGGTGAGCGGCGGTGGCGGCGGTCTCCAGGGTATTAACGGCGGCAAGTTTGACGTTTTCTGCTGGGAATTGGATGAGCAAACGGGTGAGCTGGCGGCCTATGCGGCCAAAGCCATTAATCGCTATTCTTAGTGCCATTAGTCGGTTATATGTTTTTGGGCTTGTTCTGGCAGGCCAAGGCAAGCTATAATAGTTACAAAAATTACCAGAACTTATAACATATAAGGCTGCTTCTATCAAAAGCAAATTTTTTTAACTTGATGCGGGGGGTAAATCCGCCCTGAAGGTGGATAAATAACAATGGCGTTTGATAATATAAAGCGGTTGCTTGAAACCTCCTCTCTGCGTTACAAAATTATTTCTCTTATTCTGATTGTCGCGGCGGGAGTCGGGATCCTTTTTTTTGTCCTCATCGCCCCTCTCATTACCAGGGCTCTGCATGAGCAGCTTGTTGAACGTGGTTATCTGCTGGCTCGTACAGTGGCCGCCGACAGTGCCAATGACGTGCTTACTGACAACCGTATTGCCTTGAACCTTTTTCTTCACCGTCTCAAGATCGGTGAGAATGATCTGCGCTATGTCTTTGTTGTTAACGCCCGCGGCCGGGTAATCGCCCATAGCTTCAAGGGAAATTTTCCGGCGGCTCTCCTGAAGAATCTCAGCTCGTTAAAAGATTCCGCTGCATTTATCTCCCGGCTTTATAACTATGATGACGACGAGATTCAGGATATAGCCGTCCCGGTTATTAATACCGGGATCGCGACTGTCCATGTCGGGATTTCCACCGTTGCTATTCAGCTTGATATCAAAGATATCAAGCTGCGTTTGATGCTGATTATTTCCATTGTTTCCTTAACCGGCATCGCCCTGGCCTATTTTTTAAGCCGGTTTATCACCCGTCCCCTTGAAGAGTTATCTGCCTATGCCGGGGAAATAGGGGCTGGTAATCTCAATGTCCCTCCTCCCCTGAATACCCGGGATGACGAGGTCGGTGCCCTGGCCTCCAACATTAATGCCATGCGTCTGTCTCTAAAAGATGATATTGCTGAGCGTCAGGAGACGGAGGTATCTTTGCGAGAGGCCAAGACTGCCCTGGAGAATATCTTTAACAGCGCCAATCCCATTTGTATTGTCAGTCTTGAGGGCGAGATAATAAAGGGAAATGAGGCCTATTACCACTACTGGCCTCATAGTGCTGAACATCGTAAATGCCATGAAATCAGACCGGCCGCGGCCTGTGGTACTGACACCTGCCCCCTGCTTAAAATTAAAAAGGGAGAATCAAGCGTTGAGTATGAGGTGGTGCTGCCCCGTGCCGGGGGCAGTGAAACAATATTTATTGTTACCGGTCGCCCTTATTATGATATTCATGGCCGGTTATCGGGGATTGTTGAGACCTTTCAGGATATAACTGAACGCCGCCGCGTGCAGGCCATTCTTGACGCTGAGCGTGAACGGCTGGCTGTTACCTTACGCAGTATTGGTGACGGGGTAATTACCACCGATCCCGAGGGGCGGGTTATGGTTCTGAACAAGATCGCCGAGCAGATGACGGGCTGGGCCATGGAGGAAGCAGCGGGCAGGCCTCTTGAGGAGGTCTTCCGGATAATTGATGAGCATGAGCGGCTGCCGCTGGAGAGCCCCGCGGCCCAGGTGCTGCGTTCGGGTAAGATTGTTGATTTGGCTGCTGATACTATTCTGTTGAACAAAGACGGGCGGGAGTTAAATATTACCGATAGCGGGGCTCCGATTTATGACAGCCGGAGTGAGGTTATCGGGGTGGTGCTGGTATTCCGGGATATTACGCTGCAGAAGAAAATAGCGCAGGAGTCCCGGAGGATGGAAAAGCTGGAGGCCATTGGGGTTCTGGCCGGTGGTATCGCTCATGATTTTAATAATATTCTGGCGGCGATTATGGGCAATGTCAGCCTGGCCCTGATGCTGACCGACGGCGCGGATAAGCGTCACCATCTGTTGAGCCAGGTGGAAAAGGCCTCAGAACGG
>JAJRZN010000065.1 GCA_024275235.1 Deltaproteobacteria bacterium
AACCGCCAGACAGGCAATTTTGAATATCTTGATCCGAACCACGCCCTCTGGGAGGCCTTTAAAAAGAAAAATATGGCGGCCTGGCAGCACCGGAATCGTCAGCAACACTAAAGCCGTGGTGCCAGGTTATATACAAGCCTTAAGCCTGGCAGATGGTTTCAAGCTGCACCCCATGGAGTCTCAAGCGAACTTGCGAGCCGGTCACGGGGCGTAACCCGAAAAATGCCTGCACCATGAAGATTATTAATGGCTGCTTTTATGGGGTAATTGTTCCAAATCATCAGTCGCCGTGAAGACGAGTTCAAATTTATCAGATAAAATCCTGGTGAGCTCGTCCGGCTTCATGCCTTTGGCAACTGTTACCCGAATCGCTACCTGTTTCATACCGTCCCCGGCATCTTCATAGGAGGTCAGGATACTGATAAGTCGAGAATCATTTTCCCGTAACACCTTGACCAGTTCGGTAACCGAACCCGGCGCGTCGGGGAGATTAAAAACATATTGAATGGCACCATCTTTGATACCGGTGGCATGGATAAAACCAAGCAAGACGTCTGTTTCGCTGAGCAGACCTATAATCTGCCCGGCATCATCTAAAACCGGAATGCCGGATATTTTGTTATCTAACATAATCAGGGCCGCCTTTTCCATGGAATCGGTACCGTGCATGATAATAGGATCATTGGTCATCACGTCCTTGACCTTCATCTCGGAAAGCAGATAATATAATTCATGAATATCCAGCGAGGTGGTTTTGGAAGGAGAGGCGTCCTTGACATCACGGTCCGAGATAATCCCCACCAGCTTACCATGTGAAACCACCGGCAGTTTTCGTATATTATTTTCCTTCATAACCCTGGTTGCCCGCATTAATGAGGTGTTTTCATCGACGGTAAGAACATTCTTGGCCATCCAATCCTTAATTAACATTATATTCTCCCTAAGAGTTTTAAGCTGTTGACAGATACAAATACCCGCCAATTTCATAATTTTGGCTTCAGCCTGAACCTTTCCAGGCTATATTATTCTATTTTAAGATAAAGTACTTTTTCTGGCAAGATGTGATTAAATCTCAACGGGAAAAATATTGCCTTTTCAGACCGCTAAGGTTACAAAACGGCAAAGGATATCAATTGAAACAGCGAGGAACCAAAACAATCGTCTCTGCCATATGCGCCCTCTATCCGATAACTTACTGAATACTATCCTCGATTTTCTGCGAGGAGAGCAGGATTTTGTTTTCCTGGAGACCAGCAAGGTGTCGGAGGATAACTATACCAGCCTTATTTTCAGTCGGCCGCTTAAATATATAAATTATACCGCGGGCGCTCAAGACCCGGCCAATTTTTTTGCCGAGCTGGAGAACTGCCGCCGGCAGGGATATTTTCTGGCCGGCCGGCTGGACTATGAATTTGGTCTCGAGCTGGAACCTGCCCTGCGGGGAATGGGACGCCCAATAAAGAATGGTAAAATACTGGCCAGCTTTGGAGTATTTGCCGCGCCCATAATCTATGATCACCGGGAGGGTGAATTCAGCCGTCCCCTGCCGGTGGTCAGTAAGCGGCAGGGGACGCGGAAGGACTTTCGCGTCAGCAATCTGCGACCCAGCATGACTCGTGAACATTTTATCCGGGCTCTGCGGGCCGTAAAGAATTATATTCTGAGCGGTGACACCTATCAGGTCAACTTCACCCTGAAATATCTCTTTGATTTTAACGGTAACCCTGATGCCTTATACCGGCGACTGCGTCTTAATCAGCCGGTGGCCTACAGCGCTTATATAAAGGCCGGCAACCAACGGCTGCTCTCCTTTTCTCCAGAGCTTTTTTTCCACCAAAAAGGCCGAAAGTGCCGGGTCAAACCCATGAAGGGCACTATGCATAGAGGACATGGGCTTCAGGACGACCAGGCTCTGGCTCGATTTTTGGCCGCGGACAGTAAAAATCGCAGCGAGAATGTGATGATTGTCGATCTGCTTCGTAACGATTTAGGCCGCTTGTGTGAGCCTGGCTCGGTGCGGACAAGCGCCATGTTCGAAGTGGAGACCTTTACCACCCTGCACCAGATGACCAGTACCGTGGAGGGTACCCTGCGCCGTGACACCAGTATCCAGGAGTTGTTTAAGGCCCTTTTCCCCTGTGGTTCGGTGACCGGAGCACCCAAAATCAGAACCATGGAGATTATTAACGAACTCGAAAGCGGGGAGCGCGGCACCTATACCGGCGCCCTGGGCTTTATCGCCCCTGATGGTGAAGCGCTGTTCAACGTCCCCATCCGCACTGTTATCCTCACTAACGGCCGGGGAGAAATGGGAATCGGGGCTGGAATCACTCATGACTCTAAGCCCCGGGATGAATGGCGGGAGACCCTGCTCAAAGGGGAATTTTTAAGTAACCCACGCCCGGAATTTCAGCTCATTGAAACCATCCTCTGGCAGGCCGGAGACGGTTTTCTGTTCCTTGACCACCACCTGCAAAGACTGCGCGCCAGTGCCCTTTATTTTTCTTATCCACTGGATCTCCACCAGCTCCGTCAACGCCTCGGGGCCATGGCAGAAAACTGGAGCGCTTTGCCGTCCAGTCGGCGGGTACGTGTTCTCCTTTTTCGGGACGGCACTACTGATATTACAGATGTGGAATGCGGGCCGTCGGCGGGTTTATCCCTCTCAAGGCATAATTCAGCACGGGACGGCTCGCGGCAGAATTATCCGCCGCTTATAGAAATAAGCCCCGAAAAAACCGATTCCAATAATATATATCTCTACCACAAGACCACCCGGCGCGAGTTATATAATAAAGAGCGCCAGAGGGCCGGGCGGGATGGTCTTTATGAAATAATTTTCTGTAATGAGAAAAATGAAATAACTGAGGGCACCATCAGCAATATTATTGTCTACCATCAAGGACGTTTTCTTACCCCGCCTGTTGAATGCGGCCTGCTGCCTGGAATTGGGCGGCAGATACTCATCGAGGGGCAGCAAATAAGTGAAGAGGTGCTGACCCCGGCCGATCTGTATGATGCTGAAGCCCTTTATTTTGTAAACTCTGTCCGGGGGCTGGTGGAGGTCAGGATTGCAGCTCCTTAAGAACCAGGGGCACTTCATTTGCCACCTCTGAGGCCAGAAAACCGGCCGGGGCCTGCTCAGCGAGGCGGTCAGCGGCCCGGCCATGGATATAAACCCCAAGGCGGGCCGCGTCCCAGGCCGAAAGCCCCTGGGCCAGCAGGCCGCCAATAATTCCGGAGAGAACATCGCCCATACCGCCAGTTGCCATTCCGGGATTACCACTGGAGTTGATGGCTGCCATTCCCCGCGGATGGGCAATAATCGTTGCCGCTCCCTTTAAAACCAGAATTACCCCCTGGCGGCGGGCAAAGGAGAGGGCTGTCTCTAAGCGCCTGGTCTGTAGATCCCGGCTGCTCACCCCGATGAGACGCGCCATCTCTCCCGGATGCGGAGTCAGCACCCGCCATGGCCCGCCCGCCCTGGGCTTGAGATGATCCTTTAAACAATTCAGACCGTCAGCATCAATCAACATGGGGATTTCCAGGTCATTATAGAGTTTCACTACCAGATCCCTTGTTGCCGCATCCTGTCCCAGACCAGGCCCGAGGGCTACGGCCTTCTTGCCGCTCAGGGCCTGGAGAATGGCCGGATAATCATCCATGGTCAGACAATCATCCCCGCTCAGAGGGAAGGTCATGGCCTCGGCCAGTCTGGTTTCGTAAATAGTATTCAGAGCCCGCGGACTGCCCATGGTCACCAGACCGGTGCCTATACGCAAGGCCCCCTGGGCGCATAAAACAGCGGCTCCTGTTTTGCCATGGGAACCGGCCAGGACGAGAAGATGACCAAAGCCGCCTTTATGGGAGTCGGCGGGTCGTTTATGTAACAGCGCTGAGAGCTCTGGCTGGCGTAATAATTCAAGATTAATCTCAACCCCCTCAATCACCTCGGGCGGAATCCCAATATCAACCACCTCCAGGCGGCCGACTAAATCAGCCCCTGGATAAATCACCTGGCCCGGCTTGGCAAGCCCGTAGGTAACGGTAAGTTCCGCCTTGACGGCAGTTCCCATGACCTGGCCGCTGTCACTGTTCAGGCCGGAAGGAATATCGACTGCCGTTACCGGCAGTTTAGATTCATTTATCAGCTTGATTACTGCCGCGAAGCGGCCGCTGACTGCCCGCCGCAGGCCGGTACCGAAGATGGCATCTACCACCAGTTCGGATTTCAGCAGGGCCGTTTTTAATTCATTTAGATCATCGGTCACCTGCTGCAACGCAATAGGCAGTTTTTGGACAATGCTTAGGTTAACCGCCGCGTCACCAGTCATCTTGGCAGCCGGAACCAGCATGAAGACCCTGAGTACAGCCCCCAGTTGATGCAGATAACGGGCAACTACCAGGCCATCACCGCCATTATTACCCGGGCCGGTCACGATTGTGACTTTCTTGCCGTTTAATGGGCCGTGGTGAGTCTGGATAATATCCACCGTACTCCGGCCGGCGTTTTCCATCAGCACCACACCGGAAATGCCGTAATCATTAATTGCTGCCGCGTCCAGGCGGCGCATGACCTCGGCTGGCGCCAATTTAATCATTGTTCCCCCCCCTTTTTTCTTAAACAGCGGAATAATTCCGTTTGTTCCAGCTTCAGAATAGTCACTGCCCTTTATTTTAAAACTCAGATGAAAGTTTATGGGTAAAGCCGTTCAGTTTTTTTGAGATATTAAATGGTGATGGACTCGTAAAAAGTCCATCACTAACTAAAGATGGCTAAGTCAGCTAAGCGAAGACTGCGAAAAGTTCGATATACAGCTAAGCGTAGACTGCGAGGCGTGGTGGTTCGGCAGGGCTTCGGCCATACATATGGTATGC
>JAJRZN010000066.1 GCA_024275235.1 Deltaproteobacteria bacterium
GCATACCATATGTATGGCCGAAGCCCTGCCGAACCACCACGCCTCGCAGTCTACGCTTAGCTGTATATCGAACTTTTCGCAGTCTTCGCTTAGCTGACTTAGCCATCTTTAGTTAGTGATGGACTTTTTACGAGTCCATCAACCTTGGCGGCCTCACTCTCAAAAAGCTGCCGGCAACGGGCTGGACGTCCCTGTTGGACATCCAGGCGTTCACTGGGCTTCGACGCCTGAATCTTATGGAACTTAACCTGATGAATCTTGAATTTCGTCATTATACGGAAAGCCGGTATGGCCATTGGGATGAGTGGGAGAGTGTCAATTCAACAAATGTGAATCAGGTTGTCTGTCTGCCGCTGCTCAAATCTTTTTTCTTTCTGGCCGCCGCCCTTGGGCTCGTAGAAATTGGCTATAATTATCCGACGAACCTGGATTTCAAGCGGATGAGCCGCAAATATCTTTCAGAGTATGACGGCTTGCATAGCCCTCAGCCGAAGTTTGAACCGGGATTTGTCAGATTTGAGCCAGGCCACTTCACGGTTAGACAAGCGGTTGGAGTCAGACCTGGAGCACTGCTGAACAGTTACGCTCCGAGGGGGTCGTCACTTTTAGGCATCACGCTGAATAGTTACGAAAAAAGTTAATAAGATCAAAAAGATGATCAGCTAACACCCATTTATCAAGCCTGACCCCCTGACCGGGGAGAGAAAGCGGAAAACAAAAAAGGCTTTTCAGCAATTTTTGCTGAAAAGCCTTTAAACATCTGGTGCCGGGACCAGGATTTGAACCAGGGACACACGGATTTTCAGTCCGTTGCTCTACCGACTGAGCTATCCCGGCAACAATGAAGTCGCTAATATATTTAAGGGCGGGGGCATTGTCAAGGAGTTTTGGGGATTGGGCCGCTAAAATGCGGCTTCATCCGGTGAATTCAAGGAGGAAGTCAAACCACTCTTCCATGCCCTGGCCCGAGACGGAGGAGAGCGCCATTACCCGCAGGTCTGGATTCAGGGCCAGGGCGTCAGCCGTGGCCTCGTTGACGGGGAAGTCAAAATATGGCAGAAGATCAATTTTGGTGATTACAAAGAGCTTAGAGGAATGAAAGGCGCTGGGATATTTTGCCGGTTTGTCGGGGCCTTCAGGTACTGATACCAGAACCACCCGCTGGTGTTCACCAAGGGCGAAGGTGGCCGGGCAGACCAGATTCCCCACATTCTCTATCACCAGAAGATCAAGCTTTTCACCCTTTAATTCTCTTTCTATAGCGTCTAAGCCCCTGGCCACGAGAGGGGCGTCGAGATGACAGGCCCCGCCGGTGGTTAACTGCACAACCGGTACCCCTTTCGCCCTTATGCGCTCCGCGTCCCGTTCCGTTTCAATATCGCCCTCTATGACCCCGATTCGAAGTTTATCGCCCAGGGCCTCAATGGTTTTTTCCAGTAAGGTAGTTTTGCCGGAGCCGGGGCTGGAAATAAGATTTAAGGCCACGGCACCCATGGCCTCTATGCGGTGTTGATTGGCATGGGCGGCCTGATTGTTGGCGGCCAGCAGACTTTGGTTTATCTCAATAGTGGTGGATGAGGGGCTGTGACAGCCACAGGTGTCGCACATGATTTTGCTCCAAAAAATGATTATAGGGTGAAATTCATTTATTCGTGAACGGTATTATCTTCTTCTGCGTCCATCTCCACCTGCAGAAGGACTATATCGCTGCTGTCATTAGCGGGAATCGTAATATCGAGTTTGGCGTTTTTAGTTAAGGGGGATTCGGCACTCAGGCAATTAAAGCCGAACTCAAAGGAATCCACCACTATGCCGGAGAGGGGGCCGATCTCCACCCTGAGCCGGATAATCCGCCGGGCCTGGTGGCGGGCCGCTAAGTCATGGAGTTGGCTCAGCAGGCCCTGAGCCAGGGATAACTCGTGCATTTGTCCACTCCTCAATTTGTTTTATGACTAAATCCGCCACCGTTTTTACTTTATCCCGCATGACGGGTGATAATTCAAGGCTGAGATGCAAATCCTGGGGAATAATGCCGATTATTTTGATTTCGTCGGGGGCCTTGTCCCGCAGGCGGCAGAGGTCAATAATCTCCAGCAAGCCCACCTGGTGGGGGGAAACGCTGATCTGCAATCCGGCTCCCCGGAGATCAGCACCTGATAAAAGATGAATCTCCCCGGCCGGGCCTTTCATGTTCAGCACATCAATAATCAGCAGGCGGCGGCTGTCTTCAATCACCGGAGCGAGATAGATACCGGATGTGCCGCCGTCTAAGAGCTCCACCCCCGGCGGAAAGCGGTAATCAGCCAATAGATATTCCACCACCCGTACCCCAAAACCTTCATCACTCATCAGGATATTACCCACTCCGAGAGTGGTTATGGTCTCTATGGCGTTATTTTGTTTATTCATAAAAAGTTCCATTTTGTAAAAGACTGCCCCTGTCCCCTGCCTCCTGGTTCCTGATTAGCATATACGCGGCAGAGGCTCACCGCTTAAGGCCGTTACCAGCCGCC
>JAJRZN010000067.1 GCA_024275235.1 Deltaproteobacteria bacterium
AAAGAGGGCGAAGGCGTATCGCCATGGCGGTTTTACCGTGAAAATATCTATTATTACAGTGTGCTTTAATAGTGAGGCAACGATTCGTGATACAATTGAATCGGTACTTACGCAGGATTATGCTGATCTTGAATATATCATTATTGATGGTGCTTCCACAGACGGGACACTGAAAATTATTGATGAATATCGGGATCGTATTGCCACGGTTGTCAGTGAGCCTGATAACGGTATCTATGATGCCATGAACAAGGGCATTGCAAAGGCGACTGGAGATGTGGTCGGTATCCTGAATTCCGATGATTTTTATGTTGATTCCAGTGTGCTGGCAAAAGTTGCGGTTGAACTTGAGCAAAAAAAGGTTGATTCTGTTTTTGCTGACCTTGTGGTTGTTGATCAAGTCCGAATAGATAAAATTGTCCGCTATTATCGGGCTAACCACTTTACCCCTGCCAGGTTTGCCTATGGCTGGATGCCGCCGCATCCCACTTTTTTTGTTAAAAGATCATGTTATGAAAAGTTTGGCACTTATCGAACTGATTATAAGATTGCCGCTGACTATGAATTGCTGGTTCGTTTTTTCGCGGTTTCGAGCGTTAGTTATAGTTATCTGCCCCAGGTGTTAATAAAAATGCGAGCAGGTGGGGTCAGTTCCCGTAATTTGAAAAGCAATTGGGTACTGAATAAAGAGATTGTTCGTGTCTGCCGGGAAAACGCTATTTCAACCAATCTTTGCAAAGTGCTCTGCAAATATCCCCGGAAATTTCTGGAGATGATTTACAGGCCGGGGAATGGTTGAGTGCGAAAAATGAAAGGACAGTTCCGGGGACACCATACTTAATTAATGACTGACAAAAACAGAGTGGGGCAGGTTTGGCTGATGGCCGTTTGAAAGTAATAATAACTGGGGCAACCGGTTTTGTTGGGCATCGTTTATGTGGTTCATTGCGGCAGAATGGCGCCCATGTTGTGGCGGCGGTGCGTACTAACATTTCACCGGATGTTTTGCCGGGTGTTAAGCAGATTGTAGCGGGCAATATTGACTCCAATACCAACTGGCAAGAGGCCTTGGCTGGGGTTGACTGTGTGGTGCATTTGGCTGCCCGTGTTCATGTGATGCGGGAGAAGTCCGCGGATCCGCAGGCGGCCTTTCATAACGTTAATGTTACCGGCACATTAAATCTGGCAAGACAGGCCCAGGCGGCAGGTGTTAAACGTTTTGTCTATTTGAGCAGTATTAAGGTGAATGGCGAAAAGACAGGGGAGGCGCCATTTTCTGCAACAGATACGCCTTGTCCTGAGGATGATTACGCCAGATCGAAGTATGAGGCGGAACGAGGTTTATTGGCCATGGCGGCAGAATGTGGTCTCGAAGTGGTTGTCATCCGCCCGCCTCTGGTTTATGGCCCCGGCGTAAAGGCCAATTTCCTTAATATGATGCAGATTGTTGAGAAAGGTATCCCTTTACCTTTTGGGGCAATTCATAATAAGCGCACCCTGGTGGCCCTGGATAATCTGGTTGATTTAATTATCACCTGTATCGACCATCCGGCGGCGGCCAATCAGGTTTTCCTTGCCGGTGACGATGAGGACCTTTCCACCCCTGACCTTTTGCGGCGTCTGGCTGCGGTAATGGGCAGACCCGCCCGTTTGCTTCCCGTTCCACCGGTTTTTCTGAAATTTGTCCTGCGGATGTTGGGCAAAGGTGATATGGCTCAGCGTTTATTTGGCTCTCTGTGGATTGATATCGGCAAAGCCAAAGATGTGCTCGGCTGGCAGCCGCCGGTTGGCGTGGATGAGGGGCTGAAAAAAACGGCTGACTGGTATTTGCAGCAAAAATAGACGCGCTGTCAGGCCCTTCGTAATGATAAACATCCGGGTATATAACCTTAACAGGACAATTCCGGGGACAGTATATACAACTTTACCTGTAACTGCTCACGCCATGGTCGCTAAACTCAACCACCGTATTTGTATGACACCGCTGCGCTGTTGCTGGCTGGGTGTCAGAGATTTTCGTGATTAGGCTGGTGCAGCGTATACGTCTTGCTCCAACCAGTCTAATCGCAGAGGTAAGTGAAGACTCCGAAAATTTGCTACCCTGTCTTTACCTTTTATATTCCAATAGCCATTTCCAGACAGGAATAATACGAATATTCTCCACTGAGAAATCCTCATCATCCCAAGTGACAATAACACCTTCGGTTATGTTACATGCCTCCATGGCACTTTGCAGTCCTCGCATCTCCCTGACCATTGTTTTATGGTCTGCGATATCCCAACACACTTGAATAAGTTTCGTTTCACCTGTAATAGGGTGTCTGGCTATAAAATCCGTTTCGTAACCGGCCTTATCATTAATAAATTCCATAGAAAAACCAAGTCGACGGAGTTGCATAAAAACAAGATTTTCCAGCAAAGGGCCATTGTCTGCACTATTGCGGAAGGTCATGGCCTGTAACAATCCCGTATCAATGGTATATATTTTGGCAGGATTAACCAAGCGAGCCTTCTCGGAACGACTATGTATCGGCACCCGATAAAAAAGATATGCGTCTATTAGATAATCCAAATATTGATAAAGGCTGTTTTTGGTACATTTTACATGCATACTACGCATGGTGTTATAGAATTTATTAACACT
>JAJRZN010000068.1 GCA_024275235.1 Deltaproteobacteria bacterium
AGCCATGCAGAAATGGGGTGCCACAGCGGGATACCTCAGCCAGAAATTAGGCGACCGGGTGATTATCATACCCCTTAAATTTGTGGCCATTGATCCCATGGTCAAGAATGGCAGGATTGATTTTCTACTGGCCAACTCCGCCTTCTATGTCGATATGGAGAAAAAATATCAGATCAGGGCCATTGCCACCTTGATTAACTCCAGACAGGGCAAGGCCTTAACCTCCTTTGGCGGTGTAGTTTTCACCACGAGAGACAGCCCCATCAATTCACTAAACGACATCAAGGGTAAAAAGTTCATGCTGGTCAAATATTCTTCCTTTGGCGGCGGCCTCATGGCCTGGCGTCTTTTCTTAGATAACGGTATCAATCCCAGAAAAAATTTTGCCTCATTTATTGAGGGCAACAAACATGACAACGTGGTACTGGCAGTGGAGCGCGGTATCGTTGACGCGGGTACAGTCCGTACCGATACCCTGGAGCGTATGACCGCCGAAGGCAAGATTAAAATGAGTAATTTTAAGATTATCCATCAGATAAAAGACAGTTTCCCTTTTGTCCACAGTACCCGTCTCTATCCCGAATGGCCCATGGCCGCTCTTAAAGCTACCCCCAAAGCTCTGGCCGACAAGATGGCGGCAGCCTTAAAGACCATAACTGCCGCAAGCCCCGCCGCCAAGGCCGCCAAAATTGTGGGCTGGACCAAGGCCGCTGACTACACCCCGGTACGGGAATGCCTGGAGGCCATAGAGCGTGGTGGTGATGCCAATTAACTTAAAGAACCGGTTCACCCGCAATAATATGCAGACCAGCTAATGATTTTACTAACCTGTGAGGAAAAACAAGATGACAGATAGACAGAGAGGTATCACCTTTAAATTTGTATTTATTTCTTCAACTCTGGCTATTATTTTGTTAAGCCTCATGACCGCGGTTATAATCAATTCAGCCCGCAACTCAGAGAAGCATCTTGGCGCGGGTTTTGTCAAAGTCCTGGGACACGACCGTGATACTCAGGAAAAGCTGGCCCAGCAGGACATAATAGCCAAGGGCAAATCATTTGCCATGCTGCTTGGCAAAGTTGGTTCCACCTTTATCATCGGCTATGATTTTGATTCCCTGCAGCAATTAGCGAAGCACGCGGCCATGGACAAAGACGTGGCCAACGTCTTTTTCACCGACTCGGCCAACAAGCCCCTGACCAAGACCTGGGCCATACAGCCCGGCATGAAGGAGATCAAACAACCGGTAAAATTTGAAGGGAAAACTGTCGGTCAGGTGATAATACGGATGAGCATGGCCCGGGTTAATCAAACAAATAAAATTTTAAACGACAATATCACGGCCGAGAAGGCTGATATAATCAAGACCATGGCCGCCTCTACCCGCCAGTTGACCATCTGGTTCATCGGTCTGGCCCTGGGGTTTATTGTCCTGCTCTGCCTGACCATTTATTTTTGCCTCCAGCGCCTGGTAATCAAGCCGATAACCGCCATTGGCCATGAATTAACCGAGACCACAGCCAGGGTATCCGAGGCCTCCGGTGAACTCAGCGGTTCCAGCCAATCCCTGGCCGATGATTCCTCCGCCCAGGCGGCTTCCCTGGAAGAAGTCTCGGCCTCCATGGAGGAAATTGCCACCATGACCCGCCAGAACTCTGACAACGCGGGGCAATGCGACAGCCTGATGAAGGAGGTAAGCCAGGTAGTAAACAAGGCCAATGAATCCATCATCCGCCAGACAGAATCCATGGCCGCCATCTCCACGGCCAGCGAAGAGACCTCTAAAATAATCAAGACAATTGATGAGATAGCCTTTCAGACCAACCTTCTGGCCTTAAACGCTGCCGTTGAGGCGGCCAGAGCCGGTGAAGCAGGGGCGGGCTTTGCCGTGGTGGCGGATGAGGTTCGCAGTCTGGCCATGCGTTCCGCCGAAGCAGCCAAAAACACCACCCAGCTTATTGAGGAGACGACAGCCAAAATTAATGAAGGTAATAAACTGGCAGCAGAAACCAATGAAAATTTTTCAGCGGTGGCCGAGAAGATCTCCATGGCCGGCGGCCTGGTAGCTGAAATCTCCACCGCCTCCAGTGAGCAGACCATAGGTTTGGGCCAGGTAAATACAGCAATTAACGAAATAGACCAGGTCACCCAGCGGGCCGCGGCCAACTCAGAGGAGACGGCCAGCGCCGCCGCCGAACTTATTTCCCTCGCCAAAGCTACAACGCAGTATATCAACCGGCTTATGCTTATGCTGACCGGCAGTAATGAAATATCCGCCGCCCCGCAGACGCTCCAGCGCCCGCCGGTTAAAGCCAAAGCCCCTGCCTCGTCTGAAAAAGTCATGAAATCAAACCCCTGCCCGCCCCCAGGACAGTACCGAAAAAGGCAGCGGCCCCGGAACAGGTTATCCCCATGGACGATGACGATGACTTTGAAGATTTTTAAACGCCGTCTAAGTCTACCTGCGGCAGGAAAATCGTAAAGGTGGCTCCGCGCTCCGGCACACTATCCACCACTATTCGCCCCTTGTAGTTGTTTACTAATCCATAAACCGTGGACAGCCCCAGACCGGTTCCACGGCCAACGCCCTTGGTAGTAAAAAAGGGCTCAAATATTTTATCCATTATGTCAGGGGTAATACCGCAACCGGTATCAGACACCCTTAAGCGGACATAATTGCCGAGAGTCAATTTTTCCTCCTCCGCCTGAGTTTCGTCTATCTTTAGACTGTCAACATTTATAGTAAAAATACCGCCGCCGACCATGGCATCCCGGGCGTTAACGGCCAGATTCATCATAATCTGAGTAAAATGGGTCTCATCAACTGCAATAATCAGCTCAATGGCCGGGCATTCAAGTCGTAACTCAATATCTTCACCCATAATCCGCCGCAGCATCTTGCTCATATCCTGCAGAGAATCAAGTAAATTTATATTTTTAATCGAACAACTCTGCTGACGACTGAAGGACAAAAGCTGACGAGTAAGCAGAGAGGCCCTGTTACCGGCCTCATTAATGGCCTTGAGGTTTTCAAAAAGATGGGTGCCCTCCTGAACCATGGACATGGTCATTTCACTGTAACCCACAATAATGGTGAGAATATTGTTAAAATCATGGGCTATACCGCCGGTAAGCCGCCCCACCGCCTCCATCTTCTGGGCCTGGAGAAATTGACTCTCCAGCTCCTTGTTGCGGGTGATATCGCGCACCGTTTCAATTCCGGCAATAATCTGATCCTCACTATCGCGTACCGGACTGGCCGAGACCTCCAGATGCATGGTGGAACCATCCTTCAGGACAACACTGGTCTCCCGGCGGTAACTGCCGCCATGCTGAAAAACCTTAACCAACAGACATCCCTCACAGATATGGTCACGGCCATGATAGGCCTTATAACAGTATTCTCCAATGTGACACCCCTGTTTCTTCTGCAAGGCTGAATTCTGGTAAAGGATTCGAAAATTGGTGTCCTGCATGGTGAGGCCGTCTCCAAGAGCACATAGCACCGCATCTAATTTATTACGTTCCTGAATCAATTCACTCTCAATTCTCCGCCAGGCGCTAATGTCACGGGCAATACCAACGAGGCAGGGACGGCCATCATAAACAAAGTATTTACCATGAATTTCCACAGGAAATTCAGTACCGTCCTTCCGACGGTGAGAACCGATGTAGTCATAGGCCCGGCCAGGGCTGAGACGGTTAAACATCTTTCGCCACTTTTCCATGGAAGGCAGACCTGTCTGGATATCAATCACCCTTAGAGAAATCAATTCCTCATAACTGTAACCCAACATCTCACAGGCCTTCTGATTAACATGCAGAATGCGGCTGTCATCCGGGTCAACAATATAGACAGCGTCATCTAATTCATTAAAAATATCATTTAGTAGATGTCGATCAATTTCGCCTAACATATTTATAGTTACTTTTTTATAGTTACTTCCCACGTTCCCACGCAGGAGCGTGGGAACAAGATAAAGGCAGACCTGTCTGGATATCAATCACCCTTAGAGAAAGGCCTCGTTCCCACGCTCCTGCGTGGGAACGAGATACCCCTCTTACTTTAAGCGACAGCCCGCAGCAGCTCACAATCTTCCTGCATATAATAACACTAACTGGCATTTTTATCTTTAAAAATAACAGGTGCTGATATTGTAAGTAACCATTCAGGGAAGGGAAATCAAAGGGCCGGCTGCATACTGCTTGGCAATGGTGATGTCTAAAGGCGGCTGGGAACCAGGGTAAGGCAGACTGTTCAGCAGGGCATCAATCTCCTGCTGAACCAAATCAGGATGATTGTTAGATTCGCTTAGATGAGCCAAAACAACATGGCGCAGACAACCATTCAGCAGATCTTTGATCAGATTGAGGCTGTCAGAATTGGTAAGATGACCGCTCTGGGAACGAATACGCTGCTGCAGACTCAGCGGGTAATGGCCGTTACGCAACATATCCGGATCATGATTACATTCAAGCACCAGCCCCTGACAGGTTGAGAGATGACGGGCTATTAAACGGGATATAATTCCGGTATCGGTACAATACCCGAATAGATTATGGCTGTCGTTAATCGTAAAACCCACCGGATCGGCGGTATCATGAGAGATAGCAAAGGGATGAACAGCAAAATCAGCGCAGGAAAATGAGGTGCCGGTCTCAAATTCAACCACGGCATGTAATTGCCCCATAATCTTACCAGCCGCGGCCAGGGTCGCGGCATTAACAAATACCGGCAGCTTATATTTACGGGACAGCACCCCAACCCCGCTGATATGATCCCGATGCTCATGGGTAATAAGAACAGCCTTTATTACCTCAGGCTTCAAACCCACGCTGTTCAGGCGGCGCTCAATCTCAATGCCGGAAAAGCCGACATCAATCAACAGGGCGCAGCCGCCGGATTCGACCAGGGTACAATTTCCCTTGCTGCCGCTGCCCAGTACACAAAAACGCATACGGAATTAGAGGCCAGTATGCCCGAAGCCGCCATCCTGGCGAACAGTGTCCGGCAGCTGGTCAGTCAGCTGAATAACCGCCCGGCAGACCGGAGCCAAAATCATTTGGGCAATCCGCTCACCACGTTTGATGGTGAAATCTTCTTTACCAAGATTAATCAGGGGGATTTTCACCTCACCCCGGTAATCGGCATCAATGGTACCCGGTGAATTGATCAGGGTAATCCCGTATTTCAGCGCCAGACCGCTGCGCGGCCTGACCTGAAGTTCATAACCA